>CAOKNO010000073.1 GCA_948470065.1 uncultured Eubacterium sp. | reverse complement strand
CTGCGGATTCTGCCGTGATGGTGATTGACGGTTCTAAGGGCGTGGAGGCGCAGACGAGGAAGCTGTTTAAGGTCTGCGTCATGCGCCATATCCCGATTTTTACTTTTATCAATAAGATGGATCGCGACGCTAACGATACCTTTGAGCTGCTGGATGAGATTGAAAAGGAGTTAGGGATTGCGACCTGCCCGATCAATTGGCCGATTGGATCTGGCAAAGGCTTCCGCGGCGTTTACGATCGGAATACCAAAAAGGTCAAGACGTTTGCCGATACCTTAAAAGGCACGAAGGAAGGCGTGGAACGTGATATTGCGGTTGACGATCCGGAACTGGAAGCGGAAATCGGGGCGGGGCAGAAGGAAACGCTGTTGGAGGAAATTGAACTGTTGGATGGGGCGAGCGCGGAATTTGACCTGGATCTTGTGGCGAAAGGGGAACTGTCCCCCGTGTTTTTCGGCTCTGCGTTGACCAATTTCGGCGTAGAGACGTTTTTGCAGCATTTCTTGCAGATGACGGCTCCGCCTTTGCCCAGGAAAGCAGATATCGGGGAGATCGATCCGTTCTCTGAGGAGTTTTCGGCATTTGTCTTTAAGATACAGGCGAATATGAATAAGGCGCACCGCGACCGGATTGCTTTTTTGCGTATTTGTTCGGGTAAGTTTGAAGCAGGTATGGAAGTGTCCCATATCCAGGGAGAGAAGAAAATGCGCCTTTCCCAGCCGCAGCAGATGATGGCGCAGGAGCGCAAGATTATAGAGGAAGCATATGCAGGGGATATTATCGGTGTATTTGACCCAGGGATTTTTTCCATTGGCGATACGCTTACGGACGCCGGGAAGAAATTTGCCTTTGAAGGGATCCCGACGTTTGCCCCAGAGCATTTTGCGAGGGTACGCCAGATAGATACGATGAAGCGTAAGCAGTTTGTCAAAGGGGTCAACCAGATTGCCCAGGAGGGCGCCATCCAGATTTTCCAGGAATACAATACCGGGATGGAAGAAATCATTGTCGGGGTGGTTGGCGTTCTGCAGTTTGATGTGCTCAAATACCGCCTGGAAAATGAGTATAACGTGGACATCCGGCTAGAAAAGCTGCCGTATGAGCATATCCGTTGGATTGAGAATAAGGAGATCGATATGGATAAGCTTTCTGGTACTTCCGATATGAAAAAAATCCAGGATCTGAAAGGGAATCCATTGCTGCTGTTTGTGAATAGCTGGAGCGTGGGTATGACGTTAGATCGGAACGAAGGGCTGGTACTCTCAGAGTTTGGGAAGAATTGACGGTGGATCCTATCCACATGGACGGAGGAAAGCCCCCGGCTGTATTGTAATACAGCCGGGGGCTTTATTATTACAAAAATGTTGGTTCGCTAATCACACTTTGGACAAAGTTGCTGCGTTTGGTTTTTATTGGAAGACTTTAAATTCGTATCCCTGCGCCCTGACCTGGTCGATAAAGTCGCCAAGGAGCTGGGTATTTGTCTCGGATTCTGCATGGAGCAGGTAAATTGCGCCTGGGTGCAGGCAACTCATAATCTTTTGCAGGCTCTCCGCTACGTCCGGCTGGTTCTCTACATCGTAATCCAGGTATGCGAAGCTCCAGAAGATGGTCTTATAATTTAGGTTGTTCAGCAGGGCAAGGGACTGCTCGTTGAATTTCCCAGCGGGATATCGGAACAGGTGCATATCGTAGCCGAACTGCTCTTTGATATAATCGTGGTTGCCCATAACTTCATTTGTCTGCTCCTCAATGCTCTGGGAGTACATGCCTGCGGCTGGGTGGGTAACGCTGTGGTTGCCGACTTCATGCCCTTCTGCGATCATGCGTTTTACCAGTTCTGGGTTCTGCTCTGCATAAGGCTTTGTCACAAAGAATACGGCATGTACATTTTTTTCTTTCAAGGTATCCAGGATACGTTCCGAACATCCATATTCATAGCCTTCATCCATGGTAAGGTAGATGACCTTCTTCTCTGGTTCGTCCTTGATGAAATAGGCGTTGTATTTCCCAAACTTCTCTTGATACTGTAAGCATCCTGCCGGGCGGTTCCATTCGTCCTTGTCGCCGCCTTGCCCCCAGTCCAGCTTCGTAGTGTCCAGGCCGTCTAGGGCGAACTGTTCGTTCTGCAACACGATCCCATTCTCTGTGGGGCGCGTGTCAAACCCTTCTGGGTTGTCCAGGTCGGCAAGGGTAAATGGCGCTTTGGCTTCCTCTGGCTGTTTGGCTTCTTCTGGCTCCTCGCTTGCGCCAGGCTCTTGCCCTTCTTCTGGTTCGGCGCCTTCCTCTGGCTGTGAACTTCCTTCTTCGCCGTCTGGCGTCCCTATTTCGGCATCCTGGATGGATGCGTCGGACGGATCGTCTGCCCCTGCTTCGTCTTGCGTACTGTCATTTTGCGTAATGCTTTCTGGCTTTTTATCGCTGCCGAATTTCTTGCTGATTGTACTTGCAAGGAACCAGATGCATAAGGCAACAAGCGCCAGAAGGGAAATAAGAGCAATTAGGTTGCCCCAGCGGATCCGCCACCTTCTTTTACGCCGCCTTCTGTTTGGCGGGGTATTCTGGGAATATTTGTTCCTTGGGGTATTCGTTCCATTCTGCATAGTCGTTCCAATGACCTTCCTTTTCTTGGATTTTGGCCTACTGCCTATGTGGCGTCACGCGCTAGGCGTACCAGGCAGTATCTTGGGATACTGTTGCCGACTTGCACAGGCGCCTCTGCGCAGCTTTGGCTTGTACAATATTCCAGGATATTCCTTTTTTATTATATAGGAATCAGGGAAAAAAACAACCAAAAATTTCTTAAGGATTGTTTAACATGCCGTTCTCTGCCATCCGGTAGCCTACGCCTACTTCGGTAAAGATATAAATCGGCTGCGCGGGGTTCTTTTCTAGTTTGCGCCGGATATTGGCCATATTTACGCGGAGGATTTTATTGTCAGATTCTGCGTAAGGACCCCAGACATTTTTGATTACCGCGGCATACGTTACGACCTTGCCAGAATTTTGCGCGAGGAAGGCTACGATCTTATATTCGATTGGCGTCAGGTGGACAAGCGTGCCGTCTAAAGAAACAGAGCGGCGGAGGAAGTCGATTTCCAAGCCGTTGGATTGGTAAGGCTGTTGGGAAACCCTGTGGTCAAGGCCTGCCTGCGCGCTGTGACGCAGGCAGGTACGTATCCGTGCCAGCATTTCATGGGTGCTCTCAATGGGTTTTGTGATATAGTCGTCAGCGCCAGCATCCAGCGCGCGTACCTTGTCTTCTTCCGAATCGCGTGCGGAAATCACAATAATCGGGCAGCCAGACCAGGTACGGATCTGTGAGATTACTTCCATTCCGTCGATATCGGGCAAGCCCAAATCCAGTAGGATGATATCTGGGCATAACGAAGAAGCGAGGGAAATAGCTTCCATCCCAGAAGCTGCCCAACTAGTCCGGTATCCGTTGGCAGTTAAGATTTTTGAGAGAACTCCATAAAGCTGTTTTTCATCTTCTGTGATGAGCACGGTAAATTTATGCATAGGACTCCTCCTTTGGCAGGGTAAATTGGAACTCAGCTCCTGTACCGTGGTTCTTGGCGCTGATTGTGCCTCCATGGGCTATCACGATTGTCTGGCAGATGGAAAGTCCAATCCCCATGCCGCGTTTTGCGTCCGAAGAGGGGCTTTTTGCATAAGAACCGTCGAAAATATGCTCAAGCTGGTAATCGTTTAACCCGGCGCCATGATCGATGATGCGGAATAAGATATGGCCGGTGTGGTTTTCTAGGATAAGCTTTATGGCGTCTTCGCTTTTGGAATGTAGTATGGCGTTTTCCATCAAGTTGATTAAAACTTGCTCGATCAGCATGGCGTCCATAGGGACCATAAGGATTTCTGAGGGGATTTCCACCTGGATCCCAGCGGATGGGATCCGTTTTTTCAATCGCACGACAGCTTCTGAAATCACTTCTTCTGCAAGTTCTGGCACGGTGTTCAATTTGGAGCTTCCCGTTTGGATCCGGGTGACGGATAAGATATTTTCTACCATATTCAAAAGCCAGGATGCGTCGTCTTCGATGTTTGCGATTTCCTGCCGGTATTCTTCCGCGGTGTAGGGGATACGCCCTTCCTTCATAACGGCGATGCGCCCTAGGATGCTGGTCAAAGGCGTGCGTAAATCGTGGGAAACGGAACGGAGGAGGTTTGCACGCATTTTTTCCTTTTCCGCCTCTGCAAGCTGCCGTTCATGCAGCCGTAAAAATTCTGCCTGCTGCCTAAGGTGCGTCGTTGTCGCGCTTGTGACCAGGGAAAGGGATAAGGTACACACGAAGGTAAACGCGTAATCTGGCTGGGAGAAATCAATCTGGAAATAAGGGTAGGTGAAGAAGCAGTTGATGAAGATAACGCCGAAGAAAGAAGCAAAGATGCCATATTGGTATCCATGCGTATAACGTGTAATGGTAACAATCCCAACCATATAGAACAAGGATATCGTGGTAGGGTTCTGGGAAACGAAAAGGTAGAGGAAAATAGCCAGGCATGTGGCCAGCAGCAGGAATGCCGCTGTGTATAGCCAGTCTTTCGTTGGTTGCTTCAAATCCTGGAAGTGTGTGCTTATAAAATTCTTTTTCATAGTCTTACCCTCTGTAATTTTCTGTGTTTTTTCTTTCGAAGGCAGACGGAAAGGGGAGGCGTATCATTGTACTGCCTTCAGTGACGGCCTGCGGAAACCCACAGCTTCTTGCTTTCCTTCACTTTACCATGAAGGAGGCGGTTATTCAAGGCTGAAACAAAATCTTAACATTATTTTAGCGGTTAGGCGCATGGCGTCCATTCCCGGGACTGGAACAGTGCCATAAACAGGCGTTTTGTACTTATGATGCCACAAACTAGAAGGGATCTTCACAGATTTGGACGAATATGTTATAATGGGCTGGGTAAAGATAAGAATGACGTAGGAAGGTAAGGAGGTAATTCCGGTATGGTGTATAAGGTGACAGAACGTAATTTTGAAGAGGAAGTATTGGGCAGCAAGGTTCCAGTGCTGGTCGATTTCTGGGCGCCCTGGTGCGGACCTTGCCAGATGCAAGGACCTGTGATTGAACAGGCGGCGGAAAAGTTCCCGGAAGTGAAATTTGCCAAGCTGAATGTGGACGAGGAGGGCGGCATTGCCCAGAAATACCAAGTAATGAGTATCCCAATGCTGGTGCTGTTTAAAGACGGCCAGGCAGTAAAAGAGGCGGTCGGATTCCATTCCCTAGAAGGGATCCAGGAAATCATTGCTTGACGGATGGGAAGATAGGGTTTATAAAGGGAAGGGGCTGTTGCAAAGTATTGTTTATATACAAAATATGGATGAGTTTATGTGCTTAAAACCCATATCTCGTATACGGCATCTATTTTGCGACAGCCCCTTCTTTTTGTTTGATAGGAAAGCGCGTCCTCTTTCTGGATTTTCCACCGCTTCATATGCCAATGTCCGGAACACAGACGCTTCTTATGTTATTTCTTCTTGTATACGACCTTCTTTCCCGCGCTCTTCATTCGCTTTTTTAAGAGGTTCAATTGTTTTTTCGCTATCTTTTTCGGCACGTATACCTTACATTTCTTCTGGATGCCTTTGAATGCATTTTTGCCTATGGAAGGAGCTTTTTTCCCCTTGAAATAGATCGTCTTTAATTTACTGCACTGATAGAAACTTTTATCTCCGATTTTGGTAATATTAGCCCCGATTTTCACGGTTTTTAATTTCTTATTTTTCTGGAATACGTTTTTCTGCACCGCAGTTACCTGATACGTATACCCATTCTTCTTCACCGTTGCCGGGATTGTGACGCTTGTCTTCTTCTTATTTAGAAGTTTCTCCACACTTACGCGGCGGTTTTTCGCAGATGTTTTCGACGACTTCGTAACCTTATAACGGAAAATTCCAGAATTGAAGGTCTTTCCGACTGCAAGTGGCTTTTTCTCCGGCTTCACAGGAGGCTTCGGATCTACTGGTGGTTTCGGATCTACCGGCGGCTTTGGATCTACCGGCGGCTTTGGATCCTGCTGCTTTTCGGAAACGGTAAGCTTAATCTCTGCCGTCAGCGTCTCATTCTCCCGGCATTTCGCACGGATTACGGTTGTTCCCGGTTTTACCGCCGTTACCTCGCCGCTTGCAGCATCCACCTCTGCAATGGATGGGTCGCCGGATTCATAGGTTACGCTCCCAGTGACATAAAACGGCTTAACTTCTGCCTGTACGGTTGTCTTTTCTCCCTTCGCAAGAGTGAAATCTGAGGCAAAGAAACGCACGCCCTCTGCGTTCTGCGCCCGGCCCGCATAGCCGACTTCGTTAAAATCATACCACAGCACAACGCATGGATCCGTTTGTTTTACAGAACGGCCGTCCAGTTCTGCCTTCGTAAGCGCCTTCGAATACAGCCGGAATTCGCGGAAACTTGATACCGACTTCCGGTTTGTCTCCGGACAATAGCCAATTCCCAGCGGGAAGCCAGATTTCTCAACCGCTCCAGCCTCCTGCGAGACAAGCTCTTCTCCTTCCAGGTATGCCAGAATCCTGCTGCCATCATAGATACCTGCAATATGAATATAAGAGTGAAGTTCCGCATCCGTCAGATCTCTTGATTTTACGCTCTTCCAGCCAGACGCATCCTTGATAAAGAAATAAACTGCTTTCTCAGAAATCCGGAATGCAGAGCACTGATCCCCTTTGGATGCAATCATGTTAAGATCGGTCCCGCCGTTTGGATTGATCACCACCTCAAATGTAAATGGATTTGTACCTCCGATGGTCTGGTTCATTTTTTCGTCGGCTCCGCTGCCCTTCACATCTGCATACCCTTCCATTACGGTTCCGGCGTCGTTCTGTACCATCGCCGCATTTCCTGTCAGGTCGAAATCAAATCCGTTCGCACTCTTATCCTTTACTGTAAGTCTGGTTCTGCCAGACTCCAAATCTTCCGCCAGCGCCTTTGCCTCGTTCAGCTTCTCATAGCGCCCCTGCGTGACCTTTTCCTTCTCCTTTTCGCTTAATTTCCCATAAATATTCAAAAGCCTTGTAACAGACTTCTTCGAAACGGAAAATGGATCCAGTTCATCAATCCAGCCGCTTACCGCCTCCGCAGACGCCGCAACAGACGGTACGGACTCTGTCCGGTACGGCCGCGTAAGTTCCATCACATCTGAGCCTGCCGCCGTATACGGAACAATCGTATAGGAATAAGAATACGCTTTGTTATTCAAAAGCAGATAATCGTTCAGCGTATCTGCGCCGCAGCTTAAATTTCCGGTTCCCTGGGAACGGTAATTCACCGTCAGGAATGTTTCATTCTTCTTCGTCAGTTCATAGGGATGACGCGCCTGCGTCAAATCATTCACATCAAAGTGAAGCGCAGATACCTCCACCCCTTCTTCGGAGGCAATCGCAAGCGCCCCTTTCTTCGCCGGGTCTGTTACCGTAAAATACTTCACTCCCGTCACCGTTCCGGTATCCTGCGTATCCAGATAGGGATAAAACA
The DNA here is from genome assembly GCA_948470065.1 of uncultured Eubacterium sp. GTDB lineage: Bacteria > Bacillota > Clostridia > Lachnospirales > Lachnospiraceae > Petralouisia. Next base: position 7,659 of record CAOKNO010000073.1, on the reverse strand, counting down.
GATCCGAGACTGTTGTACGGTATACGCCTGTCCGTGCAAAATCTTCTCTGTCCCACATCGCTTCCACGGGACCGTTTCCATACCATTCCACGGTTTCATAACCCTTTGGCAATTCCATAACCGTGCCGATACGCAGATACCGGCCAAGCTTCTCCGCAGATGCATCCACACTTGCCTGTACGGTAACGGCGCCGCTGCCATCGATCGTATAAACCATCTTCTGCTTCATTGATGGATAATCCGGTGCTTGCAGTACAACCGTAACGGTCGTCTGCCCATACGCGTTCCTGCCAATCTGAATATCGGAGGCCCATATACCTTTGTTTACATTCTGCCATTTCGCGTCAAAATTCCTGTCATTATTTACCAAAGCCCGCCAGTAATTTGTCTCCGGTCCTTTGTTCAGGAGCAGCTCTTCTTTATAATAGTAATCATAGATCCTGCCGGCCTTCGCATCCATCCTGAAACGGAAATCTTTGCCGGATACCTCTATTTCGCCATTCCCGGATTTCTGTGCCGTAACATCCGTCTGTATCGGCAGTTCTGCCAGTTCAGGTTCCCCGGATATCTCAAATTGCTCATATGCCACTTCATGTCCTGCCTCTGCCCACAGGGTATCCTCTTTCAAAGTAACCGAAAGGTTCAGATAATATTCTGCTCCCGCTTTTTTCTGTTTTGGCATAGATCCGGCATAGGGAACGCTCAGCGTTCTCCTCCCCCGGCCTTCCACTGCCGTATCGGAAATCTTTCCGCTTCCAAGCTCTTTACCATCCTCCATAAGAGACCAGTTCACATCAAAAGCATTTAGGTTCAAAAAATTATTTTCATTATATACCTGGACATTCCCCTTCAGCAAATCATCGCTGCCTGCCGTAAACCAGACGCTCTGGTACTGGTATTTTACCTCCAGAAGCTCCGGCTGCGGATCCCTGTCGGGAGAGACCAGCCCATTGACGCAGAAAGAACCGTCATTGGGAACATCTCCGAAATCTCCTCCATACGCATAGAACTTCCCTTTCGCCTCTTCTTTGTATAAGTTCTTATGTGCATCCTGCTCCGAATAATAATCATAAGCATTCGGATGCGCCTGGGAAACCTGGGCAAGGCTAAGAAGCCTGGACTGATCCACCCAGTCCCATACAAACGCGCCCATCATATGCTCGCCGCTGCGGATTGCATCCCAATATTCCTTCAGATTCCCAACCGCATTTCCCATCGCATGCGCATATTCACAGAGCACATACGGCATATGGTTCTTCGCCTCATTCCGGGTAAGATCTACCGTCGGATACATATTGCTGCCCATATCTGTTCCGTTGGCCTTATTGGAGCTCTCTGAATGTACCGGCCTGGTAGCGTCGTTATTTTTAAAATACCAAATCAGGTCATAAAACATCCCGTCCGCATACTTCGCGTCGCTCTGGTAATAATTCTCATTTCCCGTAGACCAGATCACAATCGCCGTCCGATTCTTCAAACGTTCAAAGGCCGTAATTGTACGGTCCATCGCAAGCTTTTTAAAGTGGACCTGAGCCGCCGCATTATTCATAAGCGCGTGGGATTCCAGGTTCGTCTCCCCCATGATATAGAGTCCGTATTTATCACAGAGATAATACAGATATTCATCATTGCTGTAATGTGAGGTCCGGATCGCATTCAGGTTATTCTGCTTCATCAGCCTGACGTCTTCCTCCTGCACATTTTTGGGTACATATTTCCCATAAACCGGATCCGTATCATGGCGGTTGGCTCCTTTGAGCAGGATTGGCTTGCCATTGATCGTGATCGGCCTGTATTCTGCATCCTGTGTCGTCCGGTTCCCGTTTGCATCTACCGCCGTACGGACAAACTCAATTTCGCGGAACCCCAGCTGCTGGGACATGCTTCCAAGATATGCGCCCGAACCCGAATCATATACGGACAATACCAGCGTATACAGATACGGCGTCTCCGCAGACCATTTCTCCGGAGCTGCGATCTGCTTCTCCATCGTCTTAGAGGATACTCCGTCTTTGCCGGAAGGATCCGCGCCCGGGACCACGCCCATATCCAGAGACATTCCATCTGCAAAGGGATTCCCCTCTGCATCAAACAAACGGACGTCCACCTTATAACCATCCGCCTGTGCAGTCGATGCATTTGCCAGATCCACGCTGACTTTCAGGTTCGCATTTTCGTATTTCCCATCAAAATCCGTCGTAACCGTATAATCCTGAATATGTACAAGCGGCGCGGAATACAGATAGACGTCGCGGAAAATCCCGCCGTCATAAATCATATCCTGCCCTTCCATCCATGTTCCGTCGCAAAACTTATGGACTTTTACCGCAAGCAGGTTCCCCTTCCCATCCGGGGTCAGATAATCCGTGATATCAAAGCTGTGCGGGGAAAACGTATCTTCACTGTATCCGACCTCCTTGCCGTTCACATAAACATAATAGGCAGATTCCACGCCCTGGAAAGAGAGATAAATTCTTCCGCCCGCACTTTTTACCGTATCGCTGACATCAAAGGACTTCCGGTAAAGTCCAACCGGATTATATACCTCCGGCGCCCTCGGGCACTGATTTTTTGTATCCGGGTCGTATTTATTCTGCCATGGCGTCTGCACATTGGCATAAATTGGAAAATCAAACCCCTGCCCAGTCCAGCTGCACGGAAGCTGAAGATTGGATTTCCAGCCGTCCGACTCATTCATACGATACGAATCTTTGTAAAAATCCTTATAGGCGTTCCCCATTGCCTCAGTCTGGTTCTGCAGAACCGTCAATGACCAGTCTTTCTGTGTCTCTCCGGTTAAAAACTGCACATATCCGGACGCATCCTTCCTGTAATCCCGCGCCCCCGTAACGGCATGTTCTAGGGAATCATACACCACAGACGTGCTCGCAAATGTACCCGCTTCCTCACGGTTGATCCCATATACCTCCGCCGCCTTTACCGTGGTCCCGTTCACATCCGCATACTCTGTGCCCGTCCACTCCTTATGCGTGAACTTAACCGTATCCACGTTGCCGCTTTGCTTCGCTGTCAGAACCGGCGGCGCCGCATCCGTCCATGGTATGCCCGCCCCTTCCTTCGCCGGCGCCGCATATGAAGCATCCTGCGGGGCTGCATATGCAACAGAACTTACCGACATTGCAACAGCAAGCGCCAGCGCTAAGAATTTTTTTAATCTCATGATTTCTTCCTCCCTTTCCTGTTACTTTAACACTTTATCGTGGCGAAGAGTATAAAACCTCCCTTGAGACTGCTACGAATAACAGCTAAAATCATTTTCATTATATCTGCTTTATAGAAAAAAAACAATATTTCCACAGAATACGTCCCGTTATTACACGGGTGTTTGATACGTCAATAATCAAAAAAGTATTGCTAAGCAATTGTAATAGGCTTTCGTTTTTGTCAACTTTTTTGTTTTATGCTCTAGCAATAATTAGTGATATATGATATACTGACAAAATAGAGATGATAATTGTTCGCGTGACAACATCCAATCTAATCATTCAGATTCTTTTTACATTACCCATCCTTACCATCTCAATTCCGTTTACTTCCTACATTTCATGCAATTCAAAGCAGAATCCCAGTTATTGTTTCCAGTAAGGACATTTACCAATCCCATCCAGATCGGAAAGATACGTAAGAAAAACGGTTGACATCCCAGGAAAATTGTATTACTATGGAATTATACGAACATAAGTTTGCGAAAAGGAGAATGGATATGGCCAAAGAAACGAAGAAAGAAGTCAAGAAGATAGAGAAGAAGGAAGATAAATTAAAAGCCCTGGACGCCGCAATTTCAAAGATTGAGAAGGATTATGGCAAGGGTTCCATTATGAAGCTTGGGGCTTCCGTGGCGAACATGAATGTAGAGACGGTGCCGACGGGCTGCCTTAGCCTGGATCTTGCGCTTGGCGTGGGAGGCGTGCCAAGGGGCAGGATTGTGGAGATCTATGGGCCAGAGTCCAGCGGCAAGACCACGGTAGCCTTACATATGGTCGCGGCCGTGCAGAAGAACGACGGGCTTGCAGGGTTTATTGACGCGGAGCATGCCCTGGATCCGGTGTATGCGAAGAACATCGGCGTGGATATTGACAACCTCTATATTTCCCAGCCGGACAATGGGGAACAGGCGCTTGAGATTGCAGAGACCATGGTCCGTTCTGGCGCGATGGATATTATTATCGTGGATTCCGTGGCGGCGCTGGTGCCGAAGGCGGAGATTGACGGCGATATGGGGGATTCCCACGTAGGCTTACAGGCGCGTCTGATGTCCCAGGCGCTCCGTAAGCTTACAGCCATTGTCAATCGGACGAACTGCATTGTGATTTTCATCAACCAGCTCCGTGAGAAGGTGGGCGTGATGTTCGGAAGCCCGGAGACGACGACGGGTGGCCGGGCGTTGAAGTTTTATTCGTCCATCCGCTTAGACGTCAGGAGGGTGGAAGCGCTGAAGCAGGCTGGGGAGTTTGTCGGAAATAGGACCAAGATTAAGGTGGTCAAGAATAAAGTGGCTCCGCCGTTTAAGGAAACCGAATTTGACATTATGTTCGGTTTAGGGATTTCCAGGGAAGGGGATATCCTGGATAACGCCGTAGAATTTGGCGTAATCCAGAAGTCTGGCGCATGGTTTGCGTATAATGGCGGGAAAATCGGGCAGGGCCGGGAGAATGCCAAGCAATACCTCAAGGAGCATCCGGACATATGCCAGGAGGTGGAACGCAAGGTCCGCGAGAAGGTTTTAGAGAAGAAAGAGGACGGCAAGGAAGCAGGTAAGGATGGGAAGGCGGCTTCTGGGGATAAGCCAGAGGTAGGATCCGTCGACGTAGGGGAAGCTGTTTCCCAGGAAACGGCGGATGATATGGAATAGGACGGAATACGGCAGATTGAAACAGAATAAGGGGGGATGCCGTTTCGGAATATTCAGGGAGTTAGAGGTTGCAGGCAAAGGGATAGATGGGCTGGGAGGGTATGGATGCAGGTTGCACAGATTGAGGAACTAGACAAGAGACGCGTAAGGGTGCACCTAGAAGACGGCAGGGATTTTGCGCTGTACAAGGGCGAGGTGAGAAAGCTTGGCTTAACTGAGGGAGAAGAGCTTTCCCTGGGGCAGTATGAAGAGATCCAGAATGGGATTTTGGCAAAGAGGGCGAAGAAGAGGGCGCTGCACTTGCTGGCAAGGATGGATCGCACGGAGGCGCAGCTTCGGCAGAAGCTACGCCAGGGATATTATACAGAAGAGGCGATTGAAGAGGCCGTCTCGTATGTCAAGGGACTCCGTTACCTAGACGACGCCCGGTATGCCAGGAATTTCGTACGCTGCCAGAAAGGGCAGAAGAGCCAGGGGAATATGCGTATGGCTTTGCTTAGTAAAGGGATCCCACGGAAGCTAGCGGAGCAGGCTTTGGAGGAAGAATGCGGGCAGGAAACCGAACAGGAACTGATTTTAAGATGGGTGGAGAAGAAGCATTATTCCAAAGAAACGGCTGATAGGAAGGAAAAACAGCGGATGTACCAGTTCCTGCTGCGCAAAGGGTTCCGTTCCAATGAGATTTTGCATGTATTAGACTACTTGACATAAGCCTGAAAAAAGTATAAAATTAGTAAAGTTGCTATTCCTGCCTTCAGGCGGCATGTTTTCGTGCGGCTTACGGTATTTGGCAGGGTTAGGGACGTTTTGTATATGTTTTATGTACTATGAAAACTTTATAAAGGAGGTGCTCCTGTGCCACACATTTTAATCGCTGTAGTAGTCACGTTAATTATCGCAATACCTATTACCTATGCCCTTACATCTGCATACTGCAAGCACGCAGCAGAATCCAAGATTGGAAGCGCAGAGGAAAAGGCAAGGGAGATAATAGACGAAGCTGTTAAGGCTGCAGAGAATAAAAAGCGCGAGTCCTTGTTGGAAATCAAGGAAGAGTCCATTAAGACCAAAAATGAACTCGACAAAGAGATCAAGGAACGCAGGAATGAAATCCAGCGCAATGAACGGCGGATTATCCAGAAGGAAGAGAACCTGGACAAGAAGCTTGAGTCCATTGAGAAAAAAGAAGCAGGCTTTGCGGCGAAGGAAGAGGAAATTAACAGGCAGAAGGAAGAAGTTTCAAAGCTACACGAAGAGCGCGTACAGGAACTCGAGAGAATCTCAAGGCTTACCTCTGAACAGGCAAAAGATTATCTTTTAAAAATGATTGAAGATGATGTGAAGCTTGATACTGCAAAATTGATCAAAGAGATGGAAACCAAAGCAAAGGAAGAAGCAGGGAAGAAAGCAAGGGAATACATTGTGACAGCTATCCAGAAATGCGCTGCAGACCATGTTTCCGAGACTACGATTTCCGTAGTACAGCTTCCGAATGACGAGATGAAAGGCCGGATTATTGGAAGGGAAGGCCGGAATATCCGGACGCTGGAAACAATGACAGGCGTGGATCTGATTATTGACGATACGCCAGAGGCAGTCATCCTTTCTGGTTTTGATCCGATCCGTAGGGAGGTTGCACGGATTGCTTTGGAGAAGCTCATAGTGGATGGCCGTATCCATCCGGCGAGAATCGAAGAAATGGTAGAGAAAGCCCAGAAAGAGGTAGAATCCATGATCCGGGAAGAAGGGGAATCTGCAGCCCTAGAGGTCGGCGTACATGGCATACACCCAGAACTGATCCGTCTGCTTGGTAAGATGAAATTCAGGACAAGCTATGGGCAGAATGCATTGAAGCATTCCATTGAAGTCGCGCAGCTTTCCGGCTTGCTGGCGTCTGAGGTAGGCGTTGATGTAAGGATGGCGAAACGAGCTGGGCTGCTTCATGATATCGGGAAATCCGTCGACCATGAAGTAGAAGGATCACATATTCAGATTGGTGTGGATTTATGTAAGAAATATAAGGAAAGCCCCACCATCATCAATGCAGTGGAAGCGCATCATGGAGATGTGGAACCGCAGTCTTTGGTCGCTTGCTTAGTGCAGGCAGCCGATGCAATTTCGGCGGCAAGGCCTGGGGCAAGGCGGGAAACATTGGAAACATATTCAAACAGGTTACAGCAGTTAGAAGATATTGCAAATGGTTTCAAAGGTGTTGATAAGTCGTTTGCCATCCAGGCAGGCAGAGAGATTCGTATTATGGTAGTTCCTGACCAGATTAATGACGCTGAAATGGTTTTGCTGGCGCGTGATATTTCCAAGCAGATTGAAAATGACTTGGAATACCCCGGACAGATTAAGATCAATGTGATCCGGGAATCCCGTGTTACAGAATATGCCAGATAAGCGGTGAATGGTAGAGAAAGGGCTGTTGCATGAAGCAGAAATGATACCGTTTTCTGCCCTGCGGCAGCCCTGTTTTTTATTCCCGCGAGCAATGTACCCCTAGGGGTGCAAATACCCCGTCCCTTGGGACGGAAAGAACAAGCTAGGTCAAGTTAAGAGCTTGCCGCTGGGTATTTGACGGCAGAGGAAGGTGAGTTAGGAGGCAGATATGGGACAGCCAATGGTGAAACGTGTGAAACGGGAACTCGTGCACAAAGGCGCGATTTTAGATATTTATACAGATTATATGGAGCTTCCAGATGGGAAGGTGGAAGAGTGGGACTATGTGGAACACCGCAAAGGGGCGGCAGCCGTTGTGCCAGTGCTGGCGGATGGGCGGATCC
>CAOKNO010000072.1 GCA_948470065.1 uncultured Eubacterium sp. | reverse complement strand
GGATCCCAATGATTTTAGACGGGGGGCCTGTGGGGATTGGGATTGAGTCCACGATTGTGGATTTCACAGAAGAAATCCCAATGGTGCTGCGTCCAGGCTCGGTTACCCAGGCGATGATACAGGAACTGATTGGAGAAGTTCGTATGGATCCAGGGCTTATGGCAGGACAGGGGGAAAGCCGCCCAAAGGCGCCTGGGATGAAGTACAGGCATTATGCGCCGAAGGCGGAGCTGATCTTGGTGGATGGAGAGCCGCCTCGCGTACAAGAAGAGATTAGACGTTTGGCGAAGGCTGCCATAGATATGGGCAAACGGGTCGGGATTATCGGGACGGAAGAAACATGCACAGGTTATCCGTTCGGTGTTGTCAAAAGTATTGGGACACGGGAGATGGAAGATACCATCGCCCAGCATTTGTATGGGGTTTTAAGGGAATTTGACCAGCAGGAGGTAGACGTCATATACTCAGAGTGTTTTTCTTCGCCGGGGTTGGGGCAGGCAATTATGAACCGGTTAAAGAAGGCGGCGGGGCATCATATCATCAAAGTATAAATAGCCTGGCGGCGGTGTCTTGGGAAGGTAGGAGGTATGAAAGCATATAAAAAGATTATTTTTGTCTGCGACAATGGAACCACAAGGGCGCCCATGGCGGAAGCCATCCTAAAGGGGCAGGCTTTAGCGCGCCCAGTTGTTATCGAGAGCCGTGGGCTTGTCGTGTTATTTCCAGAGCCGCTGAACCAAAAAGCGGAAACCGTCTTGATCAGCAATGGGATCAATATGGAAAACCATATGTCAAAGCAGCTTATGCCAGAGGATCTTGTGCCTGAGCATCTGATTATCACAATGGAAGCAATCCAGAGCCAGAAGATCCTAGAAGGATACCCAGAGGCGGCGGAGGTGGATGTCAGGGTGCTGACAGAACTGGTGGGGGATGAGCTTGAGATTATCAACCCTTATGGCGGGACGCTACAGTCTTATGGTCTGTGCTATGAAACGCTGAATAAGACGATCCAGAAACTGGCAGTCTTGTTCAATGAATGATAGGCAGGAGCCTTTTTACAAAATTCAGTAATTCTAGAAGGAAGGAATGGACATTTCGACGGAAAATAGATATAATGTACCTGATGGGTTTTTGCATGTTTTGGATGCTTCATTTGTTTCTGGCGGAGGTGTCATGTGAAATACGAGAAAAGCGTATACCGCTCCCTGACATTAATTACACAATTTGGAATCAATATGCTGGTGCCCATTTTTTTGTGCACGATGGCAGGAATTTGGCTTGGCAGGAAATGTTCGGCTGACTGGATGGCAATCCCCTGGTTTCTAGTGGGTGCGCTTGCCGGGTTCCGGAATATTTTTATTATGGCAAAGCGGATTTATGGCGGGAAAAAGCCGCCTTATGGGAAGGAGGACGCTGATGTTAAGAAGGATTAACCAGGCGCTTCCAGGGCTGCTGTTTGGGATTGCGGCGTATGGGCTGCTGGCCCAGGCGGTGGGCATGTGGTTTGCAGGCGACAAGATAGCGTATACCATAGGGCTTTGGATCGGGATTGCACTGGCGATGGGGATGGCTGTGAATATGGCGGTCGTCATCCTGGATACGGTGGACGCCATGGCGCAGGGAAGGCGTTCCGGGAAATCCATACTCTATGCGGCAGTGCGGTATATTGTGCTTGTTGCGGCTTTCGTGGCTGTCTGGTATTGGAAACTGGGGGATTTGATTGCGATGTTTGCAGGCGTGATGGGGTTGAAAATTGCTGCTTATCTGCAGCCCTTTTTGCATAAAGTGATAGAAAGCGTCCAGGGGAAGTGACTGCAAAGCTTTCGGGAAGAGCAGGAGGTTCCTTGTGCCTAGCGCCTTGGCATCTCCATAGCCGTGGGGAAGGATACCATAGGATGTGGGGATGCCAGGGCACTGGGATACAGTGCGCAGAAATGGGGGTTCTGGTATGTTTCGTGAGGCGATAACAGGAGGCCTGTTTCGTTATATTAAATATTTTTCAAGGAGGTGAGAGAGTGCAAGGTTCAATTTTACTGTCTTCTGGCGCTGATATTGACATCATGGTGCATGGGCTGTTTTCTTACGAGCTCTTTGGGCAGACGTTTTGGATTACGACGACCCATGTTAGCATACTGATCGTTATGGCAGTGCTGATTGGTTTTTCCATTGCCGCCAACCGGGTGATGAAGCATGCGTCTTTGGTCCCGGGCGGGTTCCAGAATGTGGTGGAGCTGATTGTGGAAATGCTGGATAAAATGGTATGCGGCACGATGGGCAAGAAAAGCGGCGGCAGGTTTGTCAACTATGTAGGGACGATATTTATCTTTATTTTGATATCGAACCTTTCTGGCTTATTTGGATTGCGGCCGCCTACGGCTGATTACGGTGTAACGCTGCCTCTGGCAGTACTGAGTTTTATCTTAATCCATTTCAATCAGTTTAAATACCAGACGCCGAAGCAGATTTGGACAGATATGTGTTCGCCGCTGCCGCCATGGCTGCCGATTTGGTTCCCAATCAACCTGATCAGTGAATTTGCGGTGCCTATTTCCCTGTCCTTGCGTCTGTTCGCAAATGTATTGTCAGGCACCATTATTATGGCGTTGATCTATGCATTGCTGGCGAAATTCGCATACTTCTGGCCTGGGGCGTTACATGCTTATTTCGATGTGTTCTCAGGGTGTATCCAGACCTATGTATTCTGTATGCTGACAATGACTTATATCAGCAATGCGATTGGGGAGGAAGAGTAAGGGGCGCTTCATGGAAGCCTTTATGCGCAAAACGCAGATAACAAAATCGTTTAAGAAATTTAAGGAAAGTCAAGGAGGAAAAAACTTATGGGTAACTTTACAGGAGACGAATTAATCAGAGCTTGTTCAGCAATCGGCGCAGGTCTTGCAGTTATCGCAGGTATCGGGCCTGGGATCGGGCAGGGTATTGCAGCGGGCCATGCGGCAGGGGCGGTAGGAAGGAACCCGGGGGCAAAGTCTGACATTACCTCTACCATGCTTTTGGGACAGGCGGTTGCAGAAACAACAGGTCTGTATGGTTTGCTGGTAGCAATCCTTTTAATGTTTGTACAGCCATTAAGATAGGGCGCATAAGATGCGTAACGATAGCATAGAGAGGAGGCCAGGCTTTGGAACAGTTATTTGGCTTAAACCCACAGCTACTCCATGATGCAATCCTTATGATATTTGCCATCTTGTTCCTGTTCGCCATGATGTCTTACCTGCTGTTCAATCCGGCAAAGAAAATGCTCAAGGATCGGCAGGAACGGATCAAAAATGACATTGATTCCGCCAAGAAGGATCGGGAAGAGGCATCGGCGGTAAAGAAGGAATACGATGCAAAGCTCAAGGGGATTGAGAAGGAAGCTGAGGTAATCTTAAGTGAGGCCCGCCAGAAGGCTTTGAAAAATGAAGCCCGGATTGTGGATGAGGCGAAGGAGGAGGCTGCCCGCATTATTAAGCGTGCCAACGAAGAAGCAATGTTGGAGAAGAAGCGCGTGATGGATGAGGCAAAACAGGAAATCATCGTGATTGCCTCCATGATGGCTGGTAAAGTAGTCGCAGCCCAGATTAATACGTCCGTCCAGGAAAAGTTGGTGGAGGAAACATTAAAGGAGATAGGTGAAAGCACATGGCAAAGCTAGTATCCAAAACATATGGGGATGCACTGTTTGAGCTTGCTGTGGAATCTGGTCAGGTGGATGAAATGTTAGAAGAGGCAAGAGGCATACAGCAGATCCTGCAAGAAGACAACGAGCTTTCCAAACTGATGAATCACCCGAAAATCGTAAAAGAAGAGAAGATAGAGATTCTGGAACAAATTTTTAAAGGCAGGGTCCGGGATGAAATCACAGGGCTTATGCGTATGCTTGTTTCCAAAGGCCATTATGGTGAAATGGAATCTGTATTCACGTATTTCATTGGCCAGGTAAAAGAATATAAGAACATTGGCACCGCTTATGTGACTGCCCCGATGCCGCTGACGGACAGCCAGAAAGAGCAGGTGAAGGATAAATTGCTGGAATCCACCCAGTATGTGGAATTTGATATGCACTATGGCGTGGACGACAGTTTGATTGGCGGCATGGTAATCCGGATTGGCGACAGGGTCATCGACAGCAGCGTGAAGAATAAGCTGCAGAGCCTGACCAGGGAATTATCAAAAATACAGTTGAAAGTAGGTGAATGCGCTCCATGAATTTAAAGCCAGAGGAAATAAGTTCAGTGATAAAAGAGCAGGTGAAGCGGTATGCTGCCCAGCTTGAAGTATCTGATGTTGGTACAGTTATCCAGGTTGCAGACGGCATTGCACGTATTCACGGCCTGGAGAACGCGATGCAAGGTGAATTGTTGGAATTTCCTGGGGAAGTCTATGGAATGGTGTTGAACCTGGAAGAAGATAACGTTGGTGCCGTATTGTTAGGGGATCATAAGAATATCAACGAAGGAGACACCGTTAAGACGACAGGAAGGGTGGTTGAGGTTCCGGTTGGGGACGCTATGACCGGGCGTGTTGTAAACGCGCTGGGGCAGCCCATCGACGGGAAAGGCCCGATCCAGACGAAGAAGTTCCGCCAGATTGAAAGGGTGGCTTCCGGCGTTATCTCCAGAAAATCCGTAGACACGCCGCTGCAGACAGGGATTAAGGCGATCGACTCCATGGTCCCGATCGGAAGAGGGCAGCGCGAGCTGATCATCGGCGACCGCCAAACCGGGAAGACTGCGATTGCCGTAGATACGATTATTAACCAGAAGGGCCAGAATGTAAAATGTATTTACGTTGCTATTGGCCAGAAAGCGTCGACGGTTGCAACGATTGTTAAGACGTTTGAGGAATTTGGCGCAATGGATTATACGACGGTTGTTGCGTCTACTGCAAGCGAGCTTGCGCCGTTGCAGTATATCGCGCCATATGCAGGCTGCGCCATCGGTGAGGAATGGATGGAAAATGGGAAGGACGTCCTTGTTATTTACGATGACTTGAGTAAGCATGCAACGGCTTACCGTACCCTTTCCTTACTGCTGCGCCGTCCGCCAGGACGCGAGGCTTACCCGGGCGACGTATTCTATCTCCATTCCAGGCTGTTAGAGCGTGCGGCAAGGCTGTCCGATAAATTGGGCGGAGGTTCCCTGACGGCGCTTCCGATTATTGAGACCCAGGCGGGCGACGTTTCCGCATACATCCCGACGAATGTTATTTCAATTACAGACGGGCAGATTTATCTGGAAACAGAAATGTTCAACGCGGGCTTCCGTCCGGCGATTAACGCGGGCTTGTCGGTATCGCGTGTAGGCGGTTCCGCGCAGATTAAGGCGATGAAGAAGATTGCCGCGCCGATCCGTGTGGAATTGGCGCAGTTCCGTGAGTTGGCGGCATTTGCACAGTTCGGTTCGGAATTAGATGCAGATACCACAGAGAAGCTGGCGCAGGGCGAACGCATCCGGGAGATGCTGAAGCAGCCGCAGTATAAGCCGATGCCGGTAGAATACCAGGTTATCATTATCTATGCGGCGACTAAGAAATACCTTTTGGACGTCCCGGTTGCTGATATCCTCCGCTTTGAGCAGGAACTGTTTGAATTTATTGATACGAAGTACCCAGATATCCCAGAGTCCATCCGCAAGGATAAGGAAATCAAACAAAATACCGAAACAAAGCTTGTAAAAGCAATCGAGGAATGCAAGGCACAATTTAAGTAGGATCAAGTTAGGTGGTGAATGTTTATGGCGTCCATGAGGGACATCAAAAGAAGGAAAGGCAGCATACAAAGTACGCAGCAAATCACAAAAGCCATGAAGCTTGTTTCTACTGTTAAATTGCAGAAAGCCAGGAACCGTGCGGAGCAGTCGAACCCATACTTTAATTACATGTACCAGACGGTGGCTTCCATGCTGGCGAGATCCGGGAGTATGGAGCATCCTTATCTAAAGGCTGGGGAATCGAAGAAAAAGGCAGTAATTACCATTGCCTCGAACCGTGGCCTGGCGGGCGGGTACAATTCCAATATCGTGAAGCTCGTCACAAACAGCGGGATAGCCAAAGAGGACGCGCAGATTTATGTGATCGGGCGCAAGGTAAAGGAAGCGCTGGTCAGGAAAGGCTATGAGATGAAGCATGATTTTTCCGACGTCATCGAAGGCCCTACGTATGCAGATGCATCCATGATCTGTAAGGAGGTGCTAGAAGCCTTTACCAATGGGGAAATCGGAGAGATCTATCTGGCCTATACCCATTTCAAGAATACCGTCAGCCATGAGCCGACCTTGATGAAGCTGCTTCCGATTGAATTAGACGAAGCTGACATCAAAGAGGCTGGCAGCAACCTGCTGATGAATTATGAGCCGAATGAGGAAGAAGCATTGGATCTGATTATCCCCAAATATCTGACAAGCCTTTTCTATGGGGCGTTGGTAGAGGCGGTAGCCAGTGAAAACGGCGCAAGGATGCAGGCGATGGATTCCGCAACAAGCAATGCAGAGGAAATGATTAGTGATTTGACATTGAAATATAACAGGGCGCGGCAGGGCTCGATTACACAGGAGCTGACAGAGATTATCGCAGGCGCCGAAGCCATTTCATAAACAGCATGAGCTGTTTATGGTATGCTGCAGTCGTTTATTAACAAGATTACAAGGAGTGAAATTATGGCAGAAAAGAATATAGGTAAAATCACTCAGATTATTGGCGCCGTTTTGGATATCAAGTTTTCCGAGGGCAGCCTGCCGGAAATCAACGAAGCCATCAATATCCCATTAAAGGATAAAAGGCGTTTGGTGGTAGAGGTTTCCCAGCATCTGGGTGATGATACGGTAAGATGTATTGCCATGGGGCCTACGGACGGCTTGGTCCGCGGTATGGATGCAGAAGCAACCGGGGCGTCTATCACCATTCCGGTTGGGGAGCAGACCTTGGGGCGTATGTTTAACGTATTAGGCGAGCCGATCGATGAAATTGCGCCGCCTAAGAAGGTGGAATATATGCCAATCCACAGGAAAGCCCCGACGTTTGAGGAACAGGCGACATCTACTGAAATGTTGGAAACCGGGATTAAGGTCGTTGATTTGCTCTGCCCTTACCAGAAGGGTGGGAAAATCGGCTTGTTCGGCGGCGCCGGGGTAGGCAAGACCGTATTGATCCAGGAGCTGATCCACAACATTGCGACAGAGCACGGCGGGTATTCCGTATTTACTGGCGTAGGGGAGAGGACCCGTGAAGGAAATGACCTCTACTATGAAATGAAGGAATCCGGCGTTATTGACAAGACCTGTATGGTGTTCGGGCAGATGAACGAGCCGCCCGGAGCACGTATGCGAGTGGGCCTTACAGGACTTACGATGGCGGAATATTTCCGTGATAAGGGCGGGAAGGACGTGCTTCTGTTTATTGATAATATTTTCCGTTTCACCCAGGCAGGCTCTGAGGTATCCGCGCTGTTGGGCCGTATGCCTTCTGCCGTAGGTTACCAGCCGACGTTACAGACGGAGATGGGCGCGCTCCAGGAACGTATTACTTCTACAAAGAATGGATCCATCACTTCCGTACAGGCAGTCTATGTGCCGGCGGACGACTTGACCGACCCGGCTCCGGCAACGACGTTTGCCCATCTGGATGCGACGACGGTATTGTCGCGTTCTATCGCGGAACTTGGGATTTACCCAGCGGTAGACCCGTTGGATTCTACGTCTCGTATCCTGGATCCACGTATTGTCGGGCAGGAGCATTTTCAGGTAGCCCGCGGCGTGCAGGAAATTTTACAGAGATACAAGGAATTGCAGGATATTATCGCAATCCTCGGTATGGATGAATTGTCAGAAGACGATAAGCTGGTAGTAAACCGCGCCAGGAAGGTGCAGAGGTTCTTGTCACAGCCGTTCTTCGTGGCAACCCAGTTTACCGGGCTGGATGGGAAATATGTCCCGATTGCTGAAACCCTTAGAGGCTTTAAAGAAATCCTGGAAGGCAAGCATGACGATGTGCCGGAAGGCCATTTCCTGAATGCAGGATCGATTGATGAAGTTCGCGCCCGCATGAAGTAGGGGGTGAGCAGATGGCAGACGATAGCAGGAATTTCCAATTAGAAATTATTACGCCGGATCGGGTTTTTTACCAAGGCGAGGCTTCCATGGTGGAATTTACTTCCGTGGATGGGGAGATGGGCGTGTATAAGCACCATATCCCCCTGACTACGGTGCTGTCCCCAGGGGTTGTTACGATTACAGAACCATCTGGAAAAAAGACAGCCGCTGTACATGCTGGGTTTGTGCAGATCCTCGGGGAGAAGGTAACATTCCTTGCGGAGATTGCAGAATGGCCCGATGAAATTGATGTTTCACGCGCAGAGGCCGCGAAGGCGCGTGCAGAAGAGAGGCTTAGGAACCATGGGGCGGAGATTGACGTAGCCCGGGCGGAAATCGCGCTGAAGAAAGCGTTGATCCGCATTAATGCGAAACAGTAAAATGAGAACTGATACTTTTTAAGAAGGTTGCCGTACCAGAGAAAGCGAAACAATATAGTATGCCTGAACCAAGCAGAATATTGTTAGTTTTGTACTGAATGCGGCAGCCTTTGTCCTTTGACGGAGCCTTTTGGGCTCCCTAATACATTTCCTAGGCAAGGGGAATCTTGTAATAGGCACATGAGCTAAGAAGGCTTTCAAAATGCGTAATTTGCATTTTTGAATGTGCGAATGTGGTTTTTTGGAATATCTCATGGACAATAAAAAGAGAGTTTCATATAATTGAGAAGAACTGGTAGTTTGTTTTTTGGGGAGCATACAAATGATAAAGATAGGAATTTGTGACGATGAGGAAGTCGGCAGGATCATGGTTCGTGATCTGTTGGAAGAGTATGCTATGGAAAATGGTATCGAATACCAGAAAAGAGAGTATAAGTCAGGAAAAGACTTTTTGGAACGGGCAGAAGGAATTGATATACTGTTGTTGGATATTAAGATGGATGGGATTTCAGGAATCCAGTTAAAAGATATGCTGCAAAGAGAAGGCGAAGACGTTAAGATTCTGTTTTTTACAAATTATATGGAAGAAATGCCAGAAGCTTTTGGTAAGAATGTTTATGGATTTTTGAGAAAGCCAATCAGGAAAACCAGACTGAGGAAGTATATGGACCGTATGCTTGAGGATTTGGTGGAAAGCCGGAGTATTGTGATCCGAAGCCTGAACCAGGATATTGCAATCCAGGTAAAGGATATCTATTATTTCATGTCGGATAAGAAATATAGCCGCATGGTGAGTACAGAGGGGATCCGCTTTTGCGATATGGGTTTGAACCAATTGGAGGGAATGCTCAAAAATAAGCCATTCTTCCGATGCCATAAAAGTTATCTGGTTAATTTTGCAAATATCCATAAAATTGAAGACGGAATCTATATGAAAAACGGAGAACGGATTCCCATAAGCAGAAGGAAGGCCAGGGAATTGAAAGATTCTTACCTTGCGTATATCATACGGAAGGCGCATTGAGCCAGAGCAATGGCAGTAGAATTGACGGATGCTTTGCTGGAGATCCTGTGGCTTCTGGAAGATGGGGTTATGATGTGCAGCATATTTTGCGTTCCGCTTACGAAAAAGAAAGTCCCAATTTTCTGTGGAGCCTTCCTGCTGGTAGGCCTGCTTTTCGCAAATATGGGAATGGAACGCTATCCGTTTCTGACACTAACGGTAAAACTATTATTGACACCAGCGATATTGATTGTGTGGACAGAAGGGAAGATCTTCCGCAGGCTGGCAATTTATTGGTGCAGTGTTATGTATCTGAATTTACCTTATCTTTGTGTAGATTTGGTTTTTTGTGGTTTTTCTGGAAACTCAATGATATCACTAGAAAGCTATACTGTTTATCGGATTTTAAGAAGTATTCTGTCAATCATTTTTATGTGGGTAGTTTCAGAAGTATTGCGCAGGATGGTATTGGATTATTGCGGTTTGATAAATAGTATGCAGATCAAGTACTTTGTTTTTGGAAGCATTTGTGCGTTTTCTGCTTCCATTGTGCAACATTGTATTGAAGAGATAGAATTGAGAAAAGTATATGATAAACCTGGATTAACAATTAGTGTTTTTGTATGTATGGTAATCATTAGTGTGTCATTTTATCTATTAGGGATTGGATTTGTTATTTTAGATATTTTCAGAAAAAAGTATAAGGAAGAAAGTAAGCTGAAAGATGAATATCTGAGGATTACAAAAGATTATGTTGGAATGGTGCGCGAGAATGCCAAAGAAACCAGGAAGGTGCGTCATGATTTGCAAGCGCATATGCATATCTTACAACATTACCTGGAACAGAAAGAATATTTGAAGGCGTTGGAATATTTGGCAAAGATGCAAGAGAATATGACAAGGGCAATCCGGAAGATGGTGTCGGTGAACCATGAAATTGTTGATGCAGTATTACAGGAAGCGATTGTCCGTGGAGAAGGGCTTCAGATACAATGGGAAGTGGATGGCGTTTTTCCAGATAACCTTTCCATTACAGATTTTGATCTCTGCACTATTTTTTCAAATCTACTTTCTAACAGTATTGAAGCTTGTAGGAAGCTGGAAAGGGAGAACAGGTATATATGCCTGGAAATCAGGAGGACGGAGGAACATTTGCTTATTGAAGTGGAAAATCCTGTGCTTACCCCAGTAGCGTTAGAAAATCTTGGGCGGGTAACAGAAAAGGACGATGGAGAGAATCATGGCTTTGGCATTGCAAATGTGAAAGCAACCGTAGAGAAGAACAAAGGCAACATTTATTTTGAAAATAAAAAGGGAATATTTGCAGTTAAAATTCTCTTTACACTAGAAAACTGACCGTTTATTCCAAAATACGACCGTTGGATCCTTTCGGCTTGTGAAACGGGCAGCCGGGGGATTATCCTGTTATCAGGTATCTGTAAAGTATCGGGTTCAATGTTTTTCATTATTGTACACAGATCGTTTCACAGATGCTGAATATAACAGGAAACGGAGGTGGGAATATGCTGTTGGGAACAGGAGATATGTTCTGGGATTGGTTTAAAAGGCTTTTTGGCGTAAAGCCATAGGTGCGGGAACGAAGGCAGGCCAGGAGCATTCACAGGCGTAGACGTACGTTGAAAGATGCAGCGGCGGAACAGAAAGAGTAGAGGAAGTACAAATGAGGGAGCGGTTATGCGTAGCATATCCAAGTAGTCCGGCTGAAGCTGGAAACGGAAGGGTAATTTCTGCAGAAGCGCGGATTGTATGCAAGAAGGAATGAGGGGTAATTTATGAGAGGAAAGTCAGGGTATAGATGCAATTCCATCATTGCCATCTTACCTGTCCTAATGCTTGTGGGTTTATATGTGTTGGAATTTAACACAGGGCATGTATGGCATGTAGAAACAAAGTTCGGAGAAACAAAAATATACGGCTATGATGACCTTAGAGAAGCCGCAGGCGCCTTAAAATGCCATTTCTTTTTGCACATGCCTGGATATGAACTAAGGGAATTGTCTTACGATGAGGAACTTGTTGGTCCGGAATTGGATGCAATGCAGGAAGAGGATCGGATAAGCAAAAGAGAAGATGCAGTTATCCTTGAATCCGTATATGTGAAGGTGCATAGCTATGACGGTTCGGGGGATTGCAATAAAGAGCAGACAGGTCGCTGGATATTGATTCGTGACGGCATTACGGGAAAATGGAGAGTTAAAGCATCTGCTTGCGGATGCGGATAAGATGTGTAGAGGTGTATGTGATATACCTGAAGGTTTAACGTGTAGTCACTTACATATATTGCAACCGGGCAGGATGTTTCTGGCCGGGCAAACAGGCGTATCTGGAAATAGAACGGATACGCCTGTTTGTTTTCAGTTCATTTCATCCTCTCTTTTTTCGGAAAAACCCCTATTTATTCATACTTTATTCAAAAACATCTGTTACAATAGACCCACAATAATAAAAAACAGCCCGATCCTCTTCATCCAGGGGAAGGAGCGCAGAAAGGTAGTAAACATATGAAAAGAAGAACACGTTTATTTGCAACCATTGTTTTATTAGGGGCGGCTGTCCTTGCTGGGTGCGGCGGCAAGGATCCAGGGAAGGCGGACAACGCCAAACAGGCGGATGGCAGCGGCAATACTTCGGGCGGCAGTTATAATGTAGACGATTACGTAACGCTCGGCGAGTACAAAGGGCTATCTGTCAAGTATTTAATCCCGGAAGTAACAGATGATGATTTTGATATGTATGTAGAGGAACTTCAGGAAGAAAACACCGAATATACAACGGTGGAAGACAGAGGTTCCAAAAACGGCGACACATTGAATATTGATTTTGCAGGGACCATTGACGGGGAAGCCTTTGAGGGTGGTTCTGCGGAAGAATATGACATTGTATTAGGGGAAGGCGAGTTCTTAGAAGAATTAGAAGCTGGCATGGTTGGCAAGAAAACAGGCGAGACAATGACCATCCCAGTAACTTTCCCAGAGGATTACGACGACGAAACCTTAGCAGGCAAGAAGGCGGAGTTTACCGTAACCATCAATTCTATTACGGTAGCTTCTGTGCCGGAATACAACGAAGCGTTTGTAAAAAAAGTATCATCCCACAGTACCATGAAGGAATTTGAAGAAGCTGCCAGGAAAGAGCTTTTAGAGTCTGCGACGGAAAATTCCAAGTTAGAGGCGTCGGAAAGCGCATTATTTGAAGCTGTAGAACAAGCGGCCTTGAATGGCTATCCCCAGGAACTATACGATACCATTTACAATGAAACGGTCAAGAACTACCAAGATTTTGCAGAAATCATGCAGATGGAATATCAGGATTTCCTGGAAGAGTTTTTGGGCGTTGAAGACGTTGACCAGGAAGCCTTGGAAAAAGTGAATGAAACCTTGGTAGTCCAGGCGATTGCCAAAAAGGAAGGGATAGAAATCTCCGATCAGGATTATAAGGCAAAAGGAGAGGCTATTGCAGAAATGAACCAATATGGATCCTTGGAGGAATACGAAGAAGCGTTTGGCAAAGAATACGTATTAAGGGAGCTTCTGCGCCAGGAGGTTCTGGATTTCCTTTATGATTCAGCGAAGCTAGAAGAACTATCCATGGATGAATACTATGAGGATGAAGATTACCTGGATGAAGAATCCGGGGGAGAGGAGGTATCATTCGAGGAAGGGGATGAATCTTTCGAAGATGAAGAATTGATATTGGATGAAGAATTAGAAGGAGATGGTTCTGGAACAGAGGAAGAGGGCGGTTCTAAGGAAGATGGAACGTCCGATGCGAGTGGGACAGAAGCCGGCGAAGGAGAACCGCAGGATTAGGAGCAGGAATGGAACAAGCCATGGCGTCCGGCTGCAATCAAGCTGGCGCGGCATATGAGAGAATGGCTGGGCTGGCCGGAATCATTAGGGAGGGTAAAAGTATGGTTTACACGCCATTGACGCAGAAGGCTATGAAAATAGCTTATCATGCGCATGAAGGGCAGGAAGATGCAAGTGGGGTGCCTTATATTTTCCATCCAATGCACCTGGCGGAACATATGGAAGGTGAGGTTGCTACCTGTGTGGCGCTCCTCCACGACGTTGTAGAAGATACTGGCGTCACATTGGAGCAGTTGGAACAGGAATTTCCGCAAGAGATTGTACAAGCTGTGAGCCTTTTGACCTATCAGCATCAAGAGGACTACTTTGATTATATACGTAGGATAAGGGGGAATGTGGTTGCCAAAGCCGTGAAGCTGGCAGATTTGCAGCATAATTCGGATGAGAGCAGGTTAGATGGGATCGGGACGGTTACCGAGCGGCAGAGGGAGAGATGGCGTGTAAAATACCAGAAAGCCCGTAGGATCCTAGAAGAGAGTTGATGATAAGATTCTAGATAGGAATGATCCAGAAAAAGATTCAAAGAGGCTGCATTGGTTTGCCACAGCCTCTTTGTTTTTATATTTGATAGGAAAGCGCGTCCTATGAAATATAAACGCTCCGTGAGGATGCGCAGTTCGCGGTAGGGAAGTACTTATACCACGCCTTGTGCAAGCATTGCTTCTGCTACTTTTTCAAAACCGGCAATATTTGCGCCTGCAACGTAGTCGCCGTCTTTGCCATAGCGTTTTGCGGCTTCGTCTAAGTTATGGAAAATGTTTACCATAATTCCCTGAAGCTTGCTGTCGACTTCTTCAAAGCTCCAGCTTAAACGTTCGGAGTTCTGGCTCATTTCCAGGGCGGAGGTTGCAACGCCGCCTGCGTTTGCTGCTTTCCCAGGTGCAAATAACACGTGGTTCTGCTGTAAGTATTCCGTTGCATCTAAGGTGGTAGGCATATTTGCGCCCTCTGCTACGGCAATGCATCCGTTTGCAACCAATGCCTTTGCATCGTCTAACAGCAGTTCATTCTGGGTAGCGCAAGGAAGGGCAACGTCGCATTTAACGCTCCATACGCCGCGTCCTTCGTGGTATTCTGCGCTTGGCCTTGCCGCTGCATATTCCGTTAAGCGCGCACGTTTTACTTCTTTGACTTCCTTTAACAGTGCAACGTCAATGCCTTCTGGATCGTATACCCAGCCCGTAGAATCGCTGACAGTCACGACCTTTGCGCCTAGCTGATGCGCCTTCTGGGTTGCGTAGATTGCCACGTTCCCGGATCCAGATACGCAAACCGTCATGCCCTTGATATCATGGCCGTTGCATTTGAGCATCTCTTCGGTTAAGTACAAAAGGCCATATCCGGTCGCTTCGGTACGCGCCAGGGATCCGCCGTAAGACAGCCCTTTCCCAGTGAGAACGCCTTCGTAAGTACCGCGGATTTTCTTGAACTGGCCGAACATGTAGCCGATTTCCCTTGCGCCAGTCCCAATGTCGCCTGCTGGTACGTCCGTATCAGCGCCGATATACTTATTGAGCTCTGTCATAAAGCTCTGGCAGAACGCCATCACCTCGCGGTCAGACTTGCCTTTCGGGTCAAAGTCGCAGCCGCCTTTACCGCCGCCGATTGGAAGGCTTGTTAAGGAGTTCTTGAAAATCTGCTCAAATCCAAGGAATTTGATAATCCCAAGATTTACGGAAGGATGTAGGCGCAAGCCGCCCTTGTATGGCCCGATGCTGTTGTTGAACTGTACGCGGTATCCCGTATTAACCTGTACCTGCCCTTTGTCATCCACCCATGGCACACGGAACTTAAACTGCCTGTCCGGCTCTGTCAGGCGTTCTAACAAGGCTTCCCTGCGGTATGTTTCCTCATTTGCCTCGATGACCGGGCGCAAAGAGTTTAAGACCTCTTTTACTGCCTGGTGGAACTCAGGCTCTGCTGGGTTCTTGGCAATTACGCGTTCTAATACTTCATCCACATAGCTCATAGTATATTCTCCTTTTCTCTTAATTTTTACATAGGCGATTGCAAAACTCCCTTTCTAGAAACAGCGGATGTACAATCTGTACAA
>CAOKNO010000071.1 GCA_948470065.1 uncultured Eubacterium sp. | reverse complement strand
CAAACGACTGTACGGAGGAAGAGTACAAGGAATTTTACCGCAAGGTATTCCAGGACTACAAAGAGCCATTGTTCTGGATCCATCTGAATATGGATTACCCATTTAATTTAAAGGGTATTTTATACTTCCCAAAAATCAATATGGAATATGATTCGATTGAAGGAACCATTAAGCTGTACAACAGCCAGGTCTTTATTGCAGACAATATCAAAGAGGTGATCCCAGAGTTTTTAATGCTCCTAAAAGGCGTGATCGACTGCCCGGATCTGCCTTTGAACGTATCCAGGAGCGCTCTGCAAAACGACGGCTTCGTACAGAAGATTTCGGATTATATCACGAAGAAAGTGGCGGACAAGCTGAGCGGCATGTGCAAGACCGACAAGGAAACGTATGAGAAATACTGGGACGATATCAGCCCCTTTATCAAATTCGGCTGCTTGAAGGATGAAAAATTCTGCGATAAGATGAACGACTATATCTTGTTTAAAAACCTGGACAAGAAATACCTGACGCTCCCAGAATGCTTAAAGACCGACGAGCCGGAAGAAGCGGATAACGGACAGGATACGGATTCCGATTCCGACGCTAACGGTACAACGGACGCTGCTTCCGATGCAGATACCGCAGACGATGCAGAAGAATCCGACACACGCAGGCCGGTTTACTACGTCACCGACGAACAGCAGCAAGGGCAGTACATCAAGATGTTCCAGGAACAAGGCATGGACGCCGTGATCCTAGACCATAACATTGACACCTCGTTCATCACCCAATTGGAACGCAGGAATGAGAAGATCAAATTTGTACGCATTGACGCAGATCTCACGGAATCTTTGAAAGAAGACGTATCCGAAGAGGAATTAAAGGACGTACAGGATTCCCTGACCGAGACATTCCGCAAAGCCCTTGGGAATGAAAGCTTAAAGGTTTCGGTAGAAAAACTGAAAAATACAGAAATCGCTTCTGTCCTTACGCTCTCCGAAGAGGGGCGCAGGATGCAGGATATGATGAAAATGTACAGCATGGGCGGGTTAGATCCTTCTATGTTCGGCGGCGACCAGACCTTGATCTTAAATGCAAACCACGCGCTGGTACAGTATATTTTCGACCACAAGGATTCTGAGCATGCGCCAGTATTCTGCGAACAGCTCTATGACCTTGCCGTCCTGGGCAACCATCCATTGTCCCCGGATGCCATGAGCAAATTTATTGCCCGGAGCAACCAGATTATGATGCTGCTTGCAAAATAAACCGAATAAGGCTTATCATGGCTGCTGTAGGAAGGGGATTTGCCATTTCCCTTCCTACAGCAGCCGCTTTTGGATGAAACGTCCTTCTCATCTATATCAGCCCATAATGCTCGCACGCCAGATAAATCCCATCATCCATCAACGGGGCTGTCACATATTCTGCCGCTTCCTTGGCCTGCGGATTCCCATCCCCCATTGCAACTGAATGGGCGGTGTACCGCAGCATATCCAAATCATTCGTGCTATCCCCAAAGGAATACGTATCTTCATGGGCAATCCCAAGTATTCTGCACATTTCCTGGATCCCGCTCGCCTTATTGTAGCCTTTTGGCACAATTTCCATAAAATTCCCCCTGTGGATTACCGTATACCCCTCGGAAAGCCCCTGTTCCAACTCTGCCTGTTTCTTAGGATCCTCTAAATAATTCGCACAATATTTGCTGACCGCCAAGGCGCCTTCATTGCCTGACACACGCAGCACACGCTCCCCCAGCGTCCCATGGATTTCCGCCACAAACGGGGAATCTTTTGGAAAACGTTCTGCGTCTACATAGAGGAACTCCTCCCCCTCAAAGATATAAGCTGCGCCCAACCCCCGCAAGAACAGATTCACGCGCTGTATTTCTTCCAGTGCAATCTTATGGGAAAACATGACTTTCCCGTCCAATTCCCCATATGTGCCGCATCCCGCTAGGATCCCGTCAAAACCCAAAGGCATAAGGGCGTCGTCCGGAATATATACCCTTGTCCGCCCGCTGCTGATAAACAGAAGGTGTCCCTGTTCCTTCATCCGCTGGAACGCTTCCCAGGTACTGCCTGGTATCTGCTCTTTCCCATCCCATATCGTCCCGTCAATATCAAAAAATAATGCTTTTCCCATCTGTAGTCCTCCCTTCTGTCAACGCCATTATACGGGATCCTTCCAAAAAATACAAGCATAACGGGCGGCTGCACATATTTCTGATGGTTTTCCATAAACTATGGATAAGGACATGCCCGAGCAAAACGCTAACATGACCAGGCACAAACAGGGATTCCTACGATTATTTTTCCAGGAGGATATTATGGCAAATAACAATACCAGATTCCAGCAGGATCTGCAATCATTCTGTGACGCCACAGAAAAATTTTATAAAAAAGAACTGAACGTTGCAGAATACAAGAAGATTTCCGGCAGGTATGGCAGCTATGCCCAAAGAGGCGGTTCATCCAGTATGCTCCGCCTGCGCCTTGCAGGAGGTGAAATCAACAAGGAAAACCTAAAATTTATTGCTGACAGTATCGAAACCTACCAGATTTCCCTGGTACATTTCAGTACCTGCCAGACCGTCCAGCTCCACAACTTATCGAAAGCGCAGGTCTGCGCACTCGCCAAAGAAGCGTATTCCCATGGCATTATTACCTTGGGAGGCGGGGGCGATTACCCTCGGAATGTGATGTGCTCCCCTCTTTCTGGCGTCCAGAAAGGCGAGCCGTTCGACGTGCTGCCATATGCCAAGGAAGCTGCGCGGTACTTAATCGGGCTGATCGATAAGGTGAAGCTGCCGCGCAAGCTAAAGGTATGCTTTTCGAATAACCGGGAAAACCTCACGCACGCCACATTCCGGGATCTTGGCTTTGTGGCAACTTCCCAGAACACCTTCGATGTTTACTGCGCTGGGGGCTTAGGGCGCAGCCCGCGCATGGGCGTAATGGTAGCTTCCGGCATATCTCCCGCTCAGACGCTTTACTATGTAAAAGCCATGGTAGATACGTTTGTTGCTTATGGAAATTATGAAAACCGTGCAAAATCACGCACCCGCTTCCTTCAAGAAAGCCTTGGCGTGGAGGGTTTGCGGAAGGCATACCAGGAAAAGCTTGACGAAGCCCTACAGGAGAAAGGCCTAGATATCCAGGTTTCCAGCACAAGAATTGGAAAAACACGGCTGAAAGAAAAAGACGAGGAAACACTTCTCGTACACCCCCGTATCCTTCCACAAAAACAAGACGGCCTGTACACGGTATCTTACCATCCGATCGGCGGGTGCCCAGATCCAGGGTTTTTCCGAACAATCTATAACGCCATCCTGCCCATGGAAGACGTAGCATTGCGCCTTTCCCCAGAGGAAGGCATGTATATCGTAAACCTAACTGCCGCAGAAGCAAAGAACATCCTCTGCCTGACCGAAGACGGCGCGCAGACGCCGTTTGAGTCCTCTGTCGCCTGCATTGGGGCTTCCATCTGCCAGATCGGCGCAAGGGACTCCCAACGCCTGTTAAAATCCTGTATAGAACGGGTTCGCCAGGAGCATTTCCCAGAACAGGCGCTGCCCAAAATCCGTATTTCCGGATGCCCATCCTCCTGTTCTGCACACCCTGTCGCCACACTCGGATTCCGCGGCGGCGTAAAGCAGACCCCAGACGGCCCGAAGCCCGCGTTTGCAGTTTATGAACACGGATGCGAGCGCCAGGGGCAGGAACAATTTGGCACAGAGCTTGGGATTATGGCAGAATCCGAAATCCCAGGATTCCTTGTGGATCTTGGAAGGGAAACCACAGCACGAGGCATGGATTACAGCCAATTCTGGAACAACTGCCACGATGTGTTTTTAGAAATTGCAAACCGCCATATGTAGTTTAGTACAAAACCTTATACCCCTCTTTCCTACCACGGCTGCTTCTGTGTCAGGCCAGGAAGCAGCCGTTCTTATAGGATCCTGTCATACCTCTCCCTTTCCCTGCATAGATTAAAATAAAAAAGGTGAATGCAATGGAAGCAATTGACACCATGATTCAAGACCGGCATCTGGAAATGATGAAAGCCGCCATTCCCTATTTAGATACGCCCAGGCAGCGGAATATGGCAATGCTGGTAAAATTCATGGAATTGCAGCGTACCGCCGCATTGTTCCAAAACCCAGAAAACAACTTAAGGATGTGTTCGGAAGAAGAAACAGGGGAAGCCCCGCTTCAGATGCTGACCGCAATACGGGAATACTGTACGGAGAAGGAAAAAGAAATGATTGACAATATCACAAGCTTCATCCAAATGTTTTCCACGTATGAAACATTATTTACCGCTACATAAATCACGCCACAGAAAGGAACTTTATGAACCCACAAAACTTATTGAATAACCCGCAGCTCCAGAATATCTCGCCAGAAAAACTCCAATTCTTAATGGAGCTTGCAAAAAACAGCGCCCCCAACGGCTCCTCGCCAAAAGAAATGGCAGAATCCTTGAAAAATGCTTCTGATAACGCCAGAGAACAAGGCATGGATTTTTCCCAAAACGAACGCGATTTGATTATTGAAGTCTTAAAACAGAGTATGCCGCCTGAGGAGCAGAAAAAAGTAAATCTGCTGATGCAGATGATGCGTACCATGCGGAAATAATACGAAGCACAGCCGCCCTACGCAAAAAGCTGTTGCATCAAGGGGCAACGACACAAGATAAAGCATCTTATGCCGGAGCCTTCCTTCATGCAACAGCCTTTTCCTACCCACAGACGCGAAACAGCCGCAAGGAATCTATGGCTTAACCACAAGATTGATAATCCGGCCTGGGACATAGATTTCTTTTACCAGCGTGCCAGACAGCTTATCCCCGACCGCTTCCTTCCCTGCTGCAATGGCAGTATCTTTGTCCACGTCGACGGGGAGCGTTACGGTCGCACGAAGCTTCCCATTGACCTGCACGCCGATTTCTATGGTATTTTCTACCGTCTTCGCTTCGTCGTACTCTGGCCATGCCATCTGGTAGACCCTGTTTGGATAACCGCAGGCTTCCCAAAGTTCTTCTGTAATATGCGGCGCTACTGGGTTCAAAAGAACCAAAAATGTTTCAAACTCTGCACGGTTGATGCTGCCTGCCTTGGAAAAATCATTCAGCATCGCCATCATGGCAGCAATCGCCGTATTGTATTTCAAGTTCTCATAATCAGAGCTTACTTTCTTAATCAACTGATGCATCTTCGTCTCAAATTCCGGGCGGTATCCTTCCCCATCGATAACGCAATCCTGAAGCTTCCAGACACGCTCTAAAAACCTGCGGCAGCCCTTTACGCCGTTTTCCGACCAGGCGGCGCTTAAGTCAAACGCACCGATAAACATCTCATACGTACGCAATGTATCTGCGCCATAATCCATCACAATGTCATCCGGGTTCACGACATTCCCGCGCGACTTAGACATCTTCTCTCCGTTTTCCCCTAAAATCATACCGTGGGACGTACGCTTCTGGTATGGCTCCGGGGTAGGCACGATCCCTTGATCGTACAAGAACCTATGCCAGAACCTGGAATACAGAAGGTGCAGCGTCGTATGTTCCATACCGCCGTTGTACCAATCTACCGGAAGCCAGTATGCAAGCGCTTCCTTACTTGCCAAAGCTTCCGTATTCTTCGGATCGGTATAGCGCAGGAAATACCAGGAAGAGCCTGCCCACTGGGGCATCGTATCCGTCTCCCGCTTTGCCGGCCCGCCACAGCATGGGCAAGTAGTATTTACCCAGTCTTCCATTGCAGCCAACGGGGATTCCCCATTATCGGTCGGCATATAACTCTCTACCTCTGGAAGCTCCAACGGAAGCTCAGATTCTGGCAAAGCCACAAACCCACATTTCTCACAATGCACAACCGGGATCGGCTCGCCCCAATAACGCTGGCGGGAAAATACCCAGTCCCTGAGCTTGAAGTTCGTCTTCCCCTTCCCGATCTGCTTTTCTTCCAGATAAGAAATCATTGCCTGCTTGGCCTCTGCTACCTCCATACCATCCAAAAAGCCGGAATTTACAAGCTTCCCAGTCGCAACGTCTGTATAAGCCTCCTGCTGCACGTCCTTCCCGCCTGCCACGACCTCGACAATCGGAAGGTTAAATTTCTTCGCAAACTCCCAGTCCCTTGTATCATGGGCAGGCACCGCCATAATCGCGCCGGTCCCATAACTCATCAGTACATAATCGGACACCCAGATTGGGATTTCCTTCTCATTGGCCGGATCGATGGCACGAAGCCCGTCAATCTCCACGCCGGTCTTCTCTTTTGCAAGCTCGGAACGCTCAAAATCAGACTTCCGAGACGCCTGTTCCCGATAGGCGAGGATTTCTTCCCAGTTCTTGATCTCATCCTGGTATTTATCCAACACAGGATGCTCCGGGGAAAACACCATATACGTCGCGCCAAATAACGTATCCGGCCTTGTGGTATACACCGTCAGCTTCTCTTCCTTGCCTGCAATTTGGAAATCCACTTCCGCACCCTGGCTTTTCCCGATCCAGTTCTTCTGGGATACCTTCACACGCTCAATATAATCCACATCCTCCAGGCCCTGAAGGAGTTTTTCCGCATATTCCGTGATTTTCAGCATCCATTGGCTCTTCACCTTGCGTACAACAGGCGCGCCGCAGCGTTCGCAGACGCCGTTCACCACTTCCTCATTGGCAAGGCCCACCTTACAGGATGTGCACCAGTTAATCGGCATTTCTGATTTATACGCCAGCCCTTCCTCAAACAGCTTCCGGAAAATCCATTGGGTCCAATGGTAATATCCCGGATCTGTCGTATTGACCTCACGCTCCCAGTCAAACGAATAACCCAGCGCATGGAGCTGGCCCTTAAACCGTTCCACATTATTCTTCGTAACAACCTTCGGATGGATCTTATTCTTGATCGCATAATTCTCCGTCGGAAGGCCAAACGCATCCCAACCCATGGGGTAAAGCACGTTATAGCCCTGCATCCTCCGTTTCCGCGCCACAATATCCAATGCGGTATAGGGCCTTGGATGCCCTACATGAAGCCCCTGCCCGGAAGGGTAAGGGAACTCCACCAATGCATAATATTTCGGCTTGGAATAGTCGTCTGTCGCCGCAAAGGCGTGTTCCTCATCCCAAATCTTCTGCCATTTCTCTTCTAAAGCCCTGTGATTATATGGTGCTGCCATCTGATATCCTCCTAAACCTGCTCTTTTCCAATCGTTCTATCCTAATATAATCCATACAGCCGCACGGCCATACGATACCGTATACATACGTTAAAAGTTTACCATACCGCATTATTTTGTCAAGCGCGAATTTAACGCAATAACAATGCACAAAACGTATCCCTTGCATTGCCTACCAGCCGCAATACTGCTCGTAAACCTCGAAAAAGCTGTCCGTCTTTACGTCTTTTTGCACCTTGACCTGGACGGCGTCCCAAGTATCCTCATAAATCCCAGAGGGAAGCGTATCCAAAAATGCAAGGTATGCCCCGTCAAACGCTTCTTTCCTGCGTTTCTCTAAGATCACCGATTTATTGACGTCTGTCTTTTCCTGGTTGAAATGATTGATGCACTTGATAAAATAATACCCTTCCTCTGTCCGGATCCTGCCGCTGACCTGGTCGTTCTCTAACGAAAAGGCTTCCTCCTCCACTTCCTTTGGCACATCGTTCCGCCCGAACGTGACCTCGGTCTCGGCCTCCTCGTTGTAGACGCTTGCCACTGACAGGAAATCCGCCCCTGACTTTAACTGCTCTGATACTTCCTTCGACGTAGACTTCTCCGACACAAAGATCTGCTGGGCTTCCATAATCCTTGCCTCATCGTCGCTGACTTCATGATCCACCCCTTCAGTCAAGTAAGTATATAGCTTATTTGCAAGGCCGTACCGCCGGTACAGCGTTTCAATGTCTTCTACCGCCACATCCATGTAAGCTTTCTCTGCGTCGTTCAAAGAGTTAAAATATGCTTCTGACGCTTCCTTTATCTTATCCAATTCTTCTTCATCTAGGGAAATCCCTTTCTCCTGCGCCAACTGATCCATGGCCATAATCTGGGCCAGCCTTGCAACCGTAAGATCTTTGACGTACGTTTCCAAATCATTCCCTTCTAACCCATGCCCCCATAAATCAATGCCATACATGGTGGCGTACATATTCTGGTAGTTGGTCAAGATAACCTTCGCCTCCGGCAAAGTACATACTTCTCCCCCAACCTCAAATACCTTTTCCACTGGGAACACCGTTTCCACAATCGACGGGGAATCCTTCCACTGGCAGCCGCCCACGCTAAGGCAAGTTATCATACATGCCGCCAGGATCTTGCAGTTTCTCTGTTTCTTCATTCGTAACCCACCTGCTGATTTCCCTTTCTACTTAAGCTTCCACGACCAGATACCTGCCGTCTGGGAGTGCAAAGACTTCGGATGCATCTTCTAAATCATCGTCGCTCATCTGGGCGATATCCGCGCCTTCTTCCTTAAAATACGCCCGCACTTCTTTTAAGTTTTTGCATACGACTGCCATACAGTCTTCCAAAAACTCCTCCGCCTCTTCCAAATTTCCAGCAACTTTTTCATCAAAAAGCTGGGACTGGTTCGCCAGGAAATACTCCAGGCACATTTCATCATATTCACCCATATCAGAACCTTCCTTTCTCTTTTCGTTTCTTCTATTTTGTTTCTTCTATGATAGTATGGATTTTAAAAAATTTCAATGCCTGATTTCCCCAATTCCTGATAAATCCTTGCCACGGGAAGCCCTACCACATTATTGTAATCGCCTTGGATCCGTTCAATATAAACGGCGCACCTCCCCTGGATTGCATACGCGCCTGCCTTATCCATCGGTTCCCCCGTTTCGATATAAGCGGCTATCTGCCCTTCTGATATCGGGTACATAGAAACCTTTGTTTCTTCGTAAAAGGAAAACAAGCGCATCCCACCATCCTTATCCTGCCCTTTCTCATACCGCAAGACCGTCACGCCCGTAAACACGCTGTGTACATTCCCAGACAGCATCCGAAGCATCCGCGCCGCATCCTCTTTGTCCTTCGGTTTCCCCAAAATCTGGCCGTCATAAGATACGACAGTATCCGCCCCCAGGACAAGGAAACCGTCCTCCATATCCTCAAATGCCCCAGGAACCTGCCCTGCTAAGCCAATTCTTTGCAGTAATCCCTCCATCACCGCATTGGCCTTTTGCCAGGATAGATCCAGGACAACTTGCGGCGGCTCTGTGCTGGTAATCGTTTCCTCTCCCTCCGAAGGTATGATTTCAAACTCTGCGCCAATCTGCTTCAGCAATTCTTTCCTCCTAGGAGATGCAGAGGCTAAGATTAATTTATATTTCTTCATTGTTCTAGCGTCCTTTCTATCTTTCTTGTACGATTGCAAATAGACCTTTATTCCCATCGGCTGGCCTCTGGTTGTTTGGCTTCCAGCAGGCGTCTTGATTCCACTGGGTGTTTTTCTAAACATATTTTACGGTTTTACCACTTGTTTTGCAATCTATTTTTTTAAATTTCATTCGCTGCAAAGAACCATTCCTTTCATTGACTTTCCAAGGGGCAGATGTTACAGTAGAAATAGCAAACTAGATCATCAACCTGGAAGACGGCTCCTTCTTTCGTATCACATAGGCAATTGCAAAACGTTCTCTGTAAGCGATACGGTTTGGCAAACACACGCTATGCAATTACCTATCCTACAACTTAAGGGAGCAAAAATCCGCACTTAAGAAAGGAACCATGCCTATGAAACATAAAAAAGACTACATCCTGATATGGAAGCGTATCCTGCTTATCGCAGCAATCGCACTTTTCTCCCTGTCCACCCTGCCCCTGCAAGAGGCAGACGCAGCGCCAATCCTCACGTTGAAGGGGAACGGCGCTTCCTCTGTACAAATCAGCGACTATGAATGCACGGCAACAACCAAAAACAGCAACCTTATTAAGATCAAGCCAAAGGTAACAGGATATGTAACGTTCCGGTTTCTGAATAATTGCCAAAGCATCAACGCTTATGGCTTCGCCACCTTCTGCAACAGCAAGAAAAAGGCGCTAGGGACGAAGAAAGAATTTTACCAGACAGGTTCCGCCTATCCATATGTCTTCGAGAGGACCTACCCAGTCAAAAAAGGCTCCACCTATTACTTGAAATTAGAAAGCACAGGCGGCGTAAAGGTTTCTGCTACGGTAAAAGCAGTTAAGAAAAACGCAGGGACTAAAAAAAGCAAAGCCAAAACGTTAAGCAGGAACAAGACGAGAAAAGGCATTATCCTAGCAGGCAGCCGGACGGTGGACTGGTACAAAATCAGGCTGACAAAGAAAAAGAAAATCTTCCTTACCTGCACGGCTAAGACAAATGGCGTGACCAGCCAGATCCACAACAACCGGATCTACTATTTCGGCAACAAAACAGGATTGAAAGTCACATTCTGCGATAAAAACGGGAAAGACTGGTCCGTCAGCAGCAAGCTAATGCTGAGCCCAAGCCAGGCGAAAAACAGCACGGTATTCCAGGGCTTAGACCGCTCTACGGGCAAAACCTACGGGCTTTCACCTGGAACGTATTACATTAAGGTAGAACGCATGAACAAAGCATCTTCGGGTTACTATACATTAAAATGGAACTTTAAATAAAAAACCGTGGAACGTTTTTGTTATATAAGACAAACTTTCCTATGTAACAAAAAGAACCCCATGGAACCGTACGCCAAACGGCGCTGGATTCCATGGGATTCCTTATTTTATTCTTTCCCGCTGTATTACAGACGCTTTCCTATCGGTATGTAAACCTAATGTTTGTCATCCATCTCTTATCGCCTGTAAAGGTCTTCTTCCCAACCTTCTTATTCGGAACAATGCTCACATAATACTGTTTCCCAACTGCAACCTTCTTGCCTTTTATCTTTTTGATTGTCAGGGAAGTCTTCGTGGTCGTGCCTACCTTCTTAAAGCCAGACTTTGCATTGGTAGAAGCGTAAATCGTATAATTCTTAGCGCCCTTTACCTTGCCCCATTTTAACTTAATGCCGCTCGAATCCATAGACGCCTTAATTCCCTTTGGATACTTCGCAAACCAAAGATCGTCTGACCACTTTCCATATTTCTTCTTCCCGTTCACCGTAACATAAGCGCGGACACGGATCTTCATAAACTGATCGTTCGTCAGCTTTTTGTGGGAAATCTTAACGCCTGCATTGCTCTTTGTCGTCTTCGTCACAATCTTCTTATTGTTATACCCATAGATCGTATACTCATAGCCGCTTGCTACTGCGTTTGGATTCCAGGAAAACTCTACGGTCTTAGCCTGCGAATTATTGGACGTACCTGTCTGTAACAGCTTCACCTTAGAAACCTTCCCAGGAAGCACGGTTACATAGTTCTTCATACCGCCATTTCCAACTGCAACATAATTGGAACTACTCTTCCTTGCTGGATATACGTAAATATAATAGATAGAATTTGCCGGAAGGGAAAGGCTGCAAGTCTTTACATTCCCTAATATCTTTTCTTTTGCATTATTGGGGTTTACCTTCACATTATGGTAAAGAAGCACATAAGCGTTCGCACCTGCTGCCTGTCCCCAGGTAAAAGAAGCGGACTTCTCCTTAGCATCCTTCTGTTTCAGGCTTGTAACCTTTGCAGACGGAGCAGTTACCATATCGACAACGCTTGACGGCGTACCCACTTCTTCTTCATTATTCTCATTGATAATTAAAGCGGACACCCTGACATAATAGGTCTTCCCTGCGCCAAGGCCAGGAATTGTCACCGACGTGTTTTCTTTATATCCATAGTTATATGTAGAGCCAGTAAAGCTGTTACTCTCGCAGTACTCAATCTTATACCCATCTGCGCCCTGTACAGCGTTCCAGCTTAAAGAAACTGCGCTCGCAGAGTCATTTACCTGCTTCACGCCTGTTACCTTCCCTGGGGCTGCTGCTTCTGATTTTATCCCAACCCCAAAAAACAACACGCACATCAATGCTACAATGCACACCCTTGAAACCTTAAAAAACCTTTCCATTTGAATACTCTCTTCCTTTCTTAAATTATTATAAAAAAATTCTACCACCAGAACGTGTTTTTGTCAATAGATTGTCTAATTTTACTTACGGTAAAACGCTTATCCCCACGTCTGCCTGGTCGGGCGTCTTCCTGCTTCGCCTCCGTCCATGCCAAGGTTTACCCCAGATTTGCGCTCTTTGGGCTGGATCAGTACGCAAGCCGGCTGGTTTGCAGACCACTGGAACATATAGCTTTCCCCGGAAGCGCCTCTAGAACCCAGCAGGTTCTTCCAGGACATATCCAGTTCAAAGCTGGGGTCCTGCCCCGTCCAGCATACCACGGCGTCTGGATCCGCCTCGATGGCCGTCTGGCTCTGCTCATTGCTGAGCACAATTGGGTTCCCTTCGACTAAGACGGCGGCATATGCGTTCGGCCCACGCCCAGTCAACGTTGAAGTCGCCCATCCTTTTTGCGAGATAACCCCCTGCGCCAAAAAACGGATCCCATACTTGCAGTCTTCGGTAAATGCCAGCAGGTTCTCGGATTCCACAGACAGCCGTTCTCCCTGCCGTAGCGGAACCACGACCACATGCTCTTGCTCGTTGGCATAATACGTCACGCTTGGCCCACGCATCATAACCTTCATCAGCGGGAGGTTCTCCCCGGTAAACCGTCTCCCAATCTGCCCCATCAGCGCCTGTATGGGGTTCCCTTCCGGCCCAAGCAGGCATTTCTCGAACTTATAGTTCTTCCCACCGTGGCTTTCCCCGCCGATAAACGCGCCTGCCTTTGTAAACAGGACGTCCTGCCCGCGCCCATCTGATTCGACCTTTAACGTCAACTCATTTACTACTTCAAACCGTAACATTATTCTAAAACCTCCATCCGCATAAAGGAAACCGAAGCTGCCGCAGCCCCGGCAAAGGTCAACAATGCCATAACAGCAATCATCAGGAAAAACCCGGCTTCCACGCCAAAGAAGATACCTCCGATCACGGCAGGCACAATCGCAATAGACATGACGATCCCCTGAAATAAGAAACGGATCAAAGACCTCCCCGTATTCCCCAATGTCTTCCCTACCAAAGCGTCTGCAAGCATATTGTAGTACAGGCGGTTCGCCTGAAGGCAGACATACAAAAGGATTGTCAGTACTGCCATCACAGGCCCAAGCCCAAATATGGCCGCCCCGGGCAGCGTAATAAAAATCCCATCCACAATGGATCGCATATGTTCAATCTTCGTGGAATACCAGACCTTCTTCAACGGGGTATCCGGAATCAGGTACGTATAGGCATTCTCTAGCTCTTTCGACCATTTTGTGGCGTAGCTGTTGAAAATCAACGCCATATATGCAACCACCCCTGGGATAATAAAGATCTTAAACTCCCCAAACTCTTCGATGGCATGGTTAAAATACCCGACGGCCGCAATCAGGATCCCAACCCCAATGCACAGCAAGGTGTTCCATCCAAAGATAAACGTAGGGTTTTTCTTATATTCCAGCATCTGGCGGAAATAGATCGCCTTTGCATATGTGCCCTTGTATTCCACGGAAGCTTTTTTCAGCTTCTTACGTTTTTCCAGCCATGAAATGGAAACTACGCCTTTTTTCTGCTTCTCCCGCCTCTGCTGGTATTCATCTGCAAATTTCATGGCGTCCTCGTAATAAGCCCCTGTGCACTTCATCCGCCATGCTGCCAAAAACAGCAGGCCTGCCGCAAGCAAAAACAGCGCCGTGCCAACGGTATTTACAGGATCCGCCCCCAGAAAAATCAGCCTGGTCGCCGCTACGTTCCATCCTACAATCGGGATCATCTGGATAGCCGGAAGCGCGAAAAATTCCTGTAATAACCCGAAGGAAGGTTCCCTTGTAATCATAAGGAACGCTGCAATCCCCATCACAGTAGCAATCAACGCGTACATGACAAGCACAAGGCGTTTGAAAAACCGCTCTGAAAACCGCTCATTCCCATAACAGAAGATAATGGCGGACGCTTCTAGGAAGCTTTCCACTACGCTAAAAAACAAAAAATACATTACCATCCGGAAAACGCCTGCGTCAAAGAGCAGCACGCCCGCTACGGCAATGGCAAGCCCTATCAAGGCATTGACTGCAAACGATTTCACCCCCGCGAACATCAGCACCATCTTTGGGCTGACTGGGGCGGGGAAGACAAAATGCACCTCGCTTGGACGGAATAAAAGCCCTTTGCGCTTTGCATAGCTGATCAGGTTCCCCGGGATCAGCCAGAACACCATAATGGACAAGATTGTCACGATGTTTTCTGAGGAACGGAAATCACCTTCCGATACCATCATGTGGAAGCTTCCGAAAATCATCACAATATAGAACAGGATAAACAGCAAGAACGGATACGTCAAAGGCCGCTTCAACGCTTTTTTAATCCGGTTGATTATCGTCCTCTTGTAGAGGTAGGCAAACCCTTTCATGACGCTTCACCACCTCCCGTAATCCGAAAGAACAGATCTTCAATATCTTGATCCTTGGCCTGTTCCCTAGTGAAGCTTCCTACAATCCTCCCACGTTCCATAATAAACATAACGTCCCACAACTCTTTTACCATCTCTAGCATATGGGTGCTGATCAAAACCGTAACGCCGCTGGCCTTCAACTCCAGTACGACCTGCTTTAGTTCTTTGATGGCCGCAGGGTCAAGACCTACCATAGGCTCATCTAAAAGGATTACCCTGGGCTGGATGGCAAGGGCGCAGCAGATGCTTACCTTCTGCATCATGCCCTTAGACAGCTCGTTGCCCAATTTGTCCTGCTTATCATCTAACTCAAAACGCGCCAGCAGCCTCTCAATCCCTTCCTCTGTAATCGGGGAATTGTACGCGCGTCTGACATATTCAATGTGTTCCCGTACGGTCAATGCTTCAAACATTGCAGGGATTTCCGGCACATACGCGAAGATACGCTTCGCTTCTAAGGCCCTTGCCGGCATACGCTCAATCCCAACGCCGCCCTCATAACGCAAAAGCCCGGCAATGCTCTTAATAATTGTGGATTTCCCAGCGCCGTTCGGGCCTAATAAGATCCCAACCTGCCCGCCAGGGACGATAAAGCTTACATGGTCTACGGCCAGATGCTTGCCGTATTTTTTCGTTAAGTCCTGGATTTCTAGCATAAGTATGATCCCACTCCTTCGTTCATTCAACTTAGTGTTTCCGTACCACCTGATCCTTGTCCTTGTAAATTGCATTTGGCGGGACAACGCCGCGTACCATAGACAGCGGATAGATGTTCGTGCCTTTGCCGACAACCGTCCCTGGATTCAGGACGCTGTTGCAGCCTACCTCCACCTCATCCCCTAGCATTGCTCCGAACTTCTTTAAGCCTGTGGCAAATTCCTCCGCCCCATCTTTCACAACCACTAAGGTCTTATCCGATTTGACATTTGACGTAATAGATCCTGCGCCCATATGGGATTTATACCCTAAAACCGAATCGCCCACGTAATTGTAATGCGGCACCTGGACTTTGTTGAACAGGACCACATTTTTTAATTCGGTGGAATTGCCTACGACAGCCCCTTTGCCCACGATGGCGTTCCCGCGGATAAACGCGCAATGGCGGATTTCTGCTTCTTCGTCAATA
>CAOKNO010000070.1 GCA_948470065.1 uncultured Eubacterium sp. | reverse complement strand
ACAGTGGTGTGGGAGGTCGGCTACTCAACTAATGGGTAGCCTCCTACCCGATTTGAATGTTTACAAATCTTATATCGGAGCATACAAGAAAAACTTTACCCATAAAATCTATTTTTTTCATTTGAATCGAAAGAAAGGGCAATCAGACTATCATACAAGCCACCCGTCCCCCAATCTAGTTGCTGTTTTTATGTATACAGTATTCTAAAATTGCAACATTTTTACCACAAATGTTGCATTTTGTATATCCAGAAGTAAAAAGACAGATTCCTCCAATAGGGACAGCGTGTGAAGTCTTGTCATATTGGAGTTTTTTGCTTTAAGCTAAAGCGACGGTTATCACGCCTGTATAGCAGGCGGTTAATTTATTTTCCAAAGTTCTGTTTCTCTTCCGAGAAACTATACATGTGAAACAGGCTAAAGCCTAATAATAAAAAGAACCCCTATGGGTTCCAGATTTCCTGGATCCCACAGGGGTTCTTCTTAGCGCTGCTTTCCGCAGCTTTTTAGATAACTTCTTTTACCGCTTTTTGCGATTGCTTATTTCTTAATCTTAACGGTCTTGGTGTAAACTGGCGTTCCTGCGTATGTCGACTTCCCGCTCTTACGGATTGCCCTTACATAGAACCGGTATGATTTGCCTTTCTTTAAGCCTTTTGCAGTAAATTTAAATGTCTTGGCATTGACTGCCTTTACTTTCTTATAAGAACCGTTCCCAACCTTCCGGTAGATTTCATAACCAGTTGCCTTGGATACTTTCTTCCAGGAAAGCTTGTAGGACGTCTTCGTTACCTTCTTCAGTTTCAGCCCAGTGACTTTCTTCGGTCCTGTCGTCCCAGTTACGGTCTTGGAGTAATCCCCATAGGAGTTCAGGCTCCCAGAAGTAATCATTGCACGTACGCGGTACTGGTAAGATTTATTACTTGTCAGTTTATTGTTCGTGTAAGACGTCCCAGTTACGGTTGCTATCTTCTTCCAAGACTTGCCGCTCTTGCGGTATACCTGGTACTTCTTTGCGCCCGTCACTTTATTCCATTTCACCTTAATGGAGCTAGATCCTTCGCAAGATGCTTTGATCCCGGTTACTTTGGCAAGCTTCTTTACGGTTACTTTACATGTTGCAGATTTGCCGGCAACGGTTGCTGTAATGGTTGCGGTTCCTTTCCCAACTGCTTTAACCGTGCCGTTGCTTACGGTTGCTACCTTGGGTGCGCTAGTCTTCCAGGTGATTGTCCCTGCTGGAGACTGTTTTACCGTAATCTTTGCCTGAAGGCCTTCATAAATAGTCAAGGAAGCCTGGTTCAGCACAAGATTCTCCGTTGGCTTGGGCGCAATGCTCTTCAATCCTTTGATTGCATTCTTAATTGCATCGGTATAACCGTCACGCTCTGGGAAGGTAAGGCTTGCATAGCCTAAGCGTTCCTCACCGTCTGCAATGGCTTTCTGAAGCGCTTCAAAGCTAGCGGCTTCATACTTCGGCGGATCGTTTTTGTATGCTTTTGCTTCTTCGATCGCTGCGGATAACGGCTCGCGTTCGTCGCACAAGTTGTACGGCAGCAAAGCGTCCTTCGCTTTGTTCAGATCGCTTGCGGCAGCATTGATTTCCTGCTGGGTCGGCACCTTCGGGTCATTCTGGAATACCTTATTAGCGTTTGCCTCGGACGCCTTAAATGCATTCCAGGATTTGCGCGTATAGGTTAGGTATTCATGCTCCGCCCAAAGCTTTTCACCTGTGTTCTTCGGGTTATCCAGTTTTGCAGCTTCATCAATCGCCGTCTTTAACGCCGCACGGTCTAACGCTACAAGCGCTTTTAATGCAGAATCAATTTCAACGATGTAATCGGCCGTCTGCTGGTCGGTATGCGTCGTACCTTTGCAGTAAGCGTCCGCTGCTGTTACAATATCCTTCAATCTGCCATAGGTTTCCGGCGTATAATCGGTTTCTTTGACGCCGGAGGCTTCTGTCAACTTATTCTGTAATTCTGAAAGGTCAACCTTTTCTGCCTTCAGGTTCTTTATCCCAGCGTCAATCCTTCCAATTGCAGCTTCCAGATCGCTTTCTACTACTTCGTCACTCTGGTATACGCCATCCAACGCTTCCTTCAAGACTGCCTGCAGCGCGTCTGTGCTTTCCTTTGTATACATGCCGCTGTCAATCCTTGCAATCGCGTCTGTCATCTTTTCAAACAACGGCGTCTTATCCGCCCCTGTGTTCTCATTCGATGCAGGGATATAGAAATACGTCGTATAAGCTGGCTTTCCTGCAAAATAATGCGGGATAAAGGTCTTTGTTGCAGCTTCGCCGCCAGACGTCCCAGGCGCAACCTGTACGCTCATATTATGTACGTTTCGGGTAGGAGCTTCGCCTTCGACGCCGCCCGTCATGGTTTTGCGTTCATTCATAATAACATTTGTGCCTTCTCCAGTAGACAGGAAGGAATCCAGTTCTACCCTGGACAAGGTAGTCACATCGGTAGCTGCCATTACCAGCGGGCCGTTCATTAAGGAACCATACCATTCGCCGTCGCATTTGCCTGGCAGGTAATCTACGTTCAGC
The DNA here is from genome assembly GCA_948470065.1 of uncultured Eubacterium sp. GTDB lineage: Bacteria > Bacillota > Clostridia > Lachnospirales > Lachnospiraceae > Petralouisia. Next base: position 13,188 of record CAOKNO010000070.1, on the reverse strand, counting down.
CCATAAGGCATTGTTACTACAATCGTATCTGTATCAGACCATTTCCTTACGCCTGTAGATACATAAGAGCTTGGTTCATAGCTGTCTGCAATGGAAGTCCCGTTCAGCTTGATATCAAAGCCTTTCGTAGCCCAGTATGGAACACGGAATTTCATTTCAAATTCGCCTGTCTTTGCACCCGTCTTTACCGTAAAGGTAGATTCTTCCGACGGGAATACGCAAGATTGTTTGATTGCCACATCCTGTGCGTCCCAATTTGCTGTGGTCGGGATATACAGGCCTACATAGAACGTCTTGTTGTCTGCAGAAGTAAAATATGCAGCTTCCTGGTATTTCACATGGTTCTCCGTTCCAGTACCAGAACAGCAGGTGCTCCCTGGGTTCGAAGCATTCCCGGTGTTCCTGCTCCGCTCCATATTCGGATAGATGGAATATCCATAAGAAGTCCTGTTTGCCTTGCTTCCTGGCTCAATGGAGCCTACGATCTGGTTGTACAGCAGGCGTTCATAATAATCCATGTATTTTGCATCGTCCGGGTTGTAGGTATTCAAGTCCTTGGTCAGCTTCAACAGGTTGTATGCTGCGCATGTTTCGCAGATCTTACCGCCATTGCTGTCGTTTACCACGCCAATCTGGTTGTACGTCCCGGCAAATTTCTCTTCGTTGCTGTTGTTCCCGCCTACGCCGCCGATGGTAAAGGAATAACGCCCGAAGATGTAATCCCAGAAGTTCTCGGCAATGTTGTAGTATTTCGGATCGTTGTTGCCCTTAAATGTCCAGAGCGTCCCGACAATCTGCGGGATATGCTGGTTCGCATGTAAGGTACGGATGGAGTCAATGTTATTGGCAAGGGAGCTGAAGAACGGGATATTGCCAGTATCCGAGCTTGCCCCGTTGTTGTCAAAAAAGGTAGACGCTTCTAAAAGCTTTTCGGCTTCGTCCTGGTTCTTGTCCTTCATTATATCAGAAAGCCTTGCTAATGTTTCGTTCATACCGCCAAATTCACCTGCGATATAAAGCCCCCACATCGTATCGCGGTATCCTGGCGTGTCTTCATCTGGGCGCTTGCCGGATTTGGTACAGTAAGAAAGCCTGTTCCATACCCAGATCCCCATATCCTTTGCAATCGCAAGCGCTTTGTCTGCAACTGCCTGTTCTTCTGTGCTGCCGCCATCCAGGACATTGTAAATCTCTACCAGCCCTGCAAGCTGTTTATGTAATGCATAATACGGAGCCCATACGCCGTACTGATCCATATATCCATTATAAGGAGCATAATTCTCAATTAAGATCAGATGCTCCGGCTGGATTGCATTGATATACCCATATCCGAACAAGGACGGATCCCTAGGCGCCGTTGCATCATCCATCAGACGCACATTTGTCATGCCCTTTACCTCTGCGTCTGTGGAATACCTGTCGCGCGCTTCCCTGAAACGTTCTGTCCCATTATCGTTAATCTTTACAAAGGTCATTTCCTGCATTTCGCGCATTTCGTCCGTCATACGCTTCATCCTGGACATAAGCTGCGTCTTATCTTCCTGCTTTGCGCTGGAAGCATATGCAAGTACAAGCCCAGACAGATAATGGCCATAGCCATGCCCTTTTAACTTGGTTTCCGGGGAGTCCCATCCGCCTGGTACGGAATAACCGTCGGTGCTTAACCCAAACGTCCACCTGTAGTTGTACAGCATACGGGTAACGTCAATCCCCAGAATGTACTGGATATGGCTCTCTGTATTCAAGGTCAGCCTGTTCAGCTCCCCATCTGGATCATTGTCTAGGGATACCTTACTTAAAGCCAAGGTTTCCGCTTTCGGCACATTGGAAGGAACCTTATTATTCTCCTCTGCCGCCACAACCGTGATATTTGCAACTACGGGATACCCATTGACTGTCGCGTTGTCGCCTTGGATATTCCCCTTTATGGTATAGGTATCTCCAAGCGCATGCTTTGCCTGCGCCGTCTGGTCCGCTACGGAATAGCCTTCCCACATAATCCTGCGCAGTTCGGATTCCCCATTGCTGTACGTTACCTTTACCTGATTCGGGAGCTTCGGGGCATTGCCCTGCGGGCAATTTACATTAATTGGCTCATAAGAAGCAATTGAACGCCCTTCGGGTGGGAACGCTGGGATTTTAACATTCCATTCCCGCTTCTCTGTCGCGCTGCCAACAACTGCCGTTGCCGTAAGGACAGCCGTAATATCAGACGCCCCTGTCGGCGGCCTTAATACGCTTCCGTCGTTCCATAAATACGTCGTATTGCTAGAAGACCAGGTAATTTTAGAACCAAACCTTCCTTCGGATGGGAGCGTGAAGTTCGTCGTCCTGTTCTCCGTCTTCCCTAAGTCGATTTCTGCAAGATCTGCTTCCGCCATCGACTTGTCAGACATCTTTGCCTTCACGACAAACTGAAAATCCTTGGTAGCTTCAAATTCACCATTTTCTGTGGTAGCTTTTGCAGTAGCCGTAATCGTCCCCGTTGCGTCCGGCTGGCCGATTTCTGGACGTGTCACCTCCCCATTTACCGCCAATGCTGCGTTCGTAGAATTTGACCACGTAATCTTACTGCCGTTGCTTCCCTCCGTCGGAAGAGTTGCATCACCATACAGTTCCATTAAGAAATCTTCCTCAATCGCTTCCAAATCTGCGATTGCAGGATCCGCATAACCAAATACTTCCCATTCGCTGATCCCGACGCCTGGAGCGTTGCCAGAGTCCCTTTCCGCCGTTATGCTCAGACGGATCTGGTTTGTGACAATCTTCTCTGTAAGCGTAAGAGGGTTCCAAACCGTGTTTTTCCCCCAAGTACCAGGAGCCGGCCATGGTTTGTTCGCAGCCGCGCCGCCTTCGCCTGTAAAGCTTTCCGAATTGCCATCGGTTGCAATCGAGCCGCAGTCAACCCATTCGTCGCCCTTCTTGTACTGGAGCACGCACTCCCTTGCCCAACGCACGCCTGGATCCGTATAAATCCACCACATCACGCGGGTAGCTTCAATAACATGGGGCTGATCCCAGGTATATTGGATCCACACTGGATTCCCAGGATTCCCGTATGGCGTCCCCCATGTATTCCATACCGTACCGCCATTTCCATTCCCAAGCGTACCATCGTTCACCTTGCTAGAGGGGCCGGCATATGAATTAGAATAAACCGCCTCCACCTTAGCGCTTCTTGCAATGTTCCCAGCTTCCGGCCCATACGTTTCATACTGATTGAAATCCAGACCTTCTACCGACCGGGCTGCCTCGCCCGCCTCTTGCCCTAGTTCTGTCGCTGATACCGGAAGCGCCGGCAAAGCTGACGTGAGAACGCCGCTTACCATGGCCGCGCTTAAAAACAGCGAAACTGCTTTACGCATGGCTTTCTTCCTGCATTGTTGAATAAATTTCCCTTTCACACGCATTTCCTCCTTCTGATTTTGTTGTGCTGCTACTGCATGAAAAGAATCCGCTCCATCACGCAAGGCTTAACGCTATGTCAGGATGGAGTTTTTTCTTTCCTTGTACCAGTAGCTGTGAATCGTATCTTCATTGTAATATATCAAGCATGATATAAGATCTTCCAAAATATAAGATCCGGATAAATATATAAGGTATTTTTTATCTTAACGGAAATCCAAAGGAATATTTATGAATGCGATCCCCGCGGAGCGTTTGTTTCATAGGAAAGTGTGTCCGATGAAAGAACAAAGAATCCCGCAACGCGGCGCTTTCCTATTGGAAGAACAAAGAATCTCGCAACGCATCACTTTCCTAATAGAATGAAAAAGATAGCTGCCAGGCGTGCCTGGCAGCCATCTGCGTGGTACAAACGGTTTCTTTACTTCTTAATTTTGATGGTCTTAGTGTAAGCTGGGGTTCCTTTGTACTTCGACTTCCCAGACTTACGGATTGCCCTTACGTAGAAGCGGTAAGATTTGCCCTTTTTCAGGCCTTTTACCGTATACTTTAACGTCTTCGCATTGACCGTCTTCACCTTCTTGTACGCGCCGTTTCCAGTCTTTTTGTAAATCTCATAGCTGGTGGCCTTAGATACCTTCTTCCAGCTAATCTTGTAAGAGGTCTTGCTCACCTTTTTCAGCTTCAGACCAGAAACCTTCTTAGGCCCTGTCGTACCTTTCACAACCTTGGAGTAATCTCCATAAGAGTTTAAGGCGCCGGAAGTAAGCATTGCACGTACACGGTACTGATACGTCTTATTGTTGGATAACTTCTTATTGGTATAAGAAAGCCCCTTTACGGTTGCTATCTTCTTCCAGGTCTTTCCACTCTTGCGGTATACCTGGTACTGTTTTGCCCCTGTTACCTTCTTCCAGCTAATCTTAACGGATTCAGAACCCGCGCAGGACGCCTTGACGCCTGTTACGGTTGCAAGCTTTTTCACAGTTACCTTGCAAGTCGCGGACTTCCCTGCAACAGATGCGGTAATCGTAGCCGTACCCTTGCCAACTGCCTTTACCGTGCCGTTGCTTACGGTTGCAACCTTTGGAGCGCTGGTCTTCCAGCTGATCGTCCCTTCTGGAGCCTGTTTTACCGTAATCTTAGCCTGGAGCCCCTGGTAAATAGACAAGGACGCCTGGTTCAGCACAAGATCCTTTACGGACGGCTGTGGGATATCTTCCAGCTTCAACGCCTTATATGCTTCCTGCAATGCCGCTGCAGCCGCTTTCTTCTGTTCTGCCGTCGCTGCCGCATCCGACTGTAAGCGTTTTGCTTCTGCCAATGCGTCTGCATATGCCTTGTAGCTTGCTTCTGTATAATCTGATTCTGGCTTCTCTGGCTTCAGCGCAATAGCGTCTTTCAGCGCCTTATTCGCTGCTTCCATTTCCGGATCTGGCTTCGGATCTACTGGCTTTAGGCTCAGCGCCTTGTATGCATCTTCTAATGCCTTGGCAGCCGCTTTCTTCTGTTCTGCTGTTGCGTCAGGATCTGATTGCAGGAGTTTAGCTGCTGCAAGCGCTTCGGAATATACCTTATAGCTGTCCGCCGTATACTCTTCTGGTTCTTTCTCTGGTACAAGGCCGATTGCCTGGATCAATGCCTCGTCAGCTTCAATCATCTCTGACGTACCTTCCTTTACAGCGCCGGATACACGCCATTCAATCAAGCCAATCCCTGTTCCGTCCGCCGCCTGTTTTTCTATGGTTACACGGAATGCCGTCGTGGTCACCGCGTCAAAGGTCGTCGTGTTGAACCCGTCCATATGCGGCTCTTTTCCATCGCCTCTGTCATCGTAAATCTTATAGCCGTCTGGGTTGGCGACTGGCTTCCATTCCCCATTTTCATCCAGATATTCATACAGATAGGATGCTGGGTCTAAAATCCCGCCGCCGTCGTTCCAGAAATAGATATCGCTGCTTGTAAGCGTTACCGGAAGCCCCCAGGTATAAATGAGGGATTCGCTCGCTGATTCATTCCCCCAGGAACCATAATGCTTCTGGGTTTCTGCATTCTTCAGTGCAACGCCATCGTTCACCGCGCCTAATGTTTCCCAAGTGGATACAAAGCTGGTAGATACGTTTGCCACATAAGCAATATTATCCTCTACGTCTGGCGTCAGTTCCAGCATTGCCATGCTCAATTTCTTAGCTGCCAGATCGATTTCGCCTTGGGTTGCCTTTTGGTTGCCTTCTACGGTCCTTGCTGTTTCCAACGCTGCCTGTACCGCTTCCATCCCTGCTGTGAACAAGGACTGCTTCAGCCCTTCTGCAGCCGTAATCGCGCTCTTCAATGCCGTACGATCAATCGGATCGCCTTCCTGGTAAGCGTATACCTTCCATTCCAGGACGCCGCATCCCAAGGTAGCTGGATTCATCGTCACGCGGATCGCCGTAGTAAATACTGGATCAAAGGTCGTCGTGTTATACTGATCTAATTCCACGCCAAGGCCTTGCACGCCCTCGACGTCGTGCCAGCTGCCATCTTCGCCCAAATATTCAATGATATAATTTGCAGGCGCGAAATTGCCGCTGCTATCGCGGAAGAAGTAGATGTCCATCTTAGAAATCATCTGCTCTTCGTTCCAATCGTAACGGATCCATGCCGGCCCGCCCTGGTTGCCTAACCAGTTGTGCCATGCCCCATGAGAGGTATCCCTAGAGTTGGCCGGATCGTTGCCATCGTTCAAGCCTGCCACGCCCCCGAGATCTTGTACGCTGTTGATAATTGCTGTAGCATTTGCAGCGGAAGCGATATTCTGCAGCTTCCCTGCCACTACGATTACCCGGACGGTAGCCGTTACATCTGTACCTTCAATTGTCCCGCCTACAACGAACTGCCCGGCCTCTTTGTAGCTGTCCTCGTCCACTGCATCCCATACTACCTTGCGGAGTTCATATACCCCGTTGGAGTAGAGCGCCGATACCATTTCTGGAAGTTCTGGCGCTGTGCCGACCGGAGTTACGACAGTAGGCTCTTTTGCAGAAATAATCTCTGCTGTTTCGCTGCTTCCAAACGTATCTTTCATTTCTGCATCCGTCAACGCTTTGGAGCGGAATGCAAAATTATCTACGACTGCGTTCAGGAATGCGCCTGATTCTGCAATATTACGTCCTACCAGGTATCTTGCGCTTTGCTGGATATCCTTTAGGATAAGCCCGGCGTCTTTTAATTCTGCACGTTTCACGCCGTCGACATAAAGAGCGTAATCGCCGCCGTTTGCAGTTAACGCAATGTTTTTCCAGTACTGAGGTGCAAGCGTAATCCCTGTGTTCTTCGTGTTCCCGTTGACTGTCATAGACAGCTCGTTCCCGTTGACAAGTTCAACAACAACTGCCTCGCCAAACCGGAATATGGTCGTATGGTTCGCCTGGTTGGCGTTCAGGTATACATCCATGGATACCGTCGCATTTGACACGAGATCGGTCAATGTATGCGGCAGTTCTAAGTATCCTCCGCCAATCTTGCCTGTCATTTTAAGCCCCTTGCCTGACTTTCCATCTACAAGCTGCGGGTTATACGTCAGTACGCCGTAGTATTCCTTTCCGCCTGTCGTCATGACATATTTCTTATCTGCGGAAATAGACTCAAAATCATAAGCTGCAATGACTTCCAGCTTTGCTGCGTCTTCCGTAACCGTATATGTCACGGTATCGCTTTCAGAAAGTTCTCCATCGTTTGCCGTCAGCTTGAGCACATAGCTGCCCACCTTCGAGAAGGTTACGTTTGAAATGCGTTTGTCTGCATTTGCAATCGTTGCTTCCCCGCCTTCTGGCGCAGATACCACTTCCCACTGGTAGCTTAATACTGCATTCACATATCCGTCGTCGGTCGCGGTCCCAACAAGCCTTACGCTGTCAGAAATCCCTACTGTCTGATCTGCGCCTGCATTTACGACTGGCTTCTGGTTCGCGCCTGCTGTCCCAGATACCACCTTTACGGTTGCTGTGTCTGCTTTTGGCAAGGAAACCGTAATGGTAGACGTCTGGCCGTCTACTGCCTGGAAGGTGCCTGCCGCTTTGTTATTTACTAAGATCTCATAAGCCCCTGCTTTTAAGCCTGTGAAATCAATTTCGGTATCATGGGCTGTCCCTTCGATATTCTTCATGGAAAGCTCTACCGAGGTATTGTCTGTTCCAACGACCGCCCTTGTATACTGGTCACGCTCTAATTCAATATAGAGTTTATTGTTGATAAAGTTCAGTTTCGTAAACAATCCATCCAATGGGGTTACCGTGTATTTTCCATTTGCTTCGCTTACTTCGCAGCCATAGCCAAATAAACCGAAGATTGGGTCTACCGTAACATCGGCGGATAAAATCTGCAATGCGCCGAACAAGCCTAAATCAGCCTCGCCTGCCATCTGCCTCCAGCCGTTGTGCAGGTTTCCGCCGCCAGTCCCCTGGCCGCCTAAGTTCCCCATTTCGGACTGGTACGTCCAGGAAACCGTACCGATATTCTCAGGATCCGCATCGATCTGCCCAGAGTTGATACAGGTTAAGTTCGCAAGCTTTGCCGCATAGTTGACACGGGAAGCCTTCGCCCGCTCTTCTGCCGTCATGCCGTTCTCCTGCAGCCTGAGCCAGTCGTCCATCGTATAGCCTGCCAGGGCTGCCGTATACTGGAAGTTCCACCAGTTCTCGCCACAGATGGTCGTCGGGTTTGCATAATGATACCAAACCGGCTGTACGCCGCGGCAAGCCCTAGTCTTGGAATTGATCTTGCTCATCATCGTAGATGCATTATCCGTATCGTTCCCAAGGTTTACCTTCGCCAAGGTATACACTGCTTCCTCGCCTGTATTGTCATACGAATACTCGGAACCATAAGGGTATTTCGTGTTCTTAAAGTTGTTGTATTTCCTTGCCATAATGGATACGACATTGTCTGCTTCTTCATAGTAGCCTTCTTCGCGCAGCGCAGCGATAATCGCCGGGGTCGTCAGCTCGCCCATCAGACCTGTCGCCCAGTTATAGCCTACGCCGTTTCCATACAGCGCGTTCAGGATACGGTATGCGCGCAGCAGGTACGTATCTGTTTCTTCAATGTATTCTACGGTATCTGGATATTTCTTTGCAATCTTATACATCGAGAAATACGTATTATAAATATGCGGGTATGCATATCCACGGCCATCTGGGGAAGCGTTCGGCGCTACCATCAAAAAGTCATGGATCTTATAATCCGTCTGGTGCTCGCGCATCAGCCCGTTCCAGATTGCTACATCCAGGTACTGATCCACCGCCTCGATCTCTTTGGCCACTGGCTGGTAAACGTTCTTCTCTGCGATATACTCGCCATGGGTTAAGCCCCAGTCGTCGCCCCATCCCCAGTAACTCATTTCCCAGTAATTTGGTTCGATTTCCGCACGGACTTTTTTGTTGTCCATCATCCAGTCGTCAAAGACCTTGTCCCCGGTCTGCCCCGGCGTATTGATCTGGGTCTTTTCTACCATAAAGTCAGAGTGCGTTTCCAATGCGTCGGCTACATTGTCCATCATATAGAACTGAAGGACTGTCTGCTTCTGCGCCCCGTCCGTTGTATAATTTACCACCACATTGTTCTGGCCAAGATCTGCAAACTTCAGTTCATAGATATGGTACTGCTCGCCGCCATCCTCTTTGGTTTCCAAATATTTAACGTACGTATTGGCGTCGTTCTTCTTGCATTCGAGATGGTTGCTTACCGTCTTTGGGTTCCCTTCATGAAGCCCGTTTTCGTGCGGGCACTGGATGGAAAAGCTGATATCATCCTTGGAAAGCCCTGTATGTAAGTACATTTTCCCTGGCATGTTCACAGAGTAAGCCATACCTGGGACTGCCGTTGCGTCGATAATGCCTTCGTTGTAAAGGATGGACTTCATATGATCTTCATCCTCTGCCGCCGTAAAGTTGAACGCATACGTCTTAGATTCGCCTGGCTTTAAGGTCAGCGACGTATTGTCCAAATATCCACGGTTGGTAGACTTAATCACGTCGGAATGGATGTAGAATACATTCAGCCCGTTTGCCCAGCCAGATTCATCCTGGCACCAGGATCTCTCATCCTCGGCACGTTCCGCAGCCCTCCAGTGATCCTGGTATTCAAAGCCTGCGCCTGTGCTTACATCCGGCGTCATCACCAGGAATTTCCCAAGCCCGCTTGGCCTTGTCACATAGAGGTAAGAAGAATCCTTGCCGACAAAGCTGTGGTCTACGGTCCTTGTTTCATAGATTTCTTCCCCGCCTGGCCAGTACTCGTTAAATGCCAGCGGCAATCCAAAATCCCCAATTACAAGATCGTTGTCCTTTGTGTTCGTTACGGTAATTTCCCAACGAAGCTTCCCGTTCGGCTCTAAGGAATACGTCTCCACTAATTTGAAATCCTTAATCCCTTTTTCTTCTGTTGCGTTTTCATAAGTAACGACAACCTTGCTGCCGTCAAGCGTTACGTTCCTGCCGCTTGCAGAACGCCCGGTATTCTGCTCGTTCCAATCAGAATCCCCAGATTTTACCTTGAACATCAATTCCCCTAACCACTGATGCCCTGCTGCCGAAGCCTGCGCCGCTGCATTCGACGGGTTCATCACATAGTTGGTTGGGAACTGGTCGCCCTTAATCTGAAGGCTGTGGATATTGCCGTAGGTTCCGGTTTCTACGATAAAGTAATCGTTGGACAGGCGGTATCCGTTGGCCGTCTGGGTTACGGTAACGCCGTCTTCCCCTGCGACTGGATCCTTCAATTCCCCAAGGACTTTCCATTCGCGGATCCCTACGGCGTGCAGCCCAGGGGACGGCTCCTGCGGGGTTAACGTAACCTTTAACTGGCTTGTCACAATCGGGGTTTCAAATTCTGTAACATTGAACTTGTCCATATATTCCCCGTATTTGCTGGCGTCTGTCGTAAGCTCTTCCGTCTTCGCTTCCTTCCACTCCTTCGCCGCTTCGTCGAAGTATTCAAATTTTACCTTAGCAGGGATTAAGATCCCGCCGCCGTCAGCAAAATAATAAATCTGGGCGCTGCTGATCTCAGCCGTTTTCTCCCAGGTATATTGGGCAAATACCTCCTGCCCTTCACAGGTCCAGGTATGCCATGCATCTTTCAAGTTAATGGCGTTCTCCTGTGAATTAAGGGAAGCCTTTGGCTCTACTTCATTGTTCAGCGCCGCTACGCCGCCGCCATCGCCTGGGCGGTCAACCGTTGCGGTTGCGGTTGCTTGCGGCGCAATGTTTGCTGGCCCTGCATCGGCGGCGCCTTCTTCTGCATGTACCAGCATCGTTGCCGGCAGCGAAGTAACCATAACTGCAAGCGCCATGACATATGCCAGGATGCGCGCCGTTAATCTGCTGTTTGCACGTTTCCTCATGTTACCTTCTCCTTTCTTTTTGTGCAAATTCTCTCTTTGCAATCTCTTTTTGAATATACGTTTAACCTTGTTTGAAATACAATAATGCCCCATAGATTCCCAGGTTCAGAAAACATATCTTATTAAAAAGGAAAAAAATGGAAGTATTGTTCTCCTCACTTCATTGATTAAACGTTTTACTCCTCTATTAAAACACAAAATTTTCACATTGTAAATACTTTTTCCATATTACCAAAAAATTTCAATAATTTTTACAATTTTAAAGGAGATTTTTTGTATATATTGCCCATGCTTTATGAAACGGCCATATGGGCATCTTGGGATGCCCTTTGGGTATATCCCAAAAATATACCACATATCGCTGGAAGTATTCATCATTTTTTATCACTTTCTAAATCGTGAAGAATTACACGCTTTAACTTGTCCTCTACGCTTTGGGTACTTGTATCAGAGAAATATACCTTTTGTAAATCTCCCCCACCTGGATGGGTTTCTTTTTATCAGTTGAAGACAAAAAAACAGGTGCGTTGCAATCCACATTCATCGTGAAACGCAGCACACCCGCCAAAATGTATCGCTTTTGTTTGCCATTTTTAATATATTACGAGAATTTCCAAACACTTCCCTGCGCTGATATGTAATTACCATCAGTGCCCGGCATCTGTCAGGCTCGCCCGGAAAATATTCTTTGCCTAACTATTGTTCTGTCATAATCACTGCATCCCGTACCTCAAATTCCCCCTCTGAAACAAAGAAACCCAGATGCCGTTCTTTCCAGTTATACATCCGGAACCCTGACCGAAACTCAATCCTGTTAAAATCAGGTTCAATTTAGTCCCCTCTTTTCTGGATATTTACACTCTATCTATCACTCTTCGCAAACTCTCCTGCAAAACTCCAAACTATCACGGAAACCCTTATACTTTCACGCAAAACTCGGATACTATCACGGAAACTGCTGACTTTTGCCTGCGAGTGCCCAAAATCCTATGGCATTAATTTGAAATAGCCGCCTGGCTGCTGTTAAATATTGTTCAGGGGCATCAACACATTATTATGCATTATGATTCAAGCCCAAGCCAACCCTTTACCGTTTCCACAGCATAACCGACTGCCTGGGCTATTTTATCCGTATCAAGTCCCATTTCATACAATTTTTCAGCCGCTTCCTTGGCCTTATTTAATTCTCCTATCTGCCTTTCCTCTTTCCTCATTTCTTGAATCGCCTGGCACACATTAACCACCTCGTCTTCTTCATCATATTTTATGCCCGAATTTGTAATTGCTTCAATCACATCTGCCGCCCTGCGTTCCACTTCCCGGAAACGCTCTTCATTGGCTGCCAATACCCTACTTAAATTTTCCTTGTCTTTCGAATACTTGATGAACAGCATGACTTCCCGCAGGCTGGACTGGAATTTCATAATCTCCTCATCCGCCATCTGCGCCGGGGCAATCAGCCGCACATGGTAATTGTCCATGCAGGCAAGCACATCCGGATCTGACACATCCATCATATCAAACAGGCTTAACGGCCCATTCCACTCTTCCGAGCCGAAAAATACAGTCACCGTGATGGATGGTATCAGCCTGTCTTCCGCCCAGAAACCGCTTAAGAATTCACCTGCGCTTGGTGTTTTCCCGCCTTCTTCTGCAAACGCTTCCCTTTCCTCTTTTTTCCGCTTCATTTCCTTCCGGTGCGACTTTGCCGCCTCTTCCACCTGCCCTGCGTATTCCAGCGCATCATAGAGATTGTTCTTAACAGGCATAGCATAATGAATTTCAGCCTGATTCTCCGCGCCGTAAAGGACATATTCCATCTTCCCATCCGTCATTGCCGCATACAGCTTCTGCACATCACGGAATTTCTGGACGGGAACCACTGCGCCGTCCGCACCGTATGGCAGCGCTATCTTCGTGGAATCACGCTCCGTGAGCTGCTCCGGCAGGATCACCTGCCGCCCACCGTAAATATAGTAATTAAAAATATCGGCAAACACGCCTGCATCTTTTACATAATCCTTTGTGATCGTATCTGCTTTCAATGGCATCTACCGCCTTTCTCATAAATGGCAGATATCCCATCAGATTCCCGTTTCTGCCATGCTTCCATTATACTAAAGCATCTGCTTTTTTTCAAGCGTACCTGAGCTCCTTCGATTACGTTTCAGAGGGGTCAGATTTATGACCACTGTGGCCACTTGTAACAGCCACTCTCATGCTGCCCTGACACAGCCCCAAAACAAGGAATTGCAGCAACACTCAATGTGCCGGAATCCCTTGTTTTCAGCGGTTTTCCTAATATTTTGTTCATGCCCTTTGTATTAATTAAGCGGTTTACATTTCGGTAAAGTGGCGTATGCCCGTAAAACCGTTCTTTTCCGCATAATCCTCAAGCA
>CAOKNO010000069.1 GCA_948470065.1 uncultured Eubacterium sp. | reverse complement strand
TACAGATTGTACATCCGCTGTTTCTAGAAAGGGAGTTTTGCAATCGCCTATATATTTTCATACATAGGGAATACGGGGGCATTGCTGGGGTAAGGAGCCTTTTTCTGGGCAAAGGGACGCCGCTTTTGTTTGAAATCTTTTTCTGGGCAAAGGGACGCCGCTGGGGCAGGGGGCAGGCTCTGCATGGACCAGGGGCAACGCTCCGGCAAACTAACCGCTAAGTCCGGCTAAGACGCTCAGGAAAGCCTTCGCGCCTAAACCTACCTAAGCGGTAGATTTCGCCTACGCTAAAAGCGCCTTGAAATGCCCATGCAGAGCCTGCCCCCTGCCCCAGCGGCTGTTTCTTGGCTTATCAAGTATCTGTAATAGTGTAAGACATTTCAATTGACTGTATCAAGGATACTTTCTGTTTAGCTATATCATAAATGCTTTATTTCTTCTTCATCCAGGTATCTTCATTGAGGTTTTGCATTTTAATTGGTTGTATCAAGTATACTTTCTACCAAGTTATATCATAAATGATTCCTTACTTCTCCAACTAAGCATCTTTATTCGTCTATGGCATTTCATTTGACTGTATCAAGGATACTTTCTGTCTAGCTATAACATTTAAGATTTGTTACTTCTTCGACGAAATGTCTTTATTTGTTTAGGACGTTTTCATTATCTGTGTCAAGTATACTTTCTACCAAGTTATAACAGGAATGATTTATTACTTCTCCAATCTTAGTTCTGCTGGATGAAATTATTATATACAATATTTTCCAATAGATCATTTCAAAAAAGTTGCGAACTTATAATCTATGTATCTACCTCAAGCAAAGAAACTATGGTATACTGTCAATAAATCATTGATTACTTTTGTTTTATCACTAACTTTTTTACCTACCTTATATATTATTTTGCCATTATCCGCTTTCGTTTTAAAATTATTATTGCTTTCTTGCTACAAGAACTTCCGGCGCCAAGAAACAGCTGCAGAAGGGGGGTGTAGCTTCTGGGAAGGCATTCCAAGGCGCTTTTAGCGTAGGCGAAATCCACCGCTTAGGTAGGTTTAGGCGCGAAGGCTCTCCTGAGCGTCTTAGCCGGACTTAGCGGTTAGTTTGCCGGAGCGTTGCCTCTGCCTGAGCAGAAGCCACACCCCCCTTTTGCTGCGTCCCCCTTTTGCGACGTCCCCCCTTCCTTGCATCCCCCCTCATAAGAAAGGAGCCCCCCATGTCTGCTTTTCAAGAACTTGTAAAAAGCTTCCCCAAATCAAGGGATTACGTCCGAGACTTCTTTGTCTACGGCTTTAAAACACGCACAGACTTTACCAACAAAAGCCCGCGCACCTACGACAATGAACGTAGGCGTTTAGAATGCTGGCTTGCCCCTTACGTCCGGAAAGATTATGCCCCAAATGGCTCTAATATCTCACTTGCCATCGACAGCAACCTTTTGGACACAAACCCCTTATACCGCGTATGGAAAACAAAAAGCTTTACAGATAATGATATCGTGCTCCATTTCCTGATACTTATGCTGCTTCAAGACGGCGTCAGCCGTACCGCTGAAGAAATCACTGACTGCCTGCTCCAGGAATATGGGACGCTCTTTGATATCCAAACCGTGCGGCGCAAATGCAACCACTATGGGAAGGAAGGTTTCCTCCAGAAGCATAAGAGAAAAAACCAAGCCGTTTATTCCATAGAGAACCATTGCGCGCATTGGATCAAATCCAGGGAACAAGTACTAGACGCCCTGGCATTCTACCAGATGGCGGGAAATTTTGGGATTATCGCAAATATACTCCTGGATCAATTTGATTCCCAGAACACATCGTTCCGGGTAAAACACAGTTTTTTTGTACATACCTTAGAGGACGCGATCCTGTTGGAACTTCTGGGCTGCATCAAACAGCGGCGCGCCGTACAGCTTACCATAAACAGTTCCCGGAAAGCTCATACTATTACCCCCTTCTGCGTGCCTTTGCAGATATTTTCCAGCACAAGGAGCGGACGTCGTTTTCTGTGCGCCTATACATTACCAAGCAACCCAAACAAAAACCAACGTTTTACTTGTTACCGCCTGGATACGGTAAAACAGGTTGAGCCATTGCACGAAGTGGAAGAATATGATAAACTGCTCTGCAAACTGGAACAAAACCGTCCCAAGCTTTGGGGAGTATCGTTTGAGAGCGCACAAAGACGCCATCTCGATCGGTTATCTATGGTGGTACGGGCAAAAGAACCGCAGGAAATGTATATTGTGAAGCGTTTAGAACAAGAAGGCCGCGGCGGGACAGTCGTTCGGATTGCGCCTGATATGTACCAATACAGTATTGAAGTATTTGACTGCAACGAAATGCTGCCCTGGATCCGTACCTTTATCGGCAGGATCTTTTCGTTTGAGTGTACGGCAGAATCGGTAGAGCGGCGGTTCTTACAAGATCTACAGGAAATGTACCATATGTATGGGATGGACTAGGATACATGACGCATTACATATGGCAATCAGCGCATTGCAGGTGGAAATCAGTACAGGGCACATACTCTCTAGGCTGTAATCATCGGCCGCTAATACCGCAATACGAACAGCCATTTCATCACCCCGAAGCCAAACTGATGGGGCAGTCATTTTGGGCGTATCCCATGATAACCGAGAGGAGGAAAATCAATTTATGGAGTTATTTTCAGAAGTATATAGCTGCTATTACCAGGTCTTGCGGCGTCTGCTATGCAGCCCGGACGCAGTTCCATTGCAAACTATCTACAACAAGATATGCCAGGAAGGATTTGAAGAAAGTATCATTTCTATTATCCCCAAGCTGACGGACGGGACGTGGCCGCTCTTCCAGAAAGAGGGGGATTTGTTCCGCTCAAAACTTACGCCGTCCTTCCTTACGCCGCTTTCCGAGCTGGAACAATCATATGTAAAAGCATTGCTTTTCGATCCGCGCATTGGCCTATTCCTTACCGATGGGCAATTAGCGGAATTGAACAATCTACTGTCTTCTGTCACGCCGCTTTGGGAGCCTGGGCAATTTTACCTGTTTGATCAATTTACAGATGGGGATCCCTACCAGGACGCACAGTACCGGGAGAATTTCCAGCTTCTGCTTAAGGCGCAGAAAAACAGGCGGTACACAGAGATTGACTACACCTCCTCAAATGGAAGGCGCGTCCACCATTACTATGTTCCCGCCCGTTTGGAATACTCGGTAAAGAATGATAAATTCCGCCTGCTTGCCCTGAAAAATGCTAAGAACCAGACGATGCGTCTGGAGATCCTCAACTTATCCCGGATCCAAAGCGTCCGGCTTACCGAACGGACGCTGCCTGCGCATATTTGCCTAAATACTGTAATCCGCAATTCTTACTACAAGGAGCCCCTCAGGCTACATATCAAAAATAAGCGCAACGCATTAGAACGCGCAATGCTCCACTTTGCGAATTATGAGAAGAATACCACAAGGCTTTCCGAAGATACGTATGAATGCCTGATTTATTACAACCAGGCAATGGAAACCGAACTCCTGATCGAAGTCATGTCTTTTGGCCCTATGCTTACCGTCATAGGAAGCGAAGCCTTCCAAAATAAGCTAAAAGAACGCCTAAAGAAGCAAAAAGAACTCTTTTGCAGCACGCGCGTATAATTCAGTGATACAGCCGTTTCCATATAGTTCCGGCAGGAACACGCGCTATACCAGCGAAAGTAACCTAACTAGCGCCATGCCGGCATTTTATCCATGGCTTAATGGATCGCCTTGACCGGGCAGGCATGCTTGCATGCGCCGCAGCGGATACATTCTGGATGGTTCGCGTTTTCCACAGGATTCACCTGCATATTACATACTTTTGCACATGCGCCGCAATTGATGCACGTATCCTTGTCTACCCGGTAACGGAAAATTGAAATCGGGTTAAAGACAGAATATACGGTCCCGAGCGGGCATATGTATTTACAGAATGGCCGGTATACCAGGACAGATAAGAGGACTGTGGCCACCAGCAGGACATTCTTCCATGCATAGAGCCAGCCGACCGCGCTTCTCATAGATTTGTTCAGCAGCACCAAAGGGATCCCACCTTCTAATGTGCCCGCCGGGCAGATCAGCTTACAGAAATATGGCGCGCCTTGCCCTAAAATATCCACCAAAAACATAGGCAGCAATATAACAAATACCACTAGGATCACATACTTCAGCTTACGGAGCAGCTTATCGCCTGGAACGGCCTTGATTTTCTTCGGGAATGGGATTTTATAAAGCAAATCTTGGAACAGTCCAAACGGGCACAGCCAGCCGCAGACAAACCGGCCCATCAACGCTCCCACAAACATCAGGAAGCCAACGACATAAAAGGCAAATTTAAAATTCCAGCTTCCAATCACCGCCTGCATCGCCCCGATGGGGCAAGCGCCGAGCGCTCCTGGACAGGAATAACAATTCAATCCAGGGACGCATAGATTCTTCCATTTCCCTCTATAAATTTTCCCTTGCACAAAGCCTAACAGGTAACTGTTTGTAAGCAATGCCCACAAAGCCTGTACTCCATGGCGTTTCCATTCATTCGTACGTTTTTTCTTATCCAATTCCAATACACTCCATACAGATATTAATTGCTTTTGCAAAGACGATCGGCATCTCTCCCCGGAAAATCCCATATCCCATCAATGCAAGGCCAAGGACAGCCACACAGATCCCACCGCGGGATTCCTGGAGACGGCGCCTCATTGCGATACTCCCTGCTGTTCGGTTTCTACAATGGATTTCCACTCCTCCAGCGAGCGGCTCCCTGTATACGTCTCACCAACAATCTTTCCTTCCTTGTCTACAAAAAACGTTTCCGGTACAGCCTGGATCCCAGCAAGACGGCTGTTTAAGAGCGTACTGTCAGGCACCAAAAATGGATACGACGCACCCGTCTGCTCCGCAAGAGCCTTTGCGATTTCAATTGCGTCCTCATTTGCATTGCCAGAAGCATCCACACTGTCTAAGACAATCCCTACGACATTGACGCCCTTTCCTTCCATTTCTTCCGACAGCTTCTGTAAATCCGGGATTTCGCTGATGCATGGCGAACACCAGGTAGCAAAAACATTGATCATCGTCAGATCATAGTCCCCAAACATATCTGGGGTATACGTTTCACCATGGATATCCTGTATAGAAAAATCCCCAAGATCCCCAGCCTCTGCCGCACTACCTTCCTCTTCTCCCGCTGCATCTCCTTGCGCCGCTTCTGTCCCAGATTCCTCCGAGATCTGAGCGCCTTGCTCCGCATTTGGCTCTGTAGAAGGGGAATCCGCCCCAGAGCCGCAGCCATTGCACACGGTAAGGCAGCAAATCCCTGCCAGAAACAACATACTCCATTTCTTCCTTTTACTCATAATAGCTTACTCCTTTTCCAAATTCGTACTTATGATACTATGTACTTACGTGCATAGTACACTTCACAATGTTCACCCCGACTTGCGTTACTCCCTTTTGCAACAAGCTTCCATTATATCTTGTACTTCTATGCATAGTACACTTTATAATGTCCTACCTGCTTTGTCCAGTTCTCTTTCGCAGATGGATTTCATTATACCATAGAATCCCTCGAAAAGATAGTTTTAAGAAGAAATTGTGATTCGTAAGCCAGAGCGGCATATTTTCACCGTTAACGGTTATCTCTTGCATTCTTCACATAAAACAGGCACATCGCTGTACTGCACAATAACGATAGATAGAACCCATAATGCGCTGCATCCAGCGACAATTGTAGGCTAAAATCTGTCAGTAACGGTACATACCAAGTCAGACCCATAAATAAGATTACGACAACGTGCAGCATCAGTACTACGCTTGTGATCATTTTCCCTACCTGTCCTTTTGCAAATAATATGCCAAGGATTGCAACGCTACCCAGAGCAACAGGTATTGCATATCCAATAATGTCTATCCCATTTTTTATGCCATCTATCTCTTTGTCAAAATAACACCATGGCAAAAACAACGGAACCAATGATATTAAGTAACAAAAAGCCTCGATATAACGTTTCTTCCTTCCGTTTCCAGCGCTCATCTTGTACACCCTCCTTTTCAAAGAACTGCTATTTTTATCTGTCATAAAATAAGTACTTATAATATTACATATCGGATTTTTCTTCCCAAATTACACCTTATATCGTTTAATCCCACAAAAGCCATAAACGCGTCAGACAGCATACAAGCTATCTGGCGCGTCCGGCTCAATCCCATCTATAAGATTCCTTAAGCTTTTCCGTGCAAGGATAACAAAATTCCTAATCCTTATCCTAAATGTGACATTTGCTGTTTCAATGGCTTCAAGGACATACTTCACTATAATGGCGCAGTTCCCCATCCCTCATCCGAAGCGCGACGTCTGCCGCTTCTGCAACTTCAAGGTCATGCGTCACGATAATCACGCAATACCCTTTTTCATGTGCTAGGCCGCACAGTATCTCAATGATATTTTGCGTATTTGCTTCGTCAAGGTTCCCGGTCGGTTCATCGGCAAGGATGATTTTTGCGCTGGACGCCAGGCTTCGGGCGATTGCCACGCGCTGCCGTTCCCCACCTGAAAGCTTAGATGGAAAGCGTGCCATCTGCTCCTTTGTGATGCCAACGCCCTCAAGCAGCAACGACGCCCGCGGCCTGGCGTCTTTTGGCGTTACCCCGCACAGTTCCATTGGAAAGCAAACATTTTCCATAACCGTCATAAGCGGAAAGAGGTGGAACGCTTGGAAAATCATTGAGATGCTTTCCCGGCGGTAGCGATCCAAATCCAGCTTCTTAAGGTTCTTGCCATCCAAGGATACCTCACCGTCCGTAGGCAGATCCATCCCTGCCAGCAGGGAAAGCAGCGTGGACTTCCCTGATCCCGAAGGACCTACGATTGCGTACACCTTCCCCGCCTCAAACGTGCAAGACACGCCGGATACGGCAGCCCTCTGTGCATTTTTATAAGTATACGTTACATGATCTAATGTTAAAGTCGGCATATCCCTACTCCTTTCTTACCAAATCCCCGGATTACTCCTCCGCCTGTATAAGTTCCAATATCTTATGCCTGGTCACCTGAATTGCTGCCGCACATGCCCCACAGGCACAACACAAAAAGTACGACGTCCAGCAAGCCGTAAGCGTTTCTGCGCTTCTTGCAAACAGGCCTGGACAAGCTAGGGCAAATCCTCCTGCTGCAAAGGCAATCCCTGCCATACTTAGGAAAATCTGCTCAAACACCAGCATTCCTCTTGCACGTTTCTTTGTAACCCCCAGGATACGCAGGAACGCGCCTTCCCGCGCAGACTGCATCATTACAATCCCCGAGCCAAACAATCCGATCAGCAAAGCCGCCGCTACTGCAACCGGAAACAACGTCTTTAGCAACCCGCAGATACGTCTGACACTTTCAAGACCTGTAGAATCAATATGATAAGACGCCGTTGGCGCATATTTGCCGCCTTGTTGTTTCTGCCCTTCCATCCAGCTTTCCAGTTCGCCCAGCCTTTCATTGTCCGCCAGCTTAAATTCACAATAACCAAATGGGAACGGTTGTCCATAGACACTCTCGCCGCCATTCTGCATCCCTGTAAAAATACCAGCGCTTACCGTTTCATCCCCCGATTCTACCAGACCTACGACCTTATATCCTTTGCTTTCCTTTTGCGCCGCTGACAGAAGATCTTTTCTCTCCTCATACCTTCCCTCCAAAAGGGAATACAAGGTATCTGACAGCAACGTGATTTCATCGCCTAAATGGATGCCCAAATCGTCTGCAAGCCGTTTCCCCATCAGGCAGACTGGGCCAGTACCGTCAAACACGGACAGATCGTATCCTTTGGCATAAGTAACCGCGCTGTCATCCGCTAGATAGCGGCTTAGATCGTTTGTCGTTACCAGAGGGGTATGAAGTTCCTTGCCATTTACCAGAACCCCAAAATGATTGTAACAATATAACCCATCCACAAGATCAGATTCCACTAGTTCTGCAATAGACTCAGAAGAAAAATCCAACGCCCTTCCGTTTACGTCCATATGGTAAAAAGCCTCCTGATATGCAAGCTTTGCCACCACAAACGTCCCAACGCCTGCTGCCAAGGTAGCTGCCAAAAGCAGCGATACAGCCGTTTTCCCAATGCCCCTGCAGATCTTACGCCAGATATACGACGCAGCATGGCATAACGCAGGATATGTTTTAGGCAATGGGATATCACTAACAGCAGAAATCTTTTCCAGCGTAATTTTTCCTGGCGCTGTTTCAACCTCTCTGTTCCCCCGCCCTGCTGTTGTAGCTGTAGTTGCCCGTGCTTTTCCCCCTTGCAGCAATTCCAAGGGCGGGACTTTTTTCATCCTGTACAGGAAAAACAATGCAAGCAACGCAATAAATAACAATTCAAGTACCAGGCACGCAAGGATCACGTAAGCAGGAATCGTCGCATCCAAGGCATGTGCAAATTCATCCGGCAGGCTTCCTGCCATGCCCATAAGCGTTTTAGATACCGCATCCGATGCAAAGATTAGCCCTGCGATACCGCCAACAGGGATTGCCAACGCTGACAGTACAACAAACGGCAACACAACGAACCCTCTCGCCTTCCTTCCAGGGACTCCCAACGTCCGCATAACCGCATACATCTCTTTGCTTCGCCCAATGTAAAGACAGGCCGCCAAAACCAGCGCCAAGACCACTCCCGCAAGATACAAAAGCGTTGTCAAGAAGGACGCCAGCGCACCAGCCCCAAAGCTGCCCTTCAGGCCCGCCCAACCGCCGTCCGACAAGCGTAAGCCCACCCCCATTCCTGCAACAACAGGCTCCGCAGCCTCACGGAAGGCTTCGATCTTATCTGCATCTGCAATAAAAAGGCTAAACTCGCCCATCGCAGTTTCGTAATCTCCTGGAACCTTGACCGGAAGCAACGAGCTTGGCACAAAAACTGTGCTTGGCGAATAACTCCATAAAAATTCTGACAGACGCATGGACGCGTCATCTGTAAAACGGTATGCGCCAACAATTTCAAGTTCTACAGTATCTATAAACTTAGAAATGCTTTCCGCATCTACAGCCTGAGCGCCGCGCCATCCGTTTTGATGGAACAATTGATCTCCAAGCCCTATGGGGATCTTATCGCCAATCGACAGATGGTATGTTTCTAAGAAACGCGCATTTACGACGCAAGCATCCACATCCCCCTCTGCCAGCGGGCGCCCCTCTGAAATAACCATGCTGCGTTCATTCAGCCGCGGTATGGCACGCATGTCCGAGGTATATACAATGTCATACGTACAGAGGCTCTGCTTGATAGCTTCCACCTGCCCCTTATAATATGCGTACGCTTCGGTTTCAAGATAGTCCTCCGGCGCCTCGTCTATCACACAAAACGCCTTTTCATCCGTCCCCATTTCAAGCCCGCTTTTCGTCAAATTATTGTATTCCCCTGTGATAAGGCATCTTGAATCTTTTTCCAAACCGTCAAAAAATGAACGTTGAAACGGATTCTCCTGTTCGTACAAATCTTCAATAACAAGAGCTTTTATTTTCAACGGCTTCCCGGGATCAAGCGTAAGTTCTCCGGCATGTACGACAACATGTTCAAGCTTTAAATTGATATAAGCTTCAGAACTTGGATCATCCTCATATCCAACAAACGTCCCTTCCAGGACAAAGCTTCCTGCCTCATAACCAGAAGAATCCTCTTCGG
Source organism: uncultured Eubacterium sp. (assembly GCA_948470065.1). Taxonomy (GTDB): domain Bacteria; phylum Bacillota; class Clostridia; order Lachnospirales; family Lachnospiraceae; genus Petralouisia. The sequence continues at coordinate 7,457 of CAOKNO010000069.1, read as the reverse complement.
GCAGACGTCTATAATCCGCGATTTTCCCAGCCGTCATATACCTTATGTCTGCCAAAGCCACGCCTGGAAGCGACAAAAGCCTCTTAATCTGCCCTTTCTTGGACCAGGGTTTATCCTCTGCCTTATAAAATCCCCCAAACGAAATCCCCTCTTCCCCATCCTCTGTCCACATCATATCTGGCACAGAATTATCCAACGCGGCAACGCCATGATAGGCGTTTTTTACACGCGCCGTCTCCCGCGTCGTGACAGCATAATCTATAACGCGCGAAAACAAGGCAAACGACGCCGCTGCTAGGAAAAGAAATGTAAGAATACTTTTGGCGGGCGCGCGCAAAAGCATTTTTAAGGCAGCCGCCCTTCCCACACCTCCAACTCCCTGCTTTATAGACCCGCACTGGCTGGTATATTCTTTGAAATCTAATTGTTTTTTCATACAACCCCTTCCCATCTAACTTATTCTGCCCTTTTCACTTGTCCTTTCCATCCACCTTATCTTTCCCTATCTAACTTATTCTGCCCCTTTCACTTGTCTTTCCCATCCAACTTATCTTTCCTATACCTCCGCTATTGCCAGAGAAGCTATCCTGGCTTGCCATAAACGCATGGCTGTCTGCGGCTTATTTGCCTTTCACATAAACGGAATATGTCCCACCTTTACACTGCACGGAAATAGCATAATCTGCTGCCCCAGACGCTTCTGATCCTGTTACAGTTAAAGCGCCTGGATCACCGTAATCCGGCTGTAGGACAAAGGTATAAGAAAGCAGGACTACTGCGGCGGCTGCCACATACCAGAAATATTGAAACGCTGCATTCTTCGCTTGATGGCCAGCATCCTCTGTTACCAACCAAAACCGCTCCCTAATTTCAGATCCATAACGTCTAGAGGACAATGCCGTTGTCCCATAAAATGATTCCGCCGGGTTGTTTGTAGTAGCATTTTTTAGCATATTCACAATTGTTGCCAAGTATTCCGCCTTAAAATTAGGCTCCATACGATCGGTTACGTCCAAATCACATTTTATTTCCAATATCTGAGCCAAATCCTTCCGTAACAGATAGATCACCGGATTCCACCAGAATATGCACCAGTAGAGATAGGCTAAAATTTTTATCAACGGATCTTTGTTTTGGAAATGTGTGTATTCATGCCGCAGGATATAGTATAATTCAGAATCGCTGTAATCCCGATCGGGCAGTAAAATAAATTTCTTAAACACGCCAATCCCCATGGGGATACTTACACCCTCGCTACGCCTAATCTGGATGTCTGCCTGTTTTCTGTTTTCTTTCCATATCCAGTTCAAGACACGTCCACACTGTTCATCCTTGCAAATGCTATATGTAGATAATTCCCTGATAGACGCCTGGTATTGCCAAATAAAACGTACCATCAGCCCTATCGATACCGCCGCCCAAAGAATGGCCGCCATAGGCAAAAAATAGTTCCTGCCAGCCTCAATCCGCCCTAGGTCCATTTCTAGGTTAACCTTTTGGAACAGCCCCTTAGCGGGTATCCCTCTGGCAAATGAAAATTCATAAGGCGCCAGCATCCGCACAATGGGAAACAGATATAGGAGCAATATATTGGTAATCCCCAATTGCCGGATGAAAAACGGTCTTTTCCTGCACAGATAATGGACTGACGCCAAAACACTGCTCCATACCACAGAACTAACGAACGAAAAAACCGTAACCTGCATCATCCATTCCCCTTTGATTCCTTACGTTTTAACTCAGCAATCATTTCTTCCAATTCCTGGATCAAGCTTTCCTCACCCTTACCGTCTGATCCACTTATTTCATTCACCATCGCTACTGCTACCTCTGCAATGGAACCCCGCTTGATCCCTTTGGACATCACAAGCTTGGCTGCATATTGTTCCCTTGTTACCACAGGGATAAACTGCCTGGCATACTGTGTCCCGCACTGTACGGAACCGCATACCTCTATCATGCCTTTTTTCAACAGTGAACGCAGCATCATATGGACATAATTCCCATTCCAGGAACGTCCAGCGGAAATATCCAGAATCTCAACGCTCGTCAACGGCTCCTTCCTTTCCCAAAAAAGTTCCATCAAATCTTCTTCACTTGTTGTTAAGAACTTTCCTTTTTTAGACATCATACCCATGTTCAAAACATCCTTTCTATTTTCTATTAATATTTTTACTTAATACTTTAGGAATATTATACCTAGAACATCTGCTGCTGTCAATAGGAACGATTGGATTAATGTAAAATTCAAAAACCCCTCTGCCAAGCAGCGGGGTTTTTGAGTTAACGTTGTGAACACTCGGTTTATCAGAATCAAGCCACTAATATTTTGAGCAGGGATTCCATATATATTTGGAAGTTACATCCATTTACTTTTGCCGTACATCTACATAACCGATTTCAAGTGAAGAATCGCTAAATCCGTACCCACCATAGGTATCAAGGCTAACGTAAAGATTTGCAAGTTCCTCTTCTGTTACAACCCATGCTACATGTACGGTTGCTGTTTCACCAGGCTGAATGCTTCCAAAATAGTTCTTGCCATCCTCTCCGTCATGGACATCGTAGTATGTCATTTCCCAGAATTGGGATAAGCCATGGTTGATCGCCCGATCCCATCCATCCCCAGCTTCTGGTTTTTCTTCCTCTACCATCCGCATCTGTCCATCCACTTCACGTATGCGGTTTAACTGAGCCAAAAACAGCACGTCCGACATCTCTTTGTCACTGGAATTGGTATATTCTATTGTAGCATATACTAGCTTTTGGGCTACCTCGCGTGATTTCACTTCCTGCCCCAAGGTATCCAGCCCGCCATCCGTGACATATTGAATGGTCGCAGGGCGTAGCTTCCCATTCTCGTCCACTTCCGCTTTCAAGCTTTCGTCCAGCAATGCTTCATCCAACAAGCTGATATCATCCGTCACCTGAACCTTTGACACCTTTGCGGTAAGCCCATCGCCATTTACTGCAAAAGATTCTCCAATGGCATGGGTATTTTTCATTTTTTCTTTAGGCACGGTAGCATTCTCTTCTTCTACAACTTCTTCTACCTCGTCCATATGCTCCTGGTATGCGCTCCAATCCTGGGCGACAACAATCTCGCCGTCATCCATATCATCTGTCGGAATCAGCTTTACGCCTTCTGCAATCTTAACGGCCTCTTCCTTACTCACGTCCGACGCCACATACATTTCCATTACATAATGGACGTCCGTAAACGCCACATAAATCTTCTGGTTAAATGTCAACTCTCCTTCATACAGATTGGGGCATTGCAGGTAGACAGCATCGTACCCGTTTGCTGAAAAGTCCTCGCTGGAAAGAATATTTCCATGCTGTACTTGGAACTTGTCGTCGCCCGTATCCATCCGGTAAAACGCCATGGATACCCCGCCCTTATTCTTTGTATCCTCAAAGCTGTATTTCCCTTGTTCTGTTTCCACCATCCCATCTGGCAGATACCCCACTTCTAACTTTACCTTTGGGATGGTAAGCCCTTCTTCTCTTAACGCATCTGCGTGTTCATTGGCAAATATCCCTACATTCACGCCATAAGCCCCTGCTTTCTCCTGCTGCATCCGGTAAAGGCTTACGCCAGCAAAAACCGTAGTGCCGCAAAGCATTACTGCCGCCAAAGAAGCCGCCGCGATCTGTCCTGCCTTCCTTCTTTTCCAACCAAACTGAGGCTGTTCCATCTTTACTTGCCTTTCTACTTCACGTTCCACCATTTTCCTCATCTCCTTTGGCATATCCGGAAAATCATATTTCATATCCTCTAACCTCATATCCCATCCTCCATTCCATATCAAAATCCAATGTCCTTATTATCTTCTCCCATTTCCATCGCACTTCAGCGCCCTTACATCGTCGCATGCTCTAACTCACAGCGCATCCTGGCTCTTGCCCGCGCCAAACGGTTTTTGACAGCGCTCTCAGAAATCCCAAGGATTTTAGATGTTTCCTTCACACTGTATCCTTCTAAATAGTAGAGCGTCACGCAAATCCGGATCTTTGGGGGAAGCTGCCGGATTGCATCGTACAAGTCAGAATAATCTTTTGGTTCCACCGTTTCCTGGCACTGATATTCGTCCAATGGTACAATACGCTTTTCCCTGCGCATAAAAGCATAGCATTCATTGATGAGTATCCGTATAAGCCAGGTCTTTGCATAGGAATCCTGCCGCAGGGTATGCAGGTTCGTAAATGCTTTTACAATTGCCTCTTGAATCACATCCGCACAGTCTGTATCATTTGAAAGCAGCGTCTTCGCTACATGATACATCGTATCCTCAGATGCAAGAATGAGTTGTCCTAACTGTTCTTTTTTCATAAATACTCGTATTCCTTTCTGCTGGCCAGCTTTTTGTCTTTACACTAATTAGATGTCTGGACGCCCCAAATGGTCGCAAAAAAAATAAAAAATCATAAAATAAACAAAGGGATTGTTGCAAAATAACGACTTCCAACTACATATGGTATCGGTATACTACCGTTATTACATATATCGTTAGACGTCTTTATTTTGCACAATCCCAAGTTTCCTTTGATACCGCGGCTCCTCTGCCGTTCAAAACCCCTCTGCCCCAGCCTTATTCGACTGTGGCTTATTGGGTAAAGCGCCTATAACTGTTCTAGCTTCTCCAAAAACGCTTTATAAAATTCTCCTTCTTTGATGCGGGCCTGCTGGACCTCTATGCTTCTTGGCGTATATACTACAGGATGCTCCAAATCGTACAGCGCCTGCTTCGTTGCCTGGATTGCAGATTCCACTGTATTTCCAAGGACGTCAAAATTCCCTGTTTCACCTTTGAGCATTTTGTTGAGCCGCTGCACCATCATCTGCGAAATATGGCTCATCATTCCGTTGCCCCGGATTCCCAGGCCATTCGCATTTACTTCTTTCGCCGCATCCATCCACGCATCCTTTACGCCCTGCGGGGCGTTGGAACCGACCATCTCAAAGGCTTTTTCATCCTGATTGGCTGCTTTATCCTGCGCCGCCTTTTCCGCCGCTATATCCATAAATCCCACAGTCCCGCATTCTGCGCTCTTTCCTGCTTTTCTTGCCGGATACCTTTCTATCGGGAAGCCTGCAGCCCCTATTCCATTTATGCTCATTTTTCATATCCTCCTGTCTATTGTTTATAACGCTTTCCTAAACTGATATATTTATATATCGGAATACATATTGCCAAAAGATATAGCGCCAGATAAAGATTTTCTAATGAAAATGGATTGCTTATCACAGTAGCGGCTCCTTATAGCAAATCCGGGCATCATACCTGCATTTATCCGAGCAGCAAGTCGCTGTCTGCAGATGTTTCCATCATTACATTTGCATCATAGGCGCTAGTTGCCGCCGCCATCTGCTGCTTACTGCCCCACGCCTTTGCCAGCCTGCTCCTTTCCTTCCTTGCCTTTGCAGCCTTTTCGTCAAAATCCTCCTGCTGTAATTGTTTCATCCGCGCCCGTTTATCCAGGTATTCCTCTAAAAGTTCTTTCTGATTATCATTCTTGTTCCTTGTCTTTTTATAAAAACTGTTTTGTGAACGGGCATAAAATTCTGAATCATTGTTGACAGACCAGCTATCTGCCCTATAATCCTCAGCAGTGGCGCCCACCGTAATCACCATAGAGCAATCTGGAGCCGGAGCAACGGAGCCAGTCATGTCGCGTCTAATCACAGACAACATTTGTTCCCTATACTTTGGATCCGCTTTCATATTTTTAAATGCTTCTTCTGATATGTTGATTGCAACATTCGCTATTGTCCTATCCCTTGGTATCTTATCAATTTCAGCATAAAATTCCTTTTTGAAAATCTGCATTTCTTCCGCTTCCGATAATTTCCGCGTACGTTCTGTTTTGTCCAATGCGAACTTCTTGGCATTATTTACGTCTTTCATTGCTTCCGCATTATCCTGATAATAATTTTGTCCTACTCCTCTAATAGCCATTTTTTAATCCTCCATTTTAACATTTTTTCGTTTCCTTTTATCGGTAAGGCAATGTCATTTCTCCTGTTCTCCCACCTCCCCCTGCTGTAACATAACTGCCACATGGAATACATCCCCTTTCACTTTTATGTTTACACCCCCAAAATACCTCTCCGCCACATCACGCACATTTTCAAGACCAATCCCATGTTCCTTGATAATCCCTGGCAGGATACTCCGTTTTGTTGTGGGCGGAATAAACCTTCCGCCCGCCTGCACAGGCACAGCCCCATCAAAGCTGTTCTCGGTTTCCAGCAATAAAAACTGTTTCTTCCGTTTCAGGGTAAGGCGTATAAAGCCTTTCTTCCCCGGTTCCAGCTTCTCACAGGCTTCTATGGCATTATCCAGAAGATTGTTCAGAATAATGCCCAAATCGAATACCGGGATTTCCCCTCCATACCGGAAATCTGAATCAAACCTGATTCCCGCTTTTTCCGCCCTACGGCATTTGTCATTGATAATGACGTCCGTAACTGCATTTCCCGTCACATACTTATATTCTAATTCCTGCATAGTCTCATCCATCCGCCGCACATAGCCCTCTATTTCCCCATACTGCCCGGCACCTGCCAGCCCTTTGATATTCGCCATATGGTTGTTCATCTCGTGCCGCACTTTCCGGATGCTTCCATAGAAATTCTCCGCTTCTTCCAGCCGCTTTTTCATGGCCTTCACCTGCTGTTCCTCCACGAAGTGTTTCTGCCTCTCGGCAAGCAGGACACGGTATCGCTGCCAGAAATAAATGAGCGTGGCCTCGCCTACGAAAATAAGTATCGCTATGATTGGGACTTTCCAAAGCAAATCCGGCTTTTCATCAAACAGTATAAAAACACCTTCTGAGGCTTTTACAAGCAGAAGCCCATTTACCACCCCCGCAATCATGCTTCCCACAAAGTTCAATACGGAAAGCAAGAGGGCGTCCTGCCATGCCGTTAAGTCTGCTTCTCTGACGATCCTACGCAGAACAAACGTCATTGCCGCCAATAATACCGAGTAAAAAAATACGAAGCAAAACATCCCGGCTGCCATGCAACGGTATATTTCCTGCTGATAACTATCCTGCATAATATCCAAGCTTTTCATCATTACATTTACTATTTGTTGGTAAATACTGCTTGCCGTCAAATAGCTAAGGCAATGGAGGTTATAAAAAGCAAGCATCACAAATACTGCTTTTCCAATCTGTTTCTTATAGCATATCCCAACATAGCCCATTATTGCGAAAACCGAAACGAAATACCGCGCCCATCCAGCAAACGGAAGCATCCCAATCCCTACATTTACAAGCAGAAACAGCGCTGCTAAAATGCCATCCCTTTTTCCTTTTTTCTCTCTGAAAACCGCCGCCCACAAAACAAGGAACATTATGGCTTGTATGGCAACCTTCCAAATATCCAATATTTCGTTTATCATTTCAAACGCTGGCTGGCTCATAGGCTTTCCTCCGAAATGTAATCC
>CAOKNO010000068.1 GCA_948470065.1 uncultured Eubacterium sp. | reverse complement strand
GATATTATTTTATAGTAACCGATACAAGGGAAACCGAAGAGAACTATATGTATGGTCTCCGGGACTCTCTCCCTAAAGATTTACAAGGACGTATTGTAATAAAAGTTTCTAAAGCTAAAACAGATGAACTTGTTACTGCGTGTGAAGAGCAAGCTGCTATGGAACCTCAATATGGAGAACCTTGGATTGTTTTTGACCGTGATCAGGTTGTTCATTTTGATCGGATTATAGAAACCGCCAAACGGAAAGGGGTTAATGTAGGCTGGTCAAATCCTTGTATTGAGATTTGGTTTGATACTTACTTTGGAAGAATGCACAGCTATCAGGATTCCGTTACATGTTGTCGTGAGTTTGCTAATACTTTTGAAAAGAAAACAGGGCAGGAATATAAAAAGTCCAGCAGTCAGGTTTATACTATGCTGAATCGTTATGGTAATGAGATGGAAGCTATTAAAATAGCAGAATCCCGTCTTATTCAGTATTTGAGAAACGGCACGAACAAGCCATCAGAGATGTGCCCGTGTACAACGGTACATAGGTTAGTGGATGAGATTTGTAAAAAGACAGGAAGAATTACTCTGTAATGGAAGAAGGGTAGAAAGTGGATGATGAATGATCCGCTTTGTTAATTAAAACTATCTTTCTTAGGGCACATTTTATACATTGTTTAAGGAAGCCTTTTCTGGAAACAGGAAATATTTGAATGTTCATCAGACATAGAGGCTTTATTGCACAACAAAACATGCTATGGCTCACAATGTGAACCATAACATGCCCTGGGATATCCTATCTGGTAGAATCCCATGCTGGATACTTTCTAAGTTATTCATCATTTCACTACACCACAAAAACACCTGCCGATAGCTACTAGGCATATGAAACTATGCCCATGCAGCTTGTTGGCAAGATCATTCCCCGTTCGTAGGATTAGAGGTCGACATATTCTGGTAGTGGTACATATGCGCCTGCCGGATTAAATAGCCTTGTTCTTTGGCGTCTAAGGCACGGTATGTATTCAGCAGATCTTTTTCCTTGCTGCTGTGGTATTTGTCGCTGTGCATTGGGCGGCGGATACATGTGATCCCTAAAAGGTAATCAATTGATACGTCAAAATATTCGGATAGACGGATCAAAGTGGAAAAGTTTGGCTCTTGCCCTCTGCGTAAGTATCCATTAATCGTAGATGGTGCAATGTGCAGTTCCTTAGCCAGTTGCTTTTGGGTAAGGTTGTGCTCTTCTAAGAGGTTTTCTAGTCTAATTGGGAAATCCATACAGTAATACCTTCAATCTCAATTTTTTTGCCAATAATTCCAGTTTTGAACAGATAAATGCTTTGAAATGTTCAAAACTCATATTTCCTTACCCGATTATATCATGGCTGTTCTATATAAGCAATACTATATTTGTTAATTTGTCGATTATATGTAAACGTTCCATACGATCCACGTTATGGTAGCCTTGCGCTGCCCTGTAAAGATCAAGAACGAAGAACTGCAAACGTCCAGCCTTCCCGCCGTAAAGCGAACTTAAATATTGTGAAAGTGGCGCTTACAATATGTCCAGATCCTTGTCATGGTACATATGTGCCTGTTTGATGAGATACACTTGTTCCTGGGAACCAAGGGCGCGGTACGTATCCAGCAGATCTTCTTCCTTATCGTCGTAACATTTCTTATCCTCGTATGGATTGCGGATGCTAGTGACGCCTAAGATATAATCTGTGGATACCCCGAAAAACTTGGAGATCTTAATCAAGGTCTCATAATCCGGCTCCCGGTTCCTGCGCAGATATCCGTTTAAGGTGGACGGCGCAATATGGAGCTCGGTGGCAAAAGCAATCTGTGTAAGTTTGCGCTCATTTAAAAGAGCCTTTAGCCTGTCTGAAAATTTCATAAGTTTCATCCTCTTCAGTAGTTATGATAGTTTCATTGTATTGTAAAATAAGGAAAATTCCAGCGAAAATCGAGAAACGCGGATAATTCGCTTTTGTGAATTTTTTTTGTTCTGTGGAAATATGGGCGCTTCCAATTTTGGCAGGATGGGCTTAGCAAAAAAAGTGTCTAATTTTATACGTTGGTTTTTGGCAGTTTTTACTAAAATATTCCTTTTTACTAAAAGTTTTATTGGAAACTAATTGAAAAAGCGTTGGAAACATAATAAAATAAGGGTAAAATGTAGCAGGATTTTGCCAAGGATGGGATAGTTTTGCTATTTTGCATGCAGAAAGGAGGAGAAGGGATTTTGGTTGCTGGCGCGCGTCGCGCGTTGGACATGCTTTAGGAAGGATTTGTGGAATGGCTAGACGGCTATGGTTCGAAATCTTATGGTTAGGGCATTAGGAGCAGTTTTGGAAGAAGGAGAGGAAAGAAGGATGAAAGGAAGAAATGTGTTAAAACGGATCTTATCACTGGCGTTGAGCACGGCGATGGTAGTGACGATGCTTCCGGCGCAGATGGCACAGGCGGCGGAAGCAGATGAAGCTGCGTTTCCGCAGAAGCTGGCATATTTCAGTTTTGATGAGAATGTGACAGATGGGCAGAATGCAGAAGCCACAGTTGGCGGCGGGGCTCCTGCGATCTCTACAACTGACAAGAGGATGGGCGCCGGGGCGCTGCAGTTAGCGAATAACGCGTGGCTGACAGTTACGAAGAAGGGCGACGCCAACGATAACCTGCTGGTTGGGAAGAAGGAGCTGACCATTTCCTATTGGAGTAAGTATTCCGGTGGGAATGGCTGGGCATTTTCAGCTACTAAGGGGAATGTGGCGAATGCTGGGGGGAAAGAGAATTATATCGGCGTTATGGATACAAGGAATGCAGTAGAGGTAGAACGCTATAAAGACGGCAGGTCTAAACCGAAGTTTGGCAAGGGCGGCCTGGCAAATGAATGGCGGATGGTGACCATTGTATTTGCGGAAACATCTACGAAGCTGTATCTCAATGGGAAGGAAGCAGCCGCCCAGGCGGATTCCTGGCTGTTAACCGAGATCTTAGATGCAGGCAGCAGGCTGATGATCGGCAGGGCCAACTGGGGAAATGGCGAATATTTTGCAGGGCTGATTGACGAGTTCTCCGTTTTTGACGGCGCGTTGACGGATACCCAGGTGATGGCGGAATATTTGACACAGCTGACGACTGACGAGCGTATGGCTTACCTTGGGGTATTGGGGCAGCAGAAGGCGGACTGTGTGACAGGGGACTTGAACCTGCCGGCAGAAGTGGACGGCGTAAAGCTTACGTGGTCAAGCGACAATGAGGCTGCAATTTCTAAGGATGGCAAAGCAGGCGTGTTCGACGGAAGCGTTGTGACGCTGACCGTAACGGCAAGCTGCCCAGGCAGGGAGTTGTTTACGGATTCCATCCAGGTGACGATGGCGGCGGATATCGTGAAAAAATATGTCGATGCGGATGGCAAGGAACTGAAGGAAGCAGAGGTAGCCGCAGCGAAACAGCTTGTAGGCGGCGCCTTTACGTATACGTTAACAGGTGAAGACGGGATCCTAGAAGGAGCGGATGGCAAGACGTACGTACTGGATCAAGACGCTTCTGTCCTTACCATAGATAAGGTGGCGAAGGATAGCCGGACCATTACGCTTCGGTATATCCCGGCGCAGATCGTAAGCGTTGCAGCTCCACAGGAAGAGACGTACTATACCGTGGATGGGAATGCCCCGATCCTTCCGGCTGCATTGGAAGCTACGACGGACGCAGGGACGAAGATGGACGTTGCGGTATCCTGGGATACCGAAGGGCTGAAGGCAGATCAGGACAATGAGGTAGAGGGGACGGTCACTGGCTATGACGAGAAGGTAATCGCCAAGGTGCATGTTTACCCATGTGATGAAAAGCCGCTGCACGAGGATGTGGAAGCGAGCGATCAGATGGTACATACGCTGGCAAGGCCTTACAAAGGTGTGATCGTAACCGAGTATGAGATTGAAGCGTCAGGCGAGCCGAACGACGCCGCGGTTCTTTACATGGATTCTAACCCAGGCGCAGGCGGCGCATGGTCAGCAGGCGCCGCAATGCTGCATTTTAACCAGGGATTTTTCCAGAGCCGTACCGGGGATGGGAATGGGAATGCAGGAAGCTATCCGGAAAAGATTACCGATCCTGGCGCGTTGGCGTACGATAAGACGAAGGTGTACCGGGTGCGTGTAGTAATGGATTCAAATACCGCGCCGGGGAATTACCATATCTATGTTACAGAACCGAATGGGGCGGTGCATGAGATTACAAAGCCGGAAGGAAATGCATTCCGCAAGTATAACCAAGGGATTATACAGAACTGGTTCGCTGCAAGACGCGGGTTCCGTGTGAAAAACCACAAGATAAGCTGGGTATCCGGCTATGCGACGAAGCGGGTAGAGTATTATATTGCCGGGGCTTTGGACAATGAGAGCACGATTGCGACAAAGGAAATGCCAGGGATGCAGGAAGTCCCGACCGTAGCGAAGCAGCGGACGGTAAATGGCAAGACGTACTATCTGGATGAAACGAAGTCTGGATGGGCAAGGGAGGACGGAGTAGCTGCAGACGGCTATGTAGATGCAGGGAAGACCCTGATTTACCGGGCGTATTATGAGGAAGCGGAAATTGTGAAGCAGAAAAGCCCGATTACGGTAAATACACGTACAGGCGTGGCTCCTGAATTGCCAAAGAGCACAATCGCAGTCTTTGACCTGGGAGGCTTGGAGCTTTTGAAGGATGTGGAATGGCCTGTAATTAATGCGTCTGATTATGAGAAGGAAGGACGTTTTGAAGTCGTTGGCAAATTCAAGGGCGCCGATGTGGAGGTAAAGGCAACCGTTGTTGTTAAGCCGCTGTCGGAGTTCTTAATGGCAGAGTATACCTTCGATGAAGAAGTATTGTCAGACAGTACGGGCAAGAAGGCGGACGCGAAGAAGAATAACAGGGTAGACAGCATAGACGGCATAAAAGGGAAGGCAATCCAGCTTCCAGGCGGCGAAGGCGGAAAAGCCGGGACCGTTACGTTGCCAGAGGATCTGCTGGTAGAAAATGGCAGCGTACAGGATGATTTCACAATCTCCATGTATGTGAAAGTTGCCAATAAACAGCAGCAGACCACGGCGTTGTTATTGCATGGGGATCAGCTGAATGCATCTTATGGTGATGGGAAAAGGAACCATATCTCCCTGTACAACCGGGACAGTGACCGGAACGGCGAAGACGGCCTTTGGGTTGAGTACTTTGCAAAACAGGATATGAACTCTATTCTGGGCGGACGGCATATCCAGCAGACCGCTGCGGATAAATGGGAGCATATCGCATTTGTAACGAAAGGCTCGACAGGAGAAGCGTGGCTCTACAAAAATGGGGAACTGGTAGATCACAAAACAGGCATTACTGTGAAAGCTTCCGATTTGAAAGGGCGTGTCAATTCTTTGGGCGGCACGGACTGGCCGGATCCGGATTATGCGGGCGCATTTGATGAATTTCAGGTGTACAATGCCGTGCTGAATGAGAAGGAAATAAAAGGGCTTTGCGATTCAGCGTACCAGGCGCAGGCAGAAGCAGCAGCAGATCGGCTTGAGATTGGCTATGTGGACGGTTCAGAATTTGACCCGGCGCATGTAACGAAGGATCTGAAGCTTTTGGATTCCATGGAGGCAGTACACGGCTTAGAGATCAAGGTTAGCTGGAAATCCAACCGGGAAGGCGTGGTTACGTCCGACGGTAAGCTGATCCGTCCGAACTTTGATGAAGATGCAGTCCTGACGGCGGAGGTTACCGTAGGGGGCTGCAGCGCAAAGAAGGAGTTCCACATCACGGCGGCTGCAAGCGAAACCGTTACCTTTGAACGTCTGGATCAAAATATTGCTCGGGCACAGGCCGCTTACGAGGCAGCGGTTCGGGCAAATGCTTATACCAAAGCTTCCACCGATGCATTGAAAGCGGTGGTTGACGCGGCGAAGGCTGTCCGGAACAAAGAGAACGTGACGAGGGAGGAAATCAAGGCGGCGGCAGATAGCCTGAATACGGCAGCGGAAGAAACGCTTGTCTTGAAGACGTTAGAGGAATTAGGCGACGCATTGGCAGCCTCTTATCCGTTGGCCAGCGATGCGAAGGATATTTCTGGCAACAACAAGGACGGCAGCGCAACAGAAAAGGTTACCTTCTCCAAGAAGGAAGGCGCGACGTTCGTTGGGGATGGCAAGATGGCAAGTATTATCCGTCTGCCGGAAGAACTGTTCAATAAACGGGATAACATAACGGTTTCCTTCTGGGCGAAGGATACTGGGAACGTACAAAACAGGAACCAGGCAGTCTTTAGCATTGGGTCTGGATCAGAGCCAGACGCAGATTTAAATACAGATCCGAACGCAGATCCGTTCCGCTATGTCCTGGTCAATACGAATGATAATAGCACGTTACGGGCAATTATTACAAAGAACACATGGCATGAGCAAAAGAGTTATACGACAAGCCAGCCTTCCTTTGCGAAGAATACCTGGGCGCATATTACCCTGGTGTTTGACGGTACGCGCTTTGCAGTATATAAGAATGGGCAATTTTTGGACGCTAGCGACACGGGGCTTACGATATCTGACCTAGGCGATTTGACGGGGGCTTATATTGGGAACTCCATCTGGGGCGCGCATGGAAACGATAACGACTACATTGGTTCGGTAAAGGATTTCCGGGTATTCCACGCTTCCCTGGAAGCAGCACAGGTTAAGGCGGTATATGAATCTGGGAAGAAGGACGGGATCGAAGATGCGATTGCCGACCTCGTAAAAGCCATGGGTGCAACGGCTGCAGGGACAGACCGTTATAACCTGAAGGTGACAGGCAGTTCCCTGGAATTGCCAGTTACAGGCGCGCAGGATGAGAGGATTCGGTGGGTATCCCAGAACCCGGCAGTCATCAATGTAGAAACCGGGAAGGTGACGCCAGTAGCCGGGCAGGCGCCAAGGGTGAACTTGACTGCGGCAATTACGCTGGATGGGGTTTCTAGGAATATTACGTTTATCTGTACGGTCTATGATTTATCAGCATTAAAGGCGCTGATCGAAGCAGCGGGCGCATTAGAAAGCGATACTTATACAGCGAAAAGCTGGGCGGATCTCCAGGATGCGCTTAAGACGGCGCAGGGCGTCCTTGCAGATCCGGCAAGCGCGGCGGCAATTACAGCGGCGGAAGACGGCATAAAAGCAGCGCAGGAAGCATTGGTTGATCTTACCGCCTTGAAGAAAGCGGTAGAGGAAGCAGGGAAACTGACCCAAGGGCAGTATACGTCCGAAAGCTGGGGAGTTTTTGCACGGGCGTTAGAAGCGGCGCGCGCAGTCTTAACAAAGGCGGATGCGACGAAGGATGAGGCTGCAGGAGCAGTCCAGTCCTTAAAAGCGGCGCAGGATGGCCTTGTAAAGAGCGACAAAGCTGGGCTGAATGAATTGATTCAAGAAATTGAGGCGGAGAACCTGGACGCGGCGGATTATACGAAGGAAACGTTTGACGCGCTTACAAAAGCCTTGAATGATGCGAAGGATTTGCCGGATACAGCGTCCCAGGGAGAGATTGACGCAGCAAAAGCCGCTTTGGAAACAGCCAGGAAGAATCTGATTAGCGTGGCTGGGCTGAAGGCTGCGATTGCAGATGCGAAGAAGTTAAACCAGGCGGATTACTCGGCTGCAAGCTG
The DNA here is from genome assembly GCA_948470065.1 of uncultured Eubacterium sp. Taxonomy (GTDB): domain Bacteria; phylum Bacillota; class Clostridia; order Lachnospirales; family Lachnospiraceae; genus Petralouisia. The sequence continues at coordinate 10,050 of CAOKNO010000068.1, read as the reverse complement.
GGCTGATTTTGCGGCTGCATTGGAATTGGCGGAAGCAGTAGCGAAAAAGAGCAATGCAAAGGCTTCCGAGATTACGGCGGCAAGGGAACATTTGGCAGCGATGAAGGATGCGCTTTATCGGCCGGCGAAGCTTGACGCGCTTGTGGAACAGGCAAAGGGATATAAGAAGGACGGCTATCTATATAAGAGCTGGGCGGCGCTGCAGGATGCGATTGCAGACGCAGAGAAAGCGCTTGGCGACGAAACAACGACAGCGGATGCGTTCCGCGCAGTAGAAACGGCGCTCCAGGCAGCCATAGATGGCTTGGTTGCTACTGAGATCCCAAGCTTAGCGGAAAAGATCGATGGATTGGATGCAAGCGATTATACCATAGAGAGTTGGGCTGCCTTGCAGACGGCTCTGAGGGAGGCTCAGGATGTGCTTGCAAAGGAAGACAGCAGCGAGGCGGAAGTCCGTGCAGCAGAACGGGCGTTGCAGCGTGCAATCGACAGCTTAGAAAAGAAGGCGAAGAAAGCGTCCTTTGATGAACTGAATGCTGTGATTGAAGAAGCGGAAAAAGTAAATACGCAGGATTATACCTTGGTAAGCATGACCGTATTCCAAGCGGCATTGCGGAATGCGCAAATTGTTGCAGCTAATGAGAATAGTTCCCAGCCTGAGGTGGATAGTGCGAAGGAAGCGTTATGGCGGGCAAAAATTGCGCTGGTAGATCTCCGTGGCCTGAGAGAAGCCATTGCAAGGGCAAACGCGCTTGATATGGAAGCTTACACTGGAAATTCCTGGAACGCGCTGGTAACAGCTTTAGAAGAAGCAAAAGGGAAGGTAGAATTAGCAGACGCTTCCCAAGAAACCATTGACAAGGCGGCAAAGGCGCTTACAGATGCAGAGGCAGCTTTGGCGGCGCGTGCAGACGCAACAGAACTGAACCGTCTGATTGCAGCTACAGATGGGTTTAGGCAAGCAGATTATGTTGCAGGGACCTGGGCAGACTTCCAGTTATTGAAGGAAAGGGCAAAGGCAACTGCGGCGGACAGCAATGCAACCCAGGCGCAAGTAAACGAAGTGTTAAGGCTGTTGGAGGCTGCAAGGGATCAGCTGGTACGGCGCGCCGATAAGACCGATCTGAATGCAAGGATTGCAGAAATCCAGAGGGTTGTAGATGCAGCAGGGGAAGAGCAGAGATATACCACGGCAACCTGGACGGCAATGAAGGCAGCGTTAGAAGAAGCGAAAAAGGTTGCTGCGCATGTAGACGCGGTAGACGCAGATGCAATGGAAGCTTTGGCGGAACTCGATCAGGCAGTTGCCATGTTACAGATCCGCGGGGATAAGGCGGCGCTGGACAATTATATTGCATTAGCAGGAAGCTTACAGGAACAGAAGGGCAGATATACCAAAGAGAGCTGGGCAAGGATGGAAACCGCCCTTGCAGCAGCACAGGCCGTTGCAGCAGATGCAGATGCGCTCCAGGAAGAAATCAATGTAGCTGCAGCAGCATTGAAGGCAGCAAGAGAATCATTGATTTTGGCAGCATATACCGTGACCATTGATTATGCAGATGGAAGCCAGATTGTTACGGCAACGGTAATTACTGGGCAGTACATCCCGCAGCTAGGCGAGCCGGAACGCGACGGATACCGGTTTGAAGGATGGTTTGCACAAGGCGCAAGCACAGCGTTTGATTTCCGTACGCCAATTACCGCCGACACGGCATTAGTTGCAAAATGGACGCAGCTTCCATCCGTCAGCGGTGCGTCCGTTACGGTTGCAAAAGCAACGTATACTGGGAAGGCGCTGAAGCCAAAGGTAACCGTGACATACAATGGCAAAGTGTTGAAGTCTGGTACAGATTATACTTTGAAGTATAGCAACAATAAGAAGCCTGGCCAGGCAACCGTCGTAGTGACAGGCAAAGGCGATTATTCAGGAAGCAAGGTTGTGAAGTTCAATGTCCTGCCGAAGAAGGTGCAGATTGACACATTAAAGAATAAGAAAGGCAAGAAGATTGCTTTGAAATTCACGAAGGCGCCAGGCGCAGGCGGTTATGAGGTAGTATATGCGGCAAATAAGAACTTTAAATCCGCTAAGAAGAAAACCGTTACAAGCCGCAGCGTCACCTTATCTGGGTTGAAGAAGAATAAGACGTATTATGTAAAGGTACGTGCGTATAAGACCATCAATGGGAAACGTGTCTATGGCCTTTACAGCCCGAAGATGAAAGTAAAAATCAAGAAGTAAGCATATTGTGTAAGGAAAGAGGGTGTCGCAAAATCATCAAATTAGATGATTGAGCGATACCCTCTTTTCTATTCGAATGATTTGGTAAATGTGTATAATATTACTAGTTTCGATTTATTGCATTTTACCAAAATCGTCCATTTTACTAAATTTTTTAGTGAAAAAGAATTGAAAATTGTTAAAAGAAAGAATAGAATACAGGTATATACAAATGGGAGGATCGGATAAGAATCACAAATCAGATGGCGTCTTGTAGGGAAATTGCAAATCGTTACAGGATTGGTTGGTGCATATTCTGGGTCTCGCGTTTGGAGGCAAGGACTTGCAGCTCCTTGCAAAGACAGGCAAAGGGCGTTGCATGGCGGCGCCAGCCCTGTTAGTTATATGGGTTGGCTTGCATGGCCAGCCCATCTATTCATGTGGGAAGGAGGAAGAAGAGGATTTTATTCAAACAGTAACAAAGGGTTAGCCCTTTGGATTCGGCAGGAAGAAAATCTGGATCCTGCGGATTGGCTTGCATAGAGCAGCCTTTATTTTATACAGATTGAAGGAGAGGAAAGAGATTATGAAAGGAAAAAGTGTTTTAAAACGGCTCTTGTCGTTGACGCTTTGCGCAGCAATGGTAGCGACAATGCTTCCGGCGCAGACGGCATGGGCAAAAGGGGATATGCCAGACGCACAGGCTGGATCAGGTGGGGACGCACCGGCAGCATATGCAGAAGGCAGCGAATCAGCATGGCCCAAAAGGCTGGCTTATTTTACGTTTGACGAGAATGCAACAGACGGTGGGAATGCAGTAGCAGCAACGACTGGGAATAATATTTCCATCAACACGGAGGATAAGCGCTCAGGGACTGGGGCGTTAAAGTTAGGCGGAGGTTCTTATTTAACGGTTATGAGCGAGCATGTGGCAGGCGATAACCTGTTAAATGGTAGGAAAGAACTGACGCTTTCCTATTGGAGCAAGGCAGAGTCCAATGGGCATGGCTGGGCCTGGTATGCATCTACAGGAGACGGCTGGAGAAGCGATAATTACATTGGCATTATGGATAAGCCGGGAAATGTAATGGTCGAACGATATAAAGATGGGAGAGGCACTCCACCATCCCATTCTATTAATAGGACGGATGTCGGGAATGCGGACGCGTGGCGTCATGTGACCATTGTATTTGAGGAAAACAGGACTTCGATGTATATCAACGGCGCCTTGCTTGAAGCAAAAGAGGGAGCAAGGGCATTAACTGATATTTTGAATGATGGAAGCCGTTTGCATATAGGGAAGGCAAATTAGGGAGATGGCGAATATTATCATGGCCTGATTGACGACTTTATGTTGTTTGAAGGCGCTTTGACGGAAGCACAGGTAAAGAGCCTTTACGATGATACTGTGCCGGAACAGGATATCCTGGAGATGGATGGGATATATGTGCTTCCATATCTTGGTGTTGCTGTAGGACGGACAAGAAAGATAGGGCTGGAATTGCCAAGCCGGCTCACAGATAAATGTGACGTTACGTATACGGTATCAGGGGATGCGGTTACAGTAGATGAAAATGGGATAGTGACAGGCGCCAAAGCAGGAGAAGCAATTGTTACAACAACTGTTAAAATTGCTGGAACAGATTTTTTCAAATCAAAGGAAACAAAGGTGAAGGTTCTGGGAACAGATGCAGATGCCTTGCCAGTTACGTATAGCTTTGATGGACAGACATTGGGCGAGGGCGTAGTTCCGATTGTGACAGGGCGCGCCTTATATGGGAAGCAGATCGAATATGCGGCTGGCAGGAAAGGCGGGGAGGATCAATCCATCAAATTGGGAGAGTATGGATTGGAGCTTCCGTTCCGGGATCTGGGCGCCAATTATACTATAAATTTGTGGGCGCAGCCACAGGCGGATCTTGAGAACTTTTCACCAATCGTATTTTTCGGGTATCATGATCCTGAAAGCTGGATGTCGCTTGCCGGAGCATTGGATAGTGCGGAAGGCTGCGTTCTGTGGGGGACGAATGCAGGCATTACAGGTGAGATGGAACCCAAATTTGATGTAAAACAAAATGACTGGACGATGCTGACGGTCACCCAGGAAGGCGGTAATGTAAAGGTCTATAAGAATGGCGAACCCGTTGGCTCATTATCAAATATCAATGAGGTGCTTTCCGGAGAACATCAGAGGCTTTACCTTGGAGTGAACAATTGGGATGCGGAATTTCCTGGGCTAGTGGATGATGTGAGTATCTATGCACGCCCTTTGACTGCGGAAGAGGTTAGAGAGTCGTACTATGATACCCTGATCATCAGCGCAACGCCTGAGTTTGATATCCATACGGGGGATACCAGGCAGATCGACGTGAATATCCCAGAAGAAATTAGTAGCTGGGATGTTACTTACACATCTTCGGATGAAAGTGTCGCAACGGTTGAGGGCGGTTTGGTAACAGCGTTGAAGGAAGGGACGGCTACCATCACCACGACCGTACAGTACCAAACCGTAAAGAAAACGGCCACGACAAAGGTTACCGTTATAGACAAAGGCAATACGAACCACTACCGATTGAACCTGTATGATTTTAACGACGGGCAGCAGCCGGAGGGCACGGCTCTGTTTGGACGGTGGCTCGGGAATTATGATGGAACGTGTGAATTTACAGAGGAAGGACGAGGGGGTACAAAAGCGTTAAGGACAGGGAAATACGGATTGCGCTTGAAAGAGGCTGGGCTTGGCTCTGATTATACCGTATCCGTATGGCTGAAGCCGGATGGGACAATCGAAAATAACGGCCCCGTTGTAGCTATGGGTGACAATGGGAAATGGATGGCGGTTTCCGGGAAGAACGACGCAAGCGGGAAGTGCAAATTCTGGTATGGCGAACCGCAGGTCATGATGTTAGATGGTTCCGTTGTGCTTCCGAAGGGCGAATGGAGCATGCTTACCATTTCACAATCAGACAATAAGGTAAGCTGTTATGTTAACGGAAAGCTAATTGGCAGCGGGAACCATACTGGGAATGACGTCCTTGGCGTAGCGGGCAGACCAATATATTTAGGTGTGAATTGCTGGAATGACCCGGTTTTCAATGGGATTTTCGATAACGCCAGCGTATACCGCATTGCCTTGGATGCAGAGCAGGTGGCTGCCGAGTATTTAAGGGACGCCACCACAGAGGAACGTCTGGCTTATATCGGCATGCTTGAAACGGGAGATTCCATTGATAAGGTATCGAAGGATATCAAGCTGCCAAAGAAAGTCAACGGTGTAGATCTTACCTGGAAGGTAAACCAGGCTTCCGTTACAGAAGAAACGTTTGCCATTGGGGAACTGGATGGGACGTCTATTTCTATTTCTTGTGAAGCAGCTTTCCGGGGCAGTAAGCTGTATACGGATACCTTTGGACTGGTAAAGGCAGCCGTTATTACGAAGAAGTTTGTAGGTCCCGACGGCGCTTCCTTAAAGGAAGACGGGATAGCAGAGGCAGCGTGGAAGGCAGGGACGCCTTATACCTATACGATTACAGAGGATGAGAATAAGATTGTCGTTGGGGAAGGCAGTACTAGGAAGATCTATGTGCCGGACGCAGCAAGCTCCACGCTTACCATTGAGAATGTCACAACGGAGGACAGGACGATTACCATACAGTATAAGCCAGCGGAAATTGTAGGTGCAGAAAATCCTGCTATGGTATATGCGGTGGATGGGAACGAGCCGATCCTGCCTAAGTATGTGAAGGCAAATACAAGCGCGGGTATTACGATTGACGTGCCTGTTACATGGACGACGCCAGAGAAGTGGGAGGTAAATGATGCGGAAGCAGAGTTTACGGAGATAAAGGGTACGATCAGCGATTACACAGGCGAAATCACAGGAAAAGTCCATATCTATCCATGCGATGAAGCCGTGACCGTAAATAATTCCGAGGAAGTGGATGCAAAAGAAAGCGTCTACAAGTTCCAGAAGCCATACGAAGGGCTTATGGTAGCGGAGTATGATATTGTGACAACCGGCGATGTGACAGATGGCGCTATGCTCTATATGGATTCTGTCCCAAACCCGTCGGGCGTATGGGGGAATGGGGCTGCAATGCTGCAGTTTAAGAAGTTTGATGCAGGCGCAGTAGTCGACGGGAAAAATACGACGGGATATTTCAAAACCCGTTTGGGGGATGGATCGGGCGGTGCGGCCGCTGATTACCCAGCCACGGCGGAAGCCGAAGGGGTATTGCGGTACGACCCGGAGAAAACATACCGTGTACGTGTCGTGATGGATACTTCCCTCAGTCCTGGAAATTACCATGTTTATATTACAGACGAAGATGGCAGGGTGTACGAGATAACTCAGCCAGGCGGGAATGGTTTCCGTAAATACGATGAAAATGGAAGCCGGATCCAGTCCTGGTATGCAGGCCGCGGTAATTTTAAGGTGAAAAACCACAGGATTAGCTGGAGATCTGGTTATGTCACAAAGCGCATAGAGCATTGGGTTGAAGGCAAATTAGTAGAAAAAGAGTTAGAAGTGACGAAAGAACTGGCAGGGAACCAGACGGTGAATGAGTCTGGGATCGCAAACCAGAGGACGTTTACAGACGTCGATGGCGTCAGCGGTACGTATTACCTGGATAAGACAAGATCCGGCTGGTATCGTGATGATCAGAAGCAGGAAACAAGCAATGCGATCGCAGGGGAGACCATTGCATACCGGGCATATTATGCAAAGGCAACGACGACGAAGCAGAAAGAAAAGATTGTAGTAAAGACGCGTCCTGGCGTTGCTCCGGATATGCCGAAGAACGCGATCCAGGTATACGACGGGTTGGATTTGGAATTGCTGCAGCCAGTCCGTTGGAACTCCATCGATCCAGGGGCATATTCCCAGGAAGGGGAATTTGAGGTAAAAGGCGCCTTTACCGATACCGGATCAGAAGTGACGGCAACGGTACGTGTCCTTCCGCTGTCAAGCTTTTTAATTGCGGAGTATACCTTCGACGACGAGGCGCTTTCCGACAGCAGTACGCGGAAGAAAGCCAACGCTGAGAAGCTGGACGGCGCGACCGTCAAGGACGGCTTGAAAGGGAAAGCGGTATCCCTTCCAGGCGGCAGTAAGACAGGCGGGGCAATCAAGCTTCCAGATAACCTGCTTGCAGGGGAAGACGGCGGGACATGCGATGAATTTACCGTATCTATGTTTATCAAACGGAAGGCGCAGGGAAATTCCTTTGCATTGACGCTCCATGCCAACCAGGTGCAGAAAGATAAGCCCACAGATTATATTGGGCTTATCAATAAAAATGATCAGTTTCGGGTGGGTTACATGAAAAACGGCCATTCCGCGGATGTATACAACATTGACGGCAATGGCAGCGACGCAATTACAGCAGTAGATAAATGGGTGCATATTGCAATTGTAACGAAAAATGCGGAATCATGGGTATACCAGGACGGCAGGCTGGTGGCGCATTTGGCGGATACTAAGATGAAGGCTTCCGATCTGCCAGCGCAAAACAATTTTATTGGACGTGCCGCATGGCCAGATTGGGATTATGCAGGTGATTTTGACGAATTTCGGGTGTACGGCGCAGCCTTGGTAGCAGAAGAAGTGAAAGCTGTGTCTGACGAAGGATACAAGGCGCAGGCGGATGCGGCGGCAGAGAAGCTGGCGTTGCGCTATCAGGATCCGGAATCCGGGGCTGTGGACGCCAGTGATGTAACGGATGACCTAGCGCTTCCAACTACCATAGAATCCATTGAAGGGCTGGATGTAAACGTAACTTGGAAGAGCAGCCATTCAAACATTATTTCAACCGAAGGGATCGTGCTCCGTCCAGCGGCGGATACAACGGTTACCTTAACGGCGTCCATCCAGGCAGGTACTTACACGGGTACGAAGGAATTTAAGCTTACCGTAAAACGGACGGAGAGCATTGCAGATCTGTTTAAACGCCTGGATCTGAACCTGGCGCATGCAAGGCAGGAGTATGAGACGGCCGCTCGCGGTAAGAATTATACGGATGCTTCGGTAAATGGATTAAAGAGCCGGATCGATGCGGCGCAGGCGGTAAGGGACAAAGGAGATGCGGCTGAACGGGATGAAATTTCAGCAGCGGCGGATACCTTGACGGAAGAAGAGGTTGCAAATCTTCTGAAACTGAAGTCCTTACAGCAGCTTGAGGATGTATTAGCGGCTTCCTATCCATTGAAGAGGGACGCAAAGGACGCCACAAGCCACAGGCAGGACGGCGTTCCGGCGGCAAAGGTATCGTTCAGCGGGAAAGATGGCGCTACCTTTGAAAGTTCCGGCAAAGGACAGAGTATCATCGATCTTCCGACGAGTGTTTTTGAGAAACAAGACCAACTGACAATTTCCTTCTGGGCAAAGAACACAGAAACAAGCGCAAACCGTAACCAGGCGGTGTTTGGGATTGGCTCTGGCAAGGATACGGAGCCAGACAAGGCGGATCCCTATAAATACATTTTAGTTAACACAAACAATAATAGTACGTTGCGGGCGGTCATCACCAAAAATTCTTATGGAGCCAATGAGCAGCAATATGCAGATACGCAGGTTGCATTCGCGAAGAATACCTGGTCCCATATTACGTTGGTATTTGACGGCACAAGGTTCTCCGCCTATAAAGACGGGGTACATATTGGTACGAATGAAAATACAGGCGTTACCGTTACAGATCTTGGCGCGCTTACGGTTGCCAGGATTGGAAATTCCATCTGGGCGCATAACGACAATGATTTCAACGGTTCCGTAAGGGATTTCCGTGTGTTCCACGCTTCTTTGGCAGCATCCCAGGTAAACGAGGTTTACCAAGATGGGCAGAGCAGCGGGATGGAGGATGCGATCCAGGATCTTGCGGATGGGATGGGAGCTACGGCAACCAATAATCCAAAGACATACGACTTAAAGGTCACTGGCGATTCCCTAAAGCTGATCTTAGATGGTATCCAGGGAGAATCCATCCGTTGGACGTCTGGCCAGGGCAACCAGGCGATTACTATAGAGGATAACAGCGGTACTGCAAGGGTAAACCCAACCAGCGGGCAGGCAGTAAATACAACGATAACAGCAATTATCAGTTTGTCGGGCAAGACAGAAACCGTTACGTTCAACTGTACCGTATTTGACACGCTTACCTTAACAAGCTTATTAGAAGAGGTAAAAGGCTTAACGGAGAACGACTATACCGCTGGAAGCTGGAAGCTATTACAGGATGCGGTAACAGAAGCTGGGAAGACGCTGGCTGGCTTCACGGAAATGAGCGAGCTGAACGACGCTGTAACAGCAATAAATACCGCAAAGGCGGCGTTGGTTGGGATAAAATCCCTGAACGAAGCCATCGCATCTGCAGACAGCCTGCAAAAGGGCGATTATACCAACGATACCTGGAAGGTATTTACCGATGCGTTGGCAGCAGCAAAGACCATTGCGGCTAAGCAAAACGCAACGCAAAAGGAAGTAGACGACGCGCTGGCTGCTTTGGATGCAGCGCAAAAGGGCTTGAAGCGTGTGGATAAGACGGCGCTTCTGGCGGAGATTGCCAAGGCGGAAGGAGCCGGATACCAGGAAGCAGATTATACAAAGGCAACATGGGCGGCTTACCAGAAAGCGTTGGCGGATGCGAAAACGACAAGCGCAGATGCAAACGCTAGCCAGGAATCCGTAGACAATGCGGTAACAGCGTTACAGGAAGGCATGGCAGGCCTTGTGAGCGTGAAAGGCTTGAAGGACGCTATTGCAGATGCAGCGGCGCTTACGGAAGCAGATTATACGAAGGCAAGCTGGAGCGCAATGCAGGTGAAGTTAGAAGCAG
>CAOKNO010000067.1 GCA_948470065.1 uncultured Eubacterium sp. | reverse complement strand
TTTTGTACAGATTGTACATCCGCTGTTTCTAGAAAGGGAGTTTTGCAATCTCCTATTGAACAATAATAGGAAGAAAAAGGAGAATTTATATGGAACTAAAAGTTTATCACATACAGTATGATAATGTAATTAAAGGATATTACTTAACGATTGGCGCTACTTACCGCTATGCTGTCAAAAACTTTATACCATTAATTAATAAGTTAGAATTTCAAAGAAATCCCTTACGCAAATCCTTTTACGAACGCTTAGAGAACGATATCTTGAACGGTTGTATTATGCCAAATATTACATTGGCAATCAAATCAAATGAACAACTAAAGGATGAAACATGTTTGGATGAAGCTTATATTGAAAACAACTTAGATAAAACCTTTGTATTGGATGGAATACAAAGGCTGAGCACAATGAAACGTATTGCAGACAACCCTAACTTCCCCCAAGACAGATTTATTTATTGCAATATATTAGTATGCAATTCCATGGATCGGCTACTGTATCGGATGATAACCTTAAACAATGGACAAAAACCCATGACCGCACGTCATCAGATTGAGATATTAGCTTCTAATATCTTTAATTTTGATGATCTCCCCATCTTAGCAGTCACCGAAAAAGAAGGTGCGTACAAAAGAAAAACTCCTGACATGATGCGTAAAGAAGTATTAATTAAAGGATACTTAGCATATATCAGTAATTCCGTCAACATAGATAATCAAAAAATTATTGAGAGCAAAATGGATGAATTGATCGCTGAAAAAATTTTGGAATCGAATGTTCCGGAAAAAAATGGAGAGTTTAAAGATGTTATTTGTTTTGTCAATAAACAGCTTCTTAACGATTATTTAAGGGATTGGTTTCAGATACCAAATAATTTCATTGGTTTTTGCGCAGCTATGAATCAAACATTTTTCCATATACAATATATTACTTCTCAAGTATTGGTAGAAAAAATGACAATATTTGAAGAAGCCTTTTCTGCACTGGATATCTCAAAGATAAAATTAGGAATTACACGGCGTAAATTAGTACAAGACTATTTTGAACATTATAAAATTCTATCAAGCTATAATGTCAATCAACTTGTCGATCATATTTCACAGGAGATTTAATATGGGGAATGAATACACACTTGGAACTTATAAATACAAAAGTAACTTAGGCAACAATGAAACTGAAACCCTTCCAGACCAATTAAAAATAAACCATATCTCACCATGCGGTGTTTTATTAGAATTGATTACCGGAAATATAGAAATATTAGATAGCCACGGCATATTCTTATATAATCAGGACAAAGATTTTTCCATATTGCCTGCTGATAGCATAAACAATGCCCATTCCCTGAGCCAACTCAGCCAAATGTTAAATACAGATTTATCTGACGAAGTATGCCGTAATATTTTTGATAAGTTTATGATACGTGAAAGAAGGAATAATTTTGTCTATGAACGTATCTTAAATGAATTTACACAATACTTTATTGTTAATGAAGTATCTCCATGTGAAGGATTTGTCCATCTGTACCGGGCATTGGAATTTATGAGTTATAGCTTTCCCCTGATATATGCTTCAAAATCTAGAGATTACCGCGGAACCTATGACAAATTAAAAAAATTTTTCTCTGGAGAAAAAACAGGAGAATTAAGGTTTTTTGGCAGGTTCTTGAACGAATTATTCAAAAACGATATTGCTTACAGATTCGAATTTGAAGTTTATATAGATTGTGATAATATCTATGATCTGAAAGAGGAATTTAATGAAATAATCAATACAGACATTTTTATTTTCGAAGAAAATACATTAAAATTTGAATTTCGCTATATCAGAGAAATATTTATAGAAATCCGGAACCGCTATTTCCATATGCTTCTAGGTCATGGTAACAATAATTTTTTTAATATAAACTATAATAAAAATGATTTATTCCAAAGCTTAACTCCCGTTTTCATGAATTGGTTAGCCATAATATTTGTAAAAATAATTCAACATGGTCTAGAGTCATCAGACTCATAATTTATCAAAACAGAATGTACGATTTCATCCTCAAAAACACAGGTGGAATGAGAAAAATTTACAATCTTTATGGAATTAGAACAAATCCAATTATTTATTTGTACTTCCAATTCACGGTGTTCTTTCCGTACAAATATTTTTACCATTTTTGACAGCCTCCAGAGAAACTCATTGTTATTGATAATATATTCATAAAGAGCAATTCTATACAAAAAACGGCGCTTTAACTAAAAAATTAAGGAACTGTCGCAAAATATAGCGTCCTAACATTATATGGAAGAATCGGAAATATACCGATACCATATATACCTGGAAGCACTCATTTTGTAACAGTTCCTTGCACCCCATAGGGCACTTACTCTCGCGGCACTCATCAAACTTCTTATAACTATCGCTATTTCCCCATAGCACGCAATACGAAAGCAAGAGACTGTCTTTACAAGCCCCACTCTGTTTTCGGTTATCTCTGTGCCTAGTTTTTCATACCATTCAGTCCTTCCCCATCCAATTCCGCAGCGGATTGACCTCTTTGGCGCGTCTCAGGATATCTTCTGAGTTACGTACAAGATAATCCTCTAGCTGCCGGAGTTCTTCTGTGGAAAATCCGGACGACGTTTCTATCTTTCCATCTGGCACTCTGCCTTCCGCCTTGTCATCCCCTCGTTCAAAGACAACACGCGCCATTGCTTTTTTGCCCTTTTGCGGAATTAGGCCAGAATATATCATCTTCAACTCTTGTGATTTGCCCAAAGAAATCCCTCCTACTGGTAGCCTGTTTGGCTGCTTCGTTACCGCAGCCGTTTTTTCAGCATATCCGGGTTTGTCGCGAAGGAAAGCGCTGTGTCCGCCGTAATCCTCCTGCTGTTGTACAAGTTCAAAAGGCTCATATCCATGGATACCATATCTGCGTTTGCAGAAGAATACAGCACGCCTTCTAACTGCGGGATTTTATTCTCGCGTATCATATTCCGGATTGCTGGCGTTACTGTAATAATCTCAAACGCTGGCGTCAAATCCCCGTCTACCGTTGGGACAAGCTGCTGCGATACGACAGCCTGCAGCACCATGGAAAGCTGTACGGCAATCTGCCCTTGCTGGTTCGGCGGGAATACGTCAATAATCCGGTCTATGGTATTCGCTGCCCCGACGGTATGTAGCGTAGAGAACAGTAAATGCCCAGTTTCCGCCGCTGTCATTGCTACCTGGATCGTCTCGTAGTCACGCATTTCCCCAAGCAGGATAACATCTGGGCTTTGGCGCAGCGCAGCACGCAGCGCTGTCACATAGCTCTCAGTATCTACATTGATCTCCCTCTGGCTGACAATACTTTTGTGGTGGCGATGCAAAAATTCCAGCGGATCCTCTAAGGTGATGATATGCTTTTCATAATGTTGGTTGATATAATCAATGATACAGGCAAGCGACGTGGACTTCCCGCTGCCCGCAGATCCGGTAATCAGCACCATGCCCTTGGGGAAGTTTGCAAAGCTAATGATTTTTTCTGGAATACCAAGCTGGGAAGGATCCGGCAGATCAAAGGTAATCACACGGATTACAATGGAAAGCGTATTCCTCTGTTTATAAGCGCTGGCCCGGAACCTGGACAACCCAGGTACGGCAAACGAGAAATCGTCGTCGCCGGACAAATGGAGCCCATCCATACTCCGTCCATTTGCAAGGCTATAAATCTCTTTCAGCAACACTTCCGTATCCTCTGGCATTAGCCTTTGATCGTTTATCTGTACGATATTCCCATGCAGCCGGGTCGATGCAGGGAGCCCGGTTACAATAAATAAATCAGAAGCCCCTGACTGGACTGCACTCTGCAATAATCCAATTGCACTCAACTCCATAATAATCGTTCCTCCTTGTAATCTGCACAATTTCAGCATCCAGTTGCTGGATCCATTGTTTTTCACACGGCCTTATCACAATCGTCCTCTTTTCATCAGCCGGATCGTCCGTCTACTGGATCAACTGTATGGTATTGTCGCCTTCCCATTCTGTAGTCTGGATCTCCTGCCAGGAGAGGATCTGGTAAAATCCCTTGCCCTCCTCTTCTACTTGCTGGGGCGGCAAAACGGCAAGACGCACCAAAAGCCCCTGGGAACTATTTACCTTCACTTGGTAACTGACCGTAAGATCCCCATCTTCCACTTCAGATTCAACATTGCCTGGAAGCCCTTTGGAGATCAGCTCATAATACTCCTGTTTTTCCTGTGCCTTCGTATAAGCATCTGCAAAAACAGCATCCACATCCGCCAGGATTTCTTCCGCACGGTTTGACGCGCTATAATATTCATCCGTATGATCCGACATTTTCTGGCTCGAACTAGAATCACTGACAGCCGACGACAAGGAAAGCGCCGAAAACGTAACCATACAAAGGACAATGAAAATCATCATCAGTGAAATTGTCCCAATATTTGTAATAGGGAAACTCTGTTTTTTCATAGATGGCCTCCTTATTTATGGCCGCTGCGGCTCATGTAATTTTAACGTAAGGGTATAGACGGCTTCCTTGCCTTTTTCTACCGGAAGCACATGAATATCATAAAGCAGAAGCCCATCCCTGCGCGTCTGCGAAATGTCCATATGGAACGTACTGCCTGTTTTCTGGCAAGGATTCCACATTTCATCGTAATACACGCTGATATGCGAAGAATCAAACGTAGACTGTGGATACTCGTTCTGGATACAGCCTGGGAAAACAGCCTCCCCTGCCGCCTGGCCATCTGACAACGCGCATTTTATAAGTTCTGCCGCATTTCCCGCCTGGTACACGGCCATATTCAGATCCCGTGTCTGGCCGCTGATCTGGCGGCATGTGGCAAACATCCGCAGGCACACGGAGCTTGCCAGGGAAAAAAGCATAATGGCAACCATCATTTCCATCAAAAACATACTGGAATGGCTATTGGACGAACGGTTCATGGCGTACTCCTTTCTGCTGCAATCAGGCTCGCTTTCTTCCCATCTATATCAACAGAAGTAAGCCGGAACAACCCCTCTTGGATCTCTTCTATGGAAAAATCCTGGATCTCCATAATGTCCCTGCCATCCTGAAGGCGCGCTTCTACGCCCTCACGGATAAAAAGCTCCTTCAGATTCCCATGATAAGGATAGATGTAGGTGGTATAAGAAGCGCTGTCAAGCGAAAGTTCCAACGCCAGGCATTCCTGGCCTTCCAATGTCTGGATAGAAATGCCGCCGTCCGTATCATTCTGACGTATTTTCTCATTAACATAAGAAAGGGATGTACGCGCCATATAATTATTATTTGCATCCGCCGTCTGCGTGCTGTAAATATTTGCCGCAAGCATCAGCACCACAAGAGAAGAAGCTGCAAATACAAAAAATACCGCAATCGGAAATGTAAAATCAATTACATGCCTGTGCTGCATACGAACCTTCATAAGCGACGCTCCTTCCCTCTTTTGATAATCGTAATATCTGGCATAATGTTAGAACCAAGGGGCTGGTAGTCAATGAAATACTTCTCTTCGTTGTAGAGAAGCCCATAATGCTCCTTTAAGTATTCCAAGCTGGCCGGGTATGTCCCTTCAATGGCATAACAATGGGTAATCCCACGGTTTACCGCTGTTTCTAAGGTACGCAGCTCTTCCCCTTCCGTCCTTACGGAAACAGAAGACACCGCCGCCCAGAATACCATAAATATAACTGCAAAGCCCGCTAGGGAAATCAGTAAATTTTTCAAATAGGAATTTCTCTTCTCGGTCACAAAACGTTGTTTCATTGGGACTGCCTCCTTCCTGCTTATAGCCCGGACATAATGCTCATCAAAGGCAGCATCACAGACAAAAGGATAATCCCAACAATAACGGAAAGGACAATGACAAGCGTAGGCTCGATCGTTGCAATAATCCCAGCGATCCGGCCGTCAATATCGTCTTCATACTGGCCGGCAATCTGGCGCATGACTTCATCCAAAAACCCTGTCCTTGAACCAATCGCAGCCATCCTTGCGTAAACGCCTGAAAAAATACCGTTCTGAAGCAGGGAATCGCAAAGATCCTCGCCTTCCGACACTTCCTTGCGGCATTTGTCTAACTTGTTCTGGAACCCATCCTGCTCAATCAGCCCAGCCGTAAGGTTCAAGCATTCCTCCGGCGTCAGCCCGCTGCTCAAGGTAAGCGCCATACCGC
This sequence comes from uncultured Eubacterium sp., assembly GCA_948470065.1. GTDB lineage: Bacteria > Bacillota > Clostridia > Lachnospirales > Lachnospiraceae > Petralouisia. Next base: position 11,636 of record CAOKNO010000067.1, on the reverse strand, counting down.
TGGAAAAGCGGTAAGCTGCAATCCGTTCTGAAAGCGCCCTTGTGCCGTTAAATTTATCTAACACCGATCGGAAAAACTTCTGTCCCGCAGAAGACTTTACCAAGAATACTGCCAATACCACAAAAACTACTAAAATTGCAATAAATACAATAGCATTGCTGTTGATAAATTCCCCAATTGCCAAAATCACACCGGAAACCCCAGACATCTCGCTTCCTAGCTGCTGGAACACCTGGTTGAATACCGGCATCACCTTTGTAATCAGCACTAGGATTACAAGGATCATCATAACGATCATAATCAATGGATATGTAACTGCATTTTTAATGGTCTGCGCCAAGTTCGCTTCTTTCTCGTAGTAATCCGCAAGGGACTGCATTACCTCATCCAGACGCCCAGTCTGTTCCCCAATCTGTACCATCTGAAGCAGATAGCTTGGGAACACTTTGGTATCATGTAGCGCTTCATAAAAGATCCCTGTCTCCATCAATGATTCATGAATCTTCCCCAACAGTTCCTTCTCGCCCGGATCCTTCGCATCCTCCAGCATAATGCTGATACCTTCAATGGAAGAAATGCCAGATTTTAAAATCATGGCCATCTGGGAACAAAAGGAAGCAGCCTCCTTATTGGAAAGAGGCGTTAATTTTTTATAACCCATCAAAATCTCCTTTCCAAACCATGCGTCCAATGGACGGCAAGCTGGTTTGCCCTGACAATATTATATAGTAACTATCTGTATCTATCCAAACATCCAACACACCATAGCAAAGGCGCTAGGACAGCTACCAACACGCCTGCCCCTGCCGGAAGCGTTAATAAGAAAACTTCAGCACGTAATTGGAACCATCCCCAATATATTCCGCCACAGAACTGTTTGAGTTGTTCGCCGCAAGGGTGGGATCCATCAACGTCCAAGCTTTCCCGTCAAATTCAATAATTTTATCGATCCAGCCAACATCTTTTACAAACGTGCTGATCCAGGCGTGGTATGCTTCACCGGAATACCCCACCTCGAGCCGTGTTGGGATCCCCTGGGAACGCAGGATCGACGTCATAACCGCCGCATAGTCAAAACAAATGCCTTTTTTCGTCTTAACCGTATCGTCCACATCTGGAAGATAGCCATATTGAACCGTCGCCGCCTTCTCATCATCGTAACGGATATTCTCTGTCACATAATGATATACGTTATCAATGACGTCTAAATCCGAATATGCCCCTTCCGCCAGCTCTTTGCCCAGATCAATGACCTTACTGTCCTTTGTAAAATTCGCATACTGGTTCGGGTATAAGAACGGCTTAAACTTATCCTTAATGGTAACGTCAAAATCTGCGGAGCAGGCAAGCGCATATTGGTCGCCTGTGACATTTTCCATAATGTGTACCTCATACTTCCCATTCCCACAAGGCAACGGAAACGTTTCATATTCCCCAGAACCCGACAGAAGATAGATATACTCCGATTCCTTCGGGCCTCTGACCCTTAACTTTACCTTCTTGTTCGTCCCTGTGTATTTTACCATAAAGTAGCCTTCACTGGCGTTCGAAGCATCAATTGATGCAAATTCATTCCCATACGTTTCTGTCCCTGAAGCTTCTGGCTCTAACACCTTCGGTTTGTTGCTCCTTACCTTACCAGATCTCTTCGCAGAGCCTTTCCCCTGCTGCTTGCTAGAGGTCTTCGAACTTGCCTTTGCGGCCTGCGCCTTCCCAGCCGAAGAACTAGCCGCCACAGGAGCATCTGCCGAAGAGCCTTCTGCGGCAGGCTCCCCCGAAGAACAGCCGCACAAAAGAGCGCCCGACATCAAGAACATGCATAGGGATAATAAAATTGACTTACGTATCATCCGACATTCTCCTTGCAATTATCTAATCATCCTTATCACTATAAGCTTCCAGAATCAAATAGCCAAATTTCATTACTTCATAAAGTATACCACACTTCCGCCAAAATGAACAAGAGGTTTTTACGTCCCAACTTAGCGCAATAGCCTTATAGAAACCGTATCGGCTTACCGCCTACGCCCTAACGTGATTTAACCCGCAGCCTCTGGTTCACCCACTCGCGGAACAATGTATAAACCACAGATACAAGAGGGATAAATACCAGCATACCGACAATCCCCATCAATTTCCCGCCTACCGTTACCGCAAACAGCACCCACATGGATGGAAGCCCTACAGAGCCGCCTACGACATGCGGGTAAATCAGGTTCCCCTCAATCTGCTGCAAGATAAAAAACAAGATAATAAATATCAACGCCTGCATGGGGTTTACCATTAGGATTAAAAACGCGCCTACAAAGCATCCGATAAACGCCCCGATCATCGGGATCAACGCTGTAAATGCAATTAACACTCCTACCAGCAGCGCATACGGAAGGCGCAGCACAGACATGCTTACAAAAAACATCGCGCCCAGGATCAGCGCCTCGACACATTGGCCGGAAATAAATTTTGAAAACGTCTTATGGGACAAAGCGCACACATAACAAATACGCTCTACCGCCCTTTGTGGAAAGAACGCACGGATTACCTTTTTGCATTGCCTGCCTAACAATTCCTTTTGGTTTAATATATACATAGAAAATACAAGTGCGATAAAAAATGTCATTACGCCGTTGATTACCATCATTGTTGCCGACATCGTATAAGATAACACGCTCCCTGCGCCGCTTAAAGCAAAGTCCTTTACAGCGTTTAGCCACCCTTTCCAGTCAAACTCCAGCGATTCTATAAATCCCACAATATCCTGCTGCCCGCGGAACGCTTCTTCCGCCCATGCTTGGATCTGGGGCAGGAACGTCGCCATCCCGGCGCTAATGTTGTCAACCGTCTTCCCTAGCTGCGGGATCACGACTACGACGACAACCGCCAGGACAGCAAATACAAACAACATGGAAAGCGCCATGCTGACAGGCCTTGCCGCCTTGCCGCCTTTGGGGAACATCCTTTTCTCAATGGCCGCCATCGGGATATTTAAAATAAACGCAATCGCACCGCCCAGTACAAACGGGAACAGGATCGCCCAAAGGAACCGAAGGTAAGACTTGACCGCCCCAAAGTTCATAAGCAACGCCAACAAAACTAACGTAAACGTTATGATTCCTATAATTTTCTTAATGTTCTCTTTATTCAACTCCATTCTGATTCTTCTCCTCCATAAAGTGTTGTATCGGCTCCAAGAAACATTGCATTATACTACATGGCGTTGCCAGATACTAAATGACGGTTCCAGATACTGAATGACATTTCCAGATACTGGATGGCATCGCCAGATACTGGATGGTAAGGTTTCCTACATAAACGCCCACGCTAGGAGATCTTCAGGATCTACACCATGCTTAGGCATAGTTTAGCATGTCGGGACGCCTTTTTCAACACAAACAAGCAAAACCAACTGTCCGGGGCAAACACAACCGCCCGTTTGCCGCAGCATACTTTCTGCTTGACAAACCATGGCTTCCTGTCTATAATTGGCATAAACCGCAGAAACCAAAAGCAGAGATAGGAACAAGTAGCAAAATGGAGCCCTACAGAGAGCAGCCGGATGGTGAGAGGCGCAGGCGGGACGTTCTGTGAATACATCCTGGAGCTGCACACCGAACACGCATTACACAGATGCGTAAGTAGGCTGTGACGGGTTTGCAGCCGTTATCCTGCAAGAGTGCTTTTGTCACTTACTGAGGCAGGCTGTGTGAACAGCTTGTAAAATAAGGTGGTAACACGGGAATCCCCGTCCTTTCACATATCCAGAGCAGAATTTCTGCCGCCTGGCATGTGGAAGGGCTTTTTTATCTTAAAGGAGGTATTTCAAATGACAGTTTACGAAGAACTCGTTGCCCGCGGCTTAATCGCCCAGGTCACGGACGAAGAAGAAATCAAAGAACTCATCAATACGGGCAAAGCCATATTCTACATTGGCTTCGACCCGACCGCAGACAGCCTTCATGTCGGGCATTTCATGGCGTTATGCCTGATGAAACGCCTTCAGATGGCAGGCAACAAACCCATTGCCTTAATCGGCGGCGGCACTGGGATGATTGGCGACCCTTCCGGCAGGAGCGATATGCGCCAGATGATGACTTCGGAAACCATCCAGCACAACTGCGACTGCTTCAAAGCACAGATGAGCAAGTTTATTGACTTTTCCGACGGCAAAGCTTTGATGGTTAACAATGCCGACTGGCTGATGGAGTTAAATTACATTGACGTGCTCCGGGAAGTCGGGCCGCATTTCTCTGTCAACCGTATGCTGACCGCGGAATGCTACAAACAGCGGATGGAAAAGGGCTTAAGCTTCTTGGAATTTAACTATATGATCATGCAAAGCTACGATTTCTATGCGTTGTTCCAGAAATACGGCTGCAACATGCAGTTCGGCGGGGACGATCAGTGGAGCAATATGTTAGGCGGCACAGAACTGATCCGGCGTAAGCTGGGCAAAGACGCCTATGCTATGACCATCACGCTGCTCCTAAACTCAGAAGGCAAGAAGATGGGCAAGACGCAATCCGGCGCCGTATGGCTCGATCCAAATAAAACTTCACCGTTTGATTTTTACCAGTATTGGAGAAACGTCGCGGATGCCGATGTGCTCAAATGCATCCGTATGCTGACTTTCCTTCCGTTAGAGGAAATCAACCAGATGGACGGATGGGAAGGCGCGCAGCTTAACACCGCCAAGGAAATCCTTGCATTTGAACTGACCAAGATGGTACATGGCGAAGCGGAAGCCAAACGGGCGCAGGACGCCGCGAAAGCATTATTTTCCAGCGGGAACGCAGCCGATATGCCGTCCGTAACCTTAACGGCAGAAGCTTTTACCGAAGGAACCATTGATATTTTGGGACTTTTGGTAACATCCGGCCTTGCCGCTTCCCGTTCAGAAGCCCGCCGCGCCGTAGAGCAAGGCGGCGTATCCATGGACGGCGAAAAAATCACAGATATCAAAACGGCATATACGCCAGACGCTTTTACCGAAGGGGCTGTGCTTAAAAAAGGGAAGAAAAATTTCCGCAAAATCTTAATGTAATCACTCACTGACGCCCGTTTAAATTGTAAGAGCCAAATCCCCCGCCGTACGATCCCCGCGAAGCGCTTTTGTTTCATTGAACGTGCTTTCCTATGAAATTGAAAGTCAAATACCCCTAGGGGTACATTGCTCGCGGGAATAAAAACAGCCGTCAGCTTCCTATACCGGATACGTCTTATATCCCAATGGAAGCCAGGCGGCTGTCATATTTATTACGTCAGATCACATACAGGGAAGGATTACCCCTGCTCTTTAAATCGAATACCAGATGATCTCATTTTCCTGTAAGGACAATGGGAAGCTTTCCCCGTTCCCCTTATATACGACGGTTTCCTGCGGCTCATACGTGTTGTTTACCACGCAGTACTTCCCGTTTGCCGGGTATGCGTGTACTTCTACGTTGTAATTGCTGCTAAACCACTGATGTAGGTTCTCTTCGCCATGTGCGCTCCACAAAATAGAACGGTACAGAAGACGGCTGTTCTCAAAGCTATATGGCAGACCGCTCAAATATACGGCGCGCCCTTTCCCAAACTCATTGACTGCAAGCTGGACTTCCTTTTCTTTTTCTACAAGGACTTGCGCCCCTTCAAGCGCATAGATATTACGCTGCCCTTCCCCGAAGTCGATCTCGCCTTTGCAGTCTTCGGTAATGAAATGGCTGTGGGTTTCCCAGTTGTATTTGTCATACCCCAGCGTAAAGCCGCGTTCTTCTTCTACGCCAAACACATTTGCAAGCTGGAACACACGCCCGTTTGCCTGGTGCGCGCTTGGCTCTCCTACGCCGATGATGCCGCCGCCTTCATAGATAAACTGCTTAATTGCGGTTACGACGGTTTCCTCGCACCACCATTCCCCGCCTGTATGCGCAGTATCCGCGCCGCCTACATTGATCAACACGTCGATCTCTTTTAAAACCGCAGGGTTCTCTTTGATATCTGCAAAGCTGATAAACTTCACGTCAAACGGCGCGCCAGACAATGCTTCGATAACGCCGGCATAGGAGTAATTCTGCTTCTGGTACAGCGCGTGGTGCACCATATGGCAGCCCCAGGCACGCATCTTGCCCCAGCAGTTTAAGACTGCAACGCGTTTTACGCAATGCGGCACGCATCCTTTTACATTCCCATACAGTTCGCGGAACTCCTCGCAGACGCTCTTTACATATGCGATAAATTCTGGGAAGTCCAGAGCCAATTTTAAATATCCTCCATACCCAATCCGGTCAATCGGCTTGCGCAGGATCGCCCGCCTTGCCGTAACCCAGTTTACCTTTGCTTCCTTTACTGGATCGCCGCCTTCATGGAAGGTATCTGGGAAGAAATAAGGCAGCAGGCGGCCCTCTGTGTATGTTACGCCTTCGATATCGCTAATCAGGCGCAGCGTCGCGCCGTTGCCTACGCTCCCAACGACAGCGTCCAACCCGATGGAAGCAAACTCTTCCATAAACGGCTCCGTACCAATCCAATGGTCGCCTAAGAACATCATGGCTTCTTTCCCACACTCATGGGTAATATCCACCATTTCCTTTGCAATCCTTGCCACTTCCCTGCGCTGGAATGCCTGGAAATCCTGGAACTCCTTCGTTGGGATCCGGTACTGCCCGTTGTAGTACCCTTGGTCGATAATGTATTCTGGACGGAATTTATACCCTGCCTCAGCTTCAAACTGCTCTAAGATGTAAGGGCTGACGGAAGCAGAATAGCCATACCAATCCACATATTTCTCCCTTGCCATTTCATCAAAGATTAACGTGAACTGGTGGAAAAAGGTCGTAAACCGGAGTACGTTCACATACGGATGATCTTCAATAAACTTCCGCAGGCGCTTCATCGTATAATCATGCGTCTTGGGCTGGCGTACGTCAAATGTAATCTGATGCTCCACATCCTGCCATCCATTCGTCACCGCATTGTACATATGCACAGGATCCCAGATAATATAAGCCAAAAAGCTTACCGTGTAATCGTGGAACGGAATTGCTTTGACCGTCACATCCCCAGACGCTTCCTCGTAACTCCACTGTTCCACTGGGACAACCTCTCCTGTCGTTCGGTCTATCACTTCCCACCAGCGGGTAATATCATCCCTGCTGTTCGGCTTGAGCATGTCCGGATACAGCCCCTTCATCAAATGGATCTTCAATTCCTCTCCATCCGCTGTGTAAAAAGGCGTCATCACATACATCTGCTGCACCTCTTCTGGATGCGTCTGCGCCCACACGTTGTCCTTGCGCGTGGTGTAATACGTGGAATAAATCTTTGCGTCTACTTCTTGCAGCTCTTGCGGGAAATCCGTCCCATCGCAATCCCTGACTGCGTCCGCGCCCCATTGCCCCATCAATTCGAGTGTCTGCGGAATGACATCCAAATCCGTTGGTATTGTTACCCTTCCTTTTGTTTCTCCCATAAAAACCTCCGTATCAGACTTCATTTCTATTGTTCTTGATACTTCCATGATAGAGTAAAGCTTAGGACAATTCAACGGATATGTTGCTTTTGATTTTAGAAATCTTGCGGTCCTATTCCATTCTGGATTTCCCCGCTTTTCCCGCCCGTCTTCCTGCACAGGTAAATCCCTCCGATTTCCATGGATTTATCGACTGCCTTGCACATATCGTAAATCGTTAAAAGCGCCACGCTTACCCCTGTCAGCGCTTCCATTTCCACTCCTGTCTTCCCAGTAGTCTTTACCGTGCAGAAACAGTGGATTTCCCGCTTATCTGGATTCTTTTCAAACCAGACGCGGCAATTTTCCAACAGCAAGATATGGCACATCGGGATCAGCTCAGACGTCCGCTTCGCTCCCATAATCCCCGCGGTTACCGCTACGCCCAGGACGTCCCCCTTGCCAGCCGTCCCCTGCTCTATTGCCTGGTACGCCTCTTGGTTTAGCGTAATCTTCCCAGTGGCTGTCGCCTCACGTCTCGTCTCCTCTTTTTCTGCTACGTCCACCATGACTGCCTTCCCATAGGAATCAAAATGTGTCAATCCCATCTCCCTAATCCTCCAAATACATTATTTTCTGCTCCTGGATACCAAGGTAATCCGGCAATCCCCGCTCACAGATCTGCGGCGTTAGATTGCGCTGTACAAACCAGCAGATAAGCCCCGCTTCCTTCCTGGCGTTTTGAGGGTGCAGGTAATAATTCGTTTCAAAGGGCAATTCTGCCCGTTCTGCCACTTGTACCCATAGTGCGTTCGCGGGCGGTTCTGTCCTGGCGTCGCCCTGGCTCCATATCGGCACAAAATCATGCGCGCGGTATCCGATACAGGATGCATGTGCCGGTACGGGACGCTCTGTGTGGATCTGGATCCCCCAATCCACCGCTTCTATCGTATGCCCGTCGAGCCTTTGGATTGCTGAGAAATTCTTGCACCCTGTCAGCTTCGCCGCCTCACGGTACATCGGGTTGGCAAAGATTTCTTCCGTCTTGCCATAGACCAGGGATTTTCCCCGATCCAGGATAAGCAGTTCTTCACTGAAGCGGTAGATTTCATCCCTGCTGTGCGACACTAAGATTGCGGTCCCTGGGAAATCTTGAAGCATCTCCAGCAATTCCCGCTGTAAGCTGTCGCGCAGATATACATCCAATGCAGAAAACGGCTCGTCCAGCAAAATAGCCTTCGGCTGGCATGCCATCATCCGCGCCAACGCTACTCTCTGCTGCTGCCCGCCGGACAATTCGTGCGGCCTGCGTCCGGAAAGCCCCCTAAGCTGGAACCGTCCTATCATCTCCTCCACACGCGCCCTTTTCTCCGCCTTCGTGCCCTTTAAGCCTGCCGCGATATTCTGGGCGACCGTCATAGATGGGAACAAGGCATAATTCTGGAACAAATAGCCGATACCCCGTTCCTGTGGCCTGATATTGACGCCCTTGGCTGAATCGAAACAGATCCTTTTATCCACCTCTATCATTCCTGCTTCTGGCGTTTCAATCCCTGCAATGCTTTTTAGCGCCATACTTTTCCCGCTCCCAGACGCCCCCAGGATCCCAATCCGTTTTGCTTCACCCTGGAAGTAGACGTTTAGCCCAAAGCCTTCCCACTCCTTCTTAATCTGAATGCTGACTGCCATGCGATCCCTTCTTTTCCTGTTCTTTCTGTATGCCTTATCATCTCTCCGTTTCCCAGATATGGTATGCCTGATGATATGCCGCTCCTTGTACTTCACGTTTTCGCGGTTCCAATGTTCCGCCACTTCACCATTTCTTAACTTGCTTCATACGCCTGCCTGCGGCAAGATTCATAAAAAAGATAATTAAAAACGCAACCGCCATAACGATTACAACCCATACGCCTGCCGACAGGAAGTCGCCGTCCTGGACGACCATTGCGATTTTCTGCGAAACCGTCTCTGTTTTCCCTGGGATATTGCCCGCCAGCATAGAGGTTGCCCCATATTCCCCCAATGCCCTTGCAAACGTAAGCACCGTGCCGGATATAACGCCAGGTCTGCTGGATGGAAGGACGACTTGCCAGAAAATCCGGCATTCCGACATCCCCAGCGTACGCGCGGCATAGATCAGGTTTACATCGATCTGCTCAAACGCCGCCCGGGCATTGCGGTACATCAAAGGAAACGCGATAACAGAAGCCGCAAGGACGCACCCTGCCCAGGACTGTACGATTTTAATCTGGAAATGATCAAATAAAAATATGCCCAAAGGCCTTCTGCGGCTGAATAGGAGCAGCAGGAAAAAGCCCGCCACCGTTGGCGGGAGCACCATCGGCATCGTTAAGATCCCATCCAACCACGCTTTTTTGCGGCCTGATAACCTGACGGCCTGCCTTGCTGCAAAAAGCCCCAGGAAAAAACAAAGCGTCGTCGCCGCAACGCCCGTCTTTAGCGACAGGATAAACGGGCTCCAATCCAAACTTCCCAGGATCTCCATAAATCCTTCCATACAATCTCCTTCCTCAGCCGCAGGCTGTGATACAGCGTCTGCCCTAGTTATTATTTCCTGTGCCAAAATAGTAGTCCTGAAAGATATCCTTTGCTTCCTCAGACAAGAGATATGAGATAAATTCTGCCGCGGCCTCCTTCTGGCCATCCAAAGCCTCTTCGTTCTTAACCTGGGCAATGGGGTAACTGACCTCCCCTGTCAGCCCAGCTTCCACAACCTGTAGGACGTCCAGCTTATCCTCATACCCGTACGTATCCGAATAGTACACAATCCCAACCTCGCAGGAAGCTTCCACCACAGACGCAAGCGTTTTGCTGACATTGTCCTGTTCGCTGATTTCCACGCCGCCAAGCGACTCTGATACCTGCTTTGCGGAAATATCCGCCACATCTCCATCCCCCTCCAAAATACCAAGGTTCCTCAACGCCTGCCGCGCATATCTCCCCACCGGAACGCTTCCTCCCGCAAGCGCGATGCTTTCCGCCTTCCAGAGATCCAAAAGCCCTGTCACCTCTGTCTTGCTGCCCCGATACGACACAACGGCTACCTGGTTTTGCACCACGTCCATACGGCTACCTGGCTCCATAAGCCCTGCTTCCTCTAACCGATCCATCTGTACCTGCGCCGCCGGGAAGAAGATATCGCATTCATACCCCTCTAGGATCTGCGTCAAAAGCTTCCCCGAACTGTCTGCATTGAAGGTAATTTTTACCTCTGGATGCTCCAGGAGAAAGCGTCCCGCCAATTCCTGCATAACAGATTCCAGGCTTGCGGCAACAAAAACCTGGATTTCCAAACGCTCCTTCAAAGATGAGCCGCCATCTGCACAAGCTCCGTCTGCCAAATCATCTGGTAAGATAGCCGCGCATCCAGCAAGCATAAAGCCTGCCAATGCAAGCGCAGTTACCGCTCCCCAGAACCGTTTGCCCGACGTCCTGCGGCTTGGTATTCCACCTCTGCCGATCATCACTGGTTTCCTCCGCATTCTCCATCTGTGCCGCGCAAGATCCCAAGCCCATGCCCAAGATGCGCCAGCAGATACCCAAGGCTTTCTTCTACTGCTTTTGGGCTTCCTGGAAGGTTGACAATCAACGTTTTTTTACGTATGCCAGATACGGCGCGGCTTAACATTGCCCGCCCAGTAATTGCCAGCGAATGATAGCGGATGGCTTCTGCAATCCCGTTCGCCATCCTGTCGCAGACTTCCATGGTCGCTTCCGGCGTGATATCGCGTTCTGAAAACCCTGTCCCGCCCGTGGTAAAAATTACATTCACCTGACGCTGGTCTGCCAGCCTTACCAGATGTCTTTTCAATATTTGGCTTTGATCCGGCAGGATATGGGTTTCTACCACTTCATATCCCTGCGCTTTTAACATCTCTTGCACCAATGCTCATGTACGGTAAAGAAGCAAGCAACCGAAAACAACAGATAGACCGCCAGTACCGCACTATTCCGAACCAAAGAAACCAAAGACCCAAAGACAAGCATTATGGAAATGTGCATAACAGGCTATGGAATCATGGATAACTCTATTCACAGCACATGGAAAAGCTAAAGTGCAGCTTTCCCACGTCCTGCAAACAGAGTTACCCACAATTCCATGATACAGCCAGTTATACACATTTCCACGAATGCCGATGACTACGTAATCTCTCCAAATACATCTATCTTTATAATTTATTTAACAAAA
>CAOKNO010000066.1 GCA_948470065.1 uncultured Eubacterium sp. | reverse complement strand
GGAATAAATTTGTAAAAACGCTGTCCTTAACCGTATATTTCGCAATATCCGTTTTCTTCATTCATCCTTCCTTTCATCCCTGCCTTTACAACGTAAAAATAATCAATTACTCTTATTTCATTATACAAAAAAATAACCCTATATTCAAGGATAGCTACTCACTGGTTCAAAATATAACTGCTGTTAGCGAAGGTATTTATCAGAATCGGGAAGGGGCAATGATACACCACCGTACCATTGCCCCTTCCCTTTTCTTCTATAAGCCAAACATCCAGCCTGCAACTACTTAAAACGAAAATTTATCTGCAAAATACGCATCCAAATCTGCGATCTTCACGCGTTCCTGTTCCATGCTGTCGCGGTCGCGTACCGTAACCGCGCCGTCATTCTCTGAATCAAAATCGTATGTAACGCAGAACGGCGTGCCGATTTCATCCTGCCTGCGGTAACGCTTCCCGATATTGCCGCGGTCGTCAAATTCACAGTTGTATTTCTTCGACAGTTCTGTAAATATCTGTTCCGCTCCTTCGTTCAGCTTCTTTGAGAGAGGGAGCACCCCAATCTTGACTGGCGCCAATGCCGGGTGGAAATGCAGGACGGTACGCATATCTGGTTTTTCTTCCGTCCCAATGTTCTCTTCGTCGTAAGCTGCGCAAAGGAACGCCAATACCACACGATCCGCGCCCAAAGACGGCTCAATAACGTATGGCACGTATTTTTCTTTCTTTTCATCGTCGAAATAACTCATATCCTGCTTCGACGTTTCCTGATGCTGGGTCAAGTCATAATCGGTACGGTCTGCAATGCCCCACAGCTCGCCCCATCCGAATGGGAACAGAAATTCAATATCCGTCGTTGCCTTGCTGTAAAACGCCAGTTCCTCCGGATCGTGGTCGCGCAGGCGCAGCTCGTCTTCCTTCATGCCAAGGCTGTGGAGCCAGTCGCGGCAGAAACCGCGCCAATACTGGAACCATTCCAAATCGGTCCCTGGCTCACAGAAAAACTCCAATTCCATCTGCTCAAATTCACGCGTACGGAACGTAAAGTTCCCCGGCGTAATCTCGTTACGGAAGGATTTTCCAATCTGGCCGATACCAAATGGGATTTTCTTACGGGATGTACGCTGCACGTTCTTAAAATTCACAAAGATGCCCTGCGCCGTTTCTGGCCGCAGATACACTGTGTTCTTCGCATCCTCGGTCACGCCCTGGAACGTTTTAAACATCAGGTTAAACTGGCGGATATCGGTAAAGTTATGTTTCCCACAGGTAGGGCACGGCACTTGATGTTCTTCGATAAACCGCTTCATTTGCTCCTGGCTCCAGCCGTCTACCGATTCATTCAGTTCTATGTTTTGCTCCTCTGCAAAATCTTCAATAATCTTGTCTGCACGGAACCTCTCATGGCACTCCTTACAATCCATCAATGGATCGGAAAAGCCGCCGAGATGCCCGGAAGCAACCCAAGTCTGCGGATTCATCAGGATGGCGCAATCCACGCCTACGTTATACGGGTTCTCCATAACAAATTTCTGCCACCATGCCTTCTTCACGTTGTTTTTCAATTCTACGCCAAGATTGCCGTAATCCCAGGTATTGGCAAGACCGCCGTAAATCTCAGAACCTGGGTACACAAATCCCCTGCCTTTCGCCAACGCTACAATTTTGTCCATTGTCTTTTCCATCGCCGCTTATTCTCTCCTTTTCTTAATTCTCCTCACAATAACATATCCCTTTACTGATACACGATATACACAAGGGTCTTGTCTTCTTCCTCCTTCTTGGCCTGCTCCTCCTCTTCCTCGGATGCAAGCGATACCGTATCCTTTGCGACAATAGACGCGCCTTCCCAGGATACATACTGGATCGTACCGTCTACCTTCACGTCTATTTTCTCACTTAAGACGACTACCTTGGCATTTAAATCCACAATCGTCTTATTATCTGTCTTCCCTTCTAATTTGCCATCCTCTACCCCCAAAAACTCTGCGTTAAAATCAAACCCTTCCGCTAAAGCCTGCGGGATCGTGCCGGCAAACAAGGTTTCTTCGTTCAATTCCTGGTAATCCCCGCCCGATTCGTATTTCATATAAAGCTTCGCAATACCCTCTTCTACGGAAAACCTATCTACCTGTACGCTGTCTTCCCCATGCTCCGCCTGGTATGACTGCACCCGTCCTTCCACATATTCCTGCAATTCCGCAGCATCATAATAATCCTTGTCAAACTCACTGATCGACGCGCCAATTACCGTTCCCTTTTTCTGTATGTAAATGGTATCCCGATCCGCTTCAAAGGGTTTGCCACAGCCAACAAGCAGCCCGGCCATCAGCAGGCACATCAGGCCGATGGAAATAAATTTTTTCATAATCCAACCTCCTCAGAATCTTTCCCGTGAACCTTACCTATTATAACCTTTTTGTCTATTGATTGCAACCGCCGATTTGCCTGTGCAAACCCGATGTTTTCTTCTAAGATCTGCAAAGCATGGAATTTCCGATCCAGGTAATATCCCATATATTCATCGATCGTCTGCCCAAGCGATTCCAATACTGCTTCTGAGAGGGTAAATGTATAAAGCTTCTCAATGCGCGAAGATATGATATACTGCATAGCGTAAAGCACAGAACCATCCAGGATACGGTCTGTGGACGTGTTTTTGCAGCCCTCACAGAGCGTCCCGCCGCGCCTTACCCCAAACCAGCGCAGCCCTTCTTCCTTCCCGCAGCCTAGGCAGGAAAATACATTTGGGCCTTCCCCGTTCACCGCCATAGCCCTAAGCTCAAATACCCGGCGCACCAGCTTATTGTCCAAGCGCCTGCTCTCTAAAGCGCGTAAAGACTGGTACAACAGCTTTAACATATGTATCTCATCTGCATTTTCCTGGGTGTAATACCCTGCTATCTCTAGAAAATAAAACCCATAATAAGCCCCTTCTAGATCCATGGCAAGCTCCCGGAAATAATTCTTTATCTCAGCCTTCACCACGGTATAAGATTTGCGTCCCTCATAAGCTTCAAATTGTCCGAAAGAAAAAGGGCTGCACGACGCCATAAGCTGGCTGCCTGGCCGCCGCGCCCCACGTGCGAATGCCGCGATCTTCCCTCGTTCCTTCGTCAATACCGTAATCCTCCTGTCATATTCCCCCACCGGGGCCGCAGATAGTACAATGCCCGTCAGCACTATGGTCTTTCCCATAACCTTCCACGCTCCTGCCTGTTTGTTCCCTGCCCGCCCGAAAAGAGGCGGCGGCGTCCCCAGACACAATCCCCGCCCCTTGCTGGCATTTGTAGCTTAGATAATCTTGTATCCTGCCTGTGCTTGCAAACTTCATCCATTCCTGATCGGCCATATGGAATCCCCCTTGTTCTTCTGTTCTTCTTCCCATCCCCTGCCGCGCAAAACAGCATGGTCATAACTTGATATCTTTTATCATAGTTAAGAGGTTAGAATTAGGGTTTCCGATCTGCTATTTCGATATACCAGATAAATTATGGCATTCTTTTCTATCTTTTATTTTGTTTCATCCTGGTAGCCAAAGTTCTTAAGCAAAAAGTCGCTGTCCCGCCAGTCTTTTTTCACCTTCACCCAAAGCTTCAGGTTGACCTGACATTCCAACATCCGCTCAATCTCAAACCGGGCGTTGCTACCGATTTTTTTCAGCATACCGCCGCCCTTGCCAATGATAATCCCTTTATGGGAATCCCGCTCGCAGACAATAGTCGCCTCAATATCCGTAATCTTCTGCTTCTTGCCTCTGCGTTCTTTCATTTTCTCAATCGTCACGGCAATGCCATGCGGGACTTCTTCGTTCAAAGCATGGAGCGCTTTTTCCCGGATGACCTCCGCCACGATCTGCCGCTGGGGCTGATCCGTTACCATATCCTCCTCATAGAACATCGGGCCATAAGGCAGGTACTGGAAAATCAGATCCATCAGCACATCTGTATTCTTCCCCCGCAGCGCAGACAACGGCACGACTTCTGCAAAATCATACTCCTTCCGGTACGTGTCAATCGCCTCGAAAACCTCTTCCCGTTTCACCGTATCCGTCTTGTTCACCACAAGGATCACCGGGGTCTTCACATTCCCAAGCTTCTCCAAAATATGGCGTTCCCCAGCGCCGATAAAGGTGGTCGGCTCTACCAGCCAGAGTACGGCGTCCACTTCGTTCAAGGTACGTTCCGCAACGTTTACCATATATTCCCCCAGCTTATTCTTCGCCTTATGGATCCCAGGGGTATCCACAAATACAACCTGCCCCCGCTGTTCATCCGTATACACCGTCTGGATCCGGTTCCTAGTCGTCTGCGGCTTCTTCGATGTAATGGCAATCTTCTGGCCAATCAAACGGTTCATCAACGTGGACTTCCCCACATTCGGCCTTCCGATAATTGTCACAAATCCTGATTTCAATTCCTTCTGTCCCTGCATCTTTCCTCCATTCTCTTTTTGGTCCCTACAATGCAACGCTTGTATTTTAATATAAATCCTTCAGCTCCAGGAAAAGATCTTTTTCTTCTTTGAGCTTCTCTTCATTCCCGATCACACAAAGCGCCTGCTCGTCCAAGATTGCCTTCACAATCCCGGAAAGGCTTTGGATATCCTCTTTTGTAGCATTTAAAATCTCATTCCGCTCCTTTTGGTACATCTCTTCTGTCTGCCCAGTCAAATAAGAGGACAGGCTAAAGCTTACTTTGCCCGCTGGCGTTAGTGGGGCGTCCACGCTGCTGAACGTCCCTAGGATATACTTCGTCATCTGCTCTTCATCTGCGTCAAACTGTTCTAGATATGCCGGAATGCCTTCGTATATTTCATTTGTCTTAGACAGGTTTGGATCACGGTAAGACGTAAAATACCCTTCCCCGCCCCTGGAAAAGCTGCTCATGCACCCATAAGCGCCGCCTTTTACGCGGACGTTCAGCCACAGGTAATCGTAGCTTAACAGCACCTTTAGTATACTGAGCGCCCCTGTGTAAGCAAACCCAGCCCTTTTGTAATTCCCTGCACGGGACACGTATTGCACCTGGGAAGCATCCAAAAAGCCTTCGTTTTTCTTCACAAGCGTTGGAAGCTTTACCTTCGTTTCCCCTGTTTTGTCAGAAAGGATTTCTTTCAGCCCTTTGATTTCTGCTTTCATCCCCTGGATGCCTTCTAACTCTGCACCGATGCTTACGGTTAGATTGTCCTTGCGGAATATAAGCTGCATCAACAGTTCCAGGGTATCGCTCAAGGCTTCTTGCTTTGCGTCAAAATGCTCTTCGAGTTCTTTTACCAGACGATAGAACCCTATGCCTCCCGCCAAATCCCAATAATTTGCGGAATGTGAAAAATACGACATCGCACGCATTGCAGAAACGGAGTGCCCGGAAGAGCTTAACGCCATCTGCAGCCTGGACTTCAACTGTGCCAGGATCTCATACATCCGGCTCTTTTTGCGGAAAATGCTATGAGAAATAATCTCCCGGATCAGTTCCATCGTCTTAGGGAGTTCATGGTACAAGGCCTTCCCTCTGATTTCAAATTTTAACGTAACCTCCCCATGTTCCACATGGGTATATGGGACGAACGAACAGAAAATCCCGCCCGTGTGCAAATCAATCTCATTCGCAAGTTCAGGGAACAAATAGTTCTCTGTATCCACATAGCCCAACACCGCTTTTAAGACCCCAAGATACGGGACAAGCTCTATGGAAATATCGGTCACATCGAATAACAGGCTGAAATATGCAATCCCATTCGTATCCACATCGTGGCACAGCACCATGGTATCCCCTTCAAACGTTTCCCGGTTATAGAGCCGTTCCCCTTCTTTTTTAATATCTTCCCTTGCCAGGGACGGAAGCTTTGCCAGATCCTCTGGGGCGGACGGTTCTTCCTGGTACTGTTTCAGATCATGGGTAAACGCAACGATGTCCTGCACTTCCTTTTCGCTGAGGGAGTTTTTATAAGCTTCTAACCGTTTCGCCAGCGCTTCCTCCTTCTTTGCATTCAGCCCATACTGTGGAACCGCCGAAACAACCGCCCCATGGGGATTGTCCAAAAGATAAGTGCGGATCAGCCCTTCAAAATACCCGTTCCCTACCTTTTCCTTCAAGGATGCAACCACTTGCAGCCCATCTAAATGGCAGAACGGATCGTTATCATCATACAGCCAGCTATCCATGCATTTCAACCCAAACAGCAGCCCTTTGGGGAAATGCCCGTAATCTGCCTCGCGGTAACGGAACTCGAAGCTGTTAATGCCAGCCAGCAACGCCTTCTGATTGACTCCCCGCTCCGCCTGTTCTTTTAACACACGCCGGATCACCGACACAAATTCCTCTTTCTTCTCCAAATCGCTGTTCTTCGCCATAATGGAAAAAATCGGCTGTAACGTTTCGTTATCATAAGAAGATATAATATCCTTCCCAATCTTCGCGTCCAGAAGCGCCTGCTTCAACGGCGCCCCGGGCGCACTGAGCAGGGCATAATTCAAGACGTCAAAAGCCACATACAATTCCTTATCTAAAATCGTCCCGGCACATACATTGTATGATAAATAGGTGTTGCCCTCCAACGGCTCGCCGCTTGCAATATGATAAGGGATTTCCACCTCCTGGAACGCACAGAAAGCTTCCTGCAGCCTCACCTGTGATTCAACTTGCGCCTGCCCAAACTTACCCAAGTACTCCTTGTCCATCCAATCCAGCTTCTCTTCCATATCCATATCCCCGTAAAGGTAAATATAAGCGTTTGACGGATGGTAATACGTTTGGTGGAACTCCAGGAATTTCTCATACGTAAGCTCTGGTATGACGTCCGGATCCCCGCCTGATTCAAATGCATATGGGGTATCTGGGAAAAGCGTCTGCTTGATCTTGCTGCACAATAGATCCTCCGGGGAAGAGAACGCGCCTTTCATCTCATTGTAGACAACGCCATTGATCGTCAGCGGCGCGTCCTTATCTTCCATTTCATAATGCCAGCCCTCCTGGCAGAATATCTCCTTGTGCTTGTAAATATCCGGGTAAAACACGGCGTCCAGATAGACTTCCATCAGATTCTGGAAATCTTTCCCATTGCAGCTTGCAACTGGATAGATGGTCTTATCTGGATATGTCATCGCATTCAGGAACGTATTTAACGAACTCTTTATCAACTCTACAAACGGATCCTTCACCGGGTATTTCTTCGATCCGCAAAGCACAGAATGCTCCAGGATATGCGGCGTCCCGGCGCTGTCCACCGGGAGCGTACGGAACCCAATGGAGAACACCTTATTCTCATCGTCGTTGGAAACCAGGGCAACCCTTGCCCCACTTTTCTTATGCCGGAGCAGATACCCCATTGATTTGATATCTCCCAGTTCTTTCTGCAATACCAGTTCATACGCCTTGCAATTCTTAAAATCCATGCTTTCTTTTCCTTTCCTTGTTATATTCTGATAGGTAATTGCGAAACCCTCTCTGGGACAGACGCGTCTGTCCAATCCATACAAAAGCGGGCTCCAGATGCCGTCGCAAGTCGCCCTTTTTTTGTATAGATTGTACATCCGCTGTTTCTAGAAAGGGAGTTTTGCAATCGCCTATTATATTCTGATCCAAAATATACCATAGAACAGCCACGATTGCAAAATATATTCTGCCATAGTGCGATCCCCGCGGAGCGTTTTTGTTTCATAGGACGCGCTTTCCTATAGAATAAGATAAGAAGACTGCCTGCCGGCAGCCTTCTAGTTCGTCATCTTATTCAGAATCACTCTATGTTTCAAATACTGTTTGAATTAGGCTAAACGTACAACGTTAGCAGCCTGAGGTCCTTTATCACCTTCTACTACTTCAAATTCTACTGCTTCACCGTCCTTCAATTCCTTAAACCCGTCCATATTCAGAGCAGAAAAATGAACAAACACATCCTTGCCTTCTGAATCGGAAATAAACCCATAACCTTTTTTGGCGTTAAACCACTTTACTGTTCCTTGCTGCATAACACTTCCTCCTGAAATTTCAAAAGACTTCCTTAATAGAGTGCCTGAAAATTAATTTTCATAGAGTAAAGTAAATCTGCGAGAATAAACCCTCAAACAATCTCCAGTATCATTATGACCTAAAGGTTATCACACTTTTTGCCGATTGTCAATGGATTCTTGGCAAACCGCTGTTATTTTATGGAAACTGTCAAATGATTGTAAGGGATTTCGATTTGATTTTCGTCAAAAATCTCTTTTATCTGTTCGGTCAGACGCCACTTTGCCTTCCAGTAGTCATCGGCTGTGACCCAGAGCCTGCACCCAAGATCCACACTGCTATCGGATAAGGCGTCCACAAACACGGACATATCCTCGCCTTCTACACGCGTCGGCTCGTTCTGGATCAGATCCTCCAAAAGTTTCTTCGCTTTCTTTACATCTGCTTCATAGGAAATCCCGACATAGAGATCGACCCGGCGCATATCCTGCTGCGTCACGTTCGTCAAGCTGGAATTTGCCAATACCCCGTTTGGGATGACTACGACTTTATTATCTACGGTTGCCAGCTTCGTATAAAAAATCATAATCTCCGACACAGTCCCTTCGTTCCCATGCGTGTCCTCTTTGATATAATCCCCAACTTTGAAAGGTTTAAACCATAAGATCAGTACCCCACCTGCAAAATTTGAAAGGCTCCCCTGGAGCGCAAGCCCGAGCGCAAGCCCGGCGGAACCAAGCACCGCCACGACAGAAGTGGTCTCTACCCCCAGTTGGTTCACAACAGCCACGACCAGCAGGAAATTCAATGCAATCTTTGCACAGGAATCCAGAAACTGGCGTACTCCCTCATCTACGCTGGAACGCTCCAAAAAACCGCGGAACACCTTCCTAAGCCACTTGACAAGCTTCTTTCCGATCAGGTAGATCAGGACGGCAATCAAGATCCGTAAGGCAAAGTCTCCCAGATGCGGCAAGAACTCCTCTAGATACCGTTTCAGCATACCAGGCTTTGCCAATTTTCCCACTTCCTCTATCTGCGCCAAATCTACTACGGTATCTTCGAGTATTCCCCAATGCGTCGCTTGCCCCTCCATAACCTGCTTCCTCCTTCCCTGAATGATAGTTGATTAGGCCAGAGAACGTTTCGCAATTACCTAATGATGTATTATTGACACTTTCATTTAAATTCACTATAATTATAGTATACTATTTTTCTCGCAAAGGCAAGCCAATTATTCTGCCGGGGGGGCGGCTATCTGGCTCTCGCGGCATTCGCCAAATTTCCGTGCTAGCACGGCTACTTGGCTAAGCGCCCTTCGGGTACATTGCTCGCGGATGCCAGATAGCTTTCCGACAGGGCGGCTATCTGGCTCTCGCGGCATTCGCCAAATTTCCGTGCTAGCACGGCTACTTGGCTCATTGCTCGCGGAAATAAAATTTTTTAAAACAGTAACATGCTGTGCGGAGGTAAGAAATATGAGTGGTTCCCAATTTATTAATATTGTTGATGTTATCCGTCACTCGTTCCGGCATCTTAACCCATATCTTATCGATCATGGGGAACGTGTTGCATATATCCTGATGAAAATGCTTCAGGACACGACTTTTTATTCCAAACAGGAGAAGCAGGATATATTCATGCTGGGGCTTCTTCATGACATTGGCGCTTACAAGAAAGAAGAAATTGACTCTATGCTGAGCCTGGATATGGATGATTCCGTGGAGCATTCTATTTTTGGCTACCTGCTGTTCCGTACGTTCTCGCCGCTGGCGGACTACGCGGACGTTATTTTGTACCACCACCACTGTAACGCCCAATACTATCCGGCTCCAATCAATAATTACCACCGGGATATTGCCAAGCTGATCTATCTGGCAGATCGGATTGATATTTTCTGTACTTTGAACAATACCTCCGAGCTGGGCACATTTTTTGAACATTACAGCGATAGCATATTTTCCCCTTTCCTTATCCGTTGGTTCCATGAAACAAACGGAAGGTTCCGGCTTTTAGAACAGACGCGTTCTGGGGAATACCAAGAAGAGCTTGCCAGCTATATCCGTAATAATTTTTTCCTTTCTGAGGAACAATCGCATGATTACCTGATGACCTTTATTTTTTCTGTAGATTTCCGGAATGAATTTACAGCGCTGCATACCAGCTACGCACTCCATATCAGCAAGAATATCGCCGACGCCCTGCACCTGCCCCCGACGATCTGTAAGACAATACAGTTGGCGGTGCTTCTGCACAACATCGGCAAGATCTCCATACCATCGCTTTTAACTAGTTCCGACGATTACGATCGGTATATGCAAGACCTGTACCGCGGCTCCACCCTGGACATTACGCGGGAAATCCTGTCTGGAGCCGTTGATTCGAAAATCCTCCACACCATAGAGGATTCCTTTGCTCTGTTGGAATGCTGGTCCAACAACAGGCCTGTGCATGAAGTGCCGTCGCCTGCCACAGAGATTGTCGCGCTGTCGTATCTGATCAGTAACCGGCTGACCGCTGATTTGAACGTTTCCCTGCGGCATTACCCTAAGCTCTTAGCACACCTGCGCAAGAAATACCAGGAATGCCAGATGGATGACACGATCTTGATTGCCCTGGAAAAGAATTTTGACGAGATTACCAAGAAAACGCAGGATTCCTGTACCCAAGTCCTCCATACATACCAGCATATGATGGACGAACATTCTTATCTGAATACCCTGATCCTGCATTACAACCATTATAACAGCAAATACCATCCGTCTACCAGTATCCGGTAAACAAACTGGCAGAGAGGGGCTGCTGCAAAGTCAAATGCTTCCAGCAATCTATGGTATCGGTATTGTTCCGATTCTCCCATAGATTGCTGGGACGCTATATTTTGCAGCAGCCCCTTTCTAATATTAATTGCCTTGTTTTATTTAATCACCCGGATCCGGAGCGCGCCTTCGCACGCTTCGAGCTTTGCAACCGCTTCACCGGTCAGCGGGGAATCTACATCCATCAACGTATACGCGTACTCCCCACGGCTCTTATTCGTCATATCAGAGATATTGATATTGCTATCCCCAAGGATTGCCGCATATTTGCTGATCAGCCCCTTTGTATTCCGGTGCAGGATTGCCACACGGCCTGCACCGCTGCAAATCCCCATATCGCAGTTCGGGAAATTCACGGAATTGCGGATATTCCCATTCTCAAGGTAATCCATCAGTTCCTCTACCGCCATAATGGCACAGTTGTCCTCCGCCTCTTCCGTAGACGCGCCTAAATGCGGGATTACAATACATCCCTCCTGGCCAGCCGTAATCCTGCTTGGGAAATCAGTTACGTATTTCCGGATCTTCCCTTCCTGGATCCCTGCCAATACGGCTTCTTCGTCCGCCAGCAGATCCCTTGAGAAATTCAGGATGACAACGCCGTCTTTCATCATGCCGATCGCTTCCTGATTCAGCATCTTCTTTGTGCTTTCCATCAACGGCACATGGATCGTAATAAAATCACATTCCCGGTACATATCTTCAATGTTGCGGATATACTTAACGCTCCTGGATAAATTCCATGCTGCCTTAACCGAAACATACGGGTCGTAGCCATATACTTCCATCCCAAGGCGTACCGCATCGTTTGCCACCTTAACGCCAATGGCGCCAAGCCCGATAACGCCAAGCTTCTTGCCAGAGATTTCTGTCCCGGCAAAGGCTTTTTTCGCCTTCTCAGCGTCCTTCCCAACATTCTCGTTCTCTTTATTGGCCAATACCCAATTAATCCCACCGATAATGTCACGGGAAGCGAGCAGCATCCCTGCAAATATCAGTTCCTTGACGCCGTTTGCATTCGCGCCTGGGGTATTGAATACGACAATCCCTTTTTCTGCGCATGCCTCCAACGGGATATTGTTCACGCCTGCGCCTGCCCTGGCAATGGCGCACAGCCCTTCTGGCAGTTCCATGTCATGCATGGCGGCGCTCCTCACTAAGACTGCCTGGGCGTCGTTCAATCCCTCTGTCTTCTGGTAATCCTGGCTAAATAAATCCAAGCCCACATTTGCAATGGGGTTTAAGCAATGATACTGGTACATAATTAATTCTCCTCTTCAAACTTTTTCATAAATGCAACCAACTGTTCCACGCCTTCCTTCGGCATCGCATTGTAAATGCTGGCGCGCATCCCGCCGACGCTCCTATGCCCTTTTAAGTTCACAAATCCTGCTTCGGCAGCTTCCTTTACAAATTTCTCGTCCAATTCCTGCTTCCCTGTCACGAACGGCACATTCATCCAGGAACGGTCTTCCTTTTTCACCGTCCCATGGAACAGCTTGCTCTGGTCTAAGAAATCATACAAAAGCTTTGCCTTCTCCTCATTGCGCTGTTTCATCACTTCTAAGCCGCCCATTTCCTTGAGCCACTTAAATACCTTACCGCAGATATAGATACCGTAAGCTGGCGGGGTATTGTACAAGGAATCGGCGTCTGCATGCGTCTTATATTTTAACATGGTCGGCGTGCCTGGCAGGGTATCTTCCGTAATCAGATCCTCCCGGATAATTACAATCACCACGCCTGCAGGGCCGATGTTCTTCTGTACGCCGCCATAGAGAATCCCATACTTTGAAACGTCTACCGGTTCTGATAAAAAGCAGGAAGACACATCTGCGACCAACGTATGTCCTTTGGTATTTGGCAGCGTCTTAAACTTCGTCCCATAAATGGTATTGTTCTCGCAGATATACACATAATCTGCATCTTCTGGTATCTCCAGATCCGAACAGTCCGGGATATAAGAGAATGTTTCGTCCTCAGACGATGCAACCTTTACGGCTTCCCCATAAAGCTGCGCTTCCTGGAATGCCTTTTTGGCCCACTGTCCGGTTACGATATACGCAGCCTTTTTATTCTTCATCAGGTTCATTGGGATCATAGCAAACTGCTGGGACGCCCCGCCCTGCAAAAACAGGACTTTGTAATTCTCCGGAATATCAAGAAGTTCCCGCAAATCAGCTTCTGCTTCCTGGATAATCGTACCGAATACCTTGGAACGATGGCTCATTTCCATTACAGACATACCGCTCCCCTTGTAGTCCAGCATTTCCTCAGCTGCTTCCCGTAAAACATCCTCCGGCAGGATTGCCGGGCCTGCTGAAAAATTATACACTCTGTTCATGTCTTTTCCTCCTCTTTTCTATAGATAAACCTCCATCCCCGGCTTCCCATCCGCCTGGAAATGGAGCATGCGGTTACGTGATGAACTGCGCCCTGCCATTACTTCACCATATCTTCCTCACTGAACACCTCGCTGATTGCAGCCCCTGGCGCTACCATCGGCCACACCTTATCGTCGCTGTCAATGTTACAGTCAATTAGGACAGGCATTTTGCTTTCTAACGCTTTGGCAAACGCTTCCTTAAACTCTTCCTTCGTGGACGCACGGTATCCCGACGCTCCCATGGCTTCCGCCAGCTTCACAAAATCCACGCCGTCGTTTAACACGGTCGCAGAATAGTGCTGATCATAAAATAAATCCTGCCACTGGCGCACCATCCCTAATACACGGTTATTGACCACGACTTCTATCAGCGGAAGCTTCTGGCGTACGGCTGTGGCAATCTCATTCATATTCATCCGAAAGCAGCCATCCCCGGCGACATTGACTACCTGCCTGCCAGGATTTGCCATCTGCGCGCCAATCGCCGCGCCAAGGCCGTACCCCATAGTCCCAAGCCCGCCCGATGTAATCAACGTACGCGGCTTGCTATAACGGTAATACTGGGCTGCCCACATCTGATGCTGCCCGACTTCCGTTACCATAATCGCATCCCCTTTGGTCTGCCGGTAGATTTCCTCAATCAGAAACGGCCCGCTCAATTTGGTATCCCGGTACTGCAACGGATACGCTTCTTTATATTCCATAATCTTTGCAATCCAAGCCTCATGCTCCTGATGCGCAAGCTTCCCGTTCAGCCGTCTTAAAATTTCTTTGATATCGCCAATAATATGAGCGTCTGTCAGCACATTTTTATTAATTTCGGCCGGATCGATATCAAACTGTAGGATTTTCGCATGTTCTGCAAACTTTTTGGCATTCCCGGTCACGCGATCGCTGAACCGGACGCCGACTGCAATCAATAAATCGCATTCACTGACCCCATAATTCGAAGTCTTCGTGCCATGCATACCGAGCATCCCCGTGTACAGCTTGTGGTTCCCGTCAAACGCCCCCTTCCCCATCAAAGAATCCGCGACAGGCGCCTGCACCTTCTCCACAAATTCCATTAACTCCTGGCTTGCTTCGGAAATAACCGCCCCTCCCCCGACAAACAGGTACGGCTTTTCGGCCTTCTGGATCAACTCTACCGCACGATCCAACGCTTGCTCCGTGATATATTCCGCGCTCCGTTCCTTGGCTTCTATCACTTCGGGGGTAAATTCCGCCTTTTTCGCAGTAACATCCTTGGGGATGTCTACCAGCACAGGCCCTGGCCTTCCCTTCTGCGCAATCCGGAATGCACGCCGGATGGTTGCTGCTAACTTATCAACATCCTTTACTATAAAATTATGCTTTGTAATCGGTGTGGTGATTCCTGCAATATCAATTTCCTGGAAACTATCCTTCCCAAGCAACGACACCCCCACATTACATGTAATAGCCACAATTGGGACAGAGTCCATATACGCCGTGGCAATCCCTGTGACCAGATTGCTTGCCCCCGGCCCCGAGGTCGCAAGGCAAACGCCTACCTTACCTGTGGAACGGGCGTATCCGTCCGCCGCATGGCTCGCTCCCTGTTCGTGGGATGTCAGCACATGATGGATTTCATCCCGATGTTCATATAACGCGTCATATACGTTTAAAATAGCGCCTCCAGGATATCCAAAGACCGTATCTACGCCTTGCTCTTTCAGGCATTCTATCACAATCTGCGCTCCTGTCAACTGCATATTTTATCCCTCGCTTTCTGTTACACATTCGTATTTTTGGATCCGCTGTACAATCAGATCCCCCATTTCCGCCGTCCCTACCTGGACGACAGATTCCCGTCCGCCCTCCTGCTGGGGCATAATATCTATAGTTCGGATTCCTTCGCGGAGCGCCTGCCGGACAGCTTCTTCTACTGCATCCGCCTCCCGATCCAAATCAAAGGAGTAGCGGAGCATCATTGCGCCGCTTAATATCGTAGCGATTGGGTTTGCAATCCCTTTCCCTGCAATATCCGGCGCTGAGCCGCCGCTTGGCTCGTACAGGCCGAATTTCGTATCGTTCAGGCTTGCAGAGGAGAGCATCCCGATCGATCCTGTCACCATGCTTGCTTCATCCGACAAGATATCGCCAAACATATTTTCTGTTAAAATCACATCAAACTGCCTGGGATCCTTGACAAGCTGCATCGCGCAATTGTCCACTAGCATATGCTCTAACGTAACGTCTGGGTAATCCTTCCCCACCTCTTCCACGACGCTCCTCCAAAGCCTGGAAGAATCCAGCACATTGGCCTTATCTACGCTGGTCACTTTCTTCCTGCGCTTTTTTGCAATGTCAAAACCGCGCTTTGCAACCCTGCGTATCTCTTCCTCATTATAGGTAAGGGTATCCTCCGCCGTCTTAAGCCCGCCGCGTTCTTCTGTGACGCGTTTCCCAAAATAAAGCCCTCCGGTCAGTTCCCGCACAATTACCATGTCAAAGCCGTCCCCTATGATCTCATCCCTGAGCGGACAGGCTTCCTTTAGTTCATTGTATAAATATGCCGGCCGTAAATTAGCGAATAACCCCAAAGACTTCCGCAGCTTCAATAGCCCTGCTTCCGGCCGTAATTCTGGCGGGAGCTTATACCAAGGCGACGTGCTGGTATTCCCGCCAATCGATCCCATCAAAACAGCGTCCGACGCCTTTGCCTGCGCAATCGCTCCGTCTGTCAGCGGTTCCCCCGTCTTATCAATGGAAATGCCGCCCATTAATATTTCATCATAGGCGAAGGTATGGCCATACACCTTCCCTACCTGATCCAACACCTTCTTTGCCTCACGCACAATCTCCGGTCCAATCCCATCCCCGGAAATGACTCCGATCCGATACTCCATCCTACGCTCCTCCTTCTATCCGTCAAACCATCAAAATCATGTTTTCATCCATACCAGCAATTGCCCGGGATCAGCGCCCGTATTGTTTTACTATATTATATTTATCCCTGGATTTCAACCATAATTGACATATTTCTTTTTCATGGCAGGTATAACGGCAAACGGATACGACGATAAAAGCATCCCCTGGATTCAGTGGTTTCCTCTGATTCAGATAATTACTTCTACTGGTTTTCATCTCCTGGCATACGCGGTATGCCGTGAAAATAAATACAAATAAAATATCAATATCCAAACGTAAGAAAGCGCCACTTTACCTGAGAATGCTTTCGGCTCTGCTATTTCTTCTCTTTCTTTTCTTTTTCCTTTTTCTTATCCTTTTCAGCAACCGCCACGGATTCCTCTGGCTTCTCTACCATGGCAATCGCAGCCTTTTGCATCGGAATCCGGCAGTTCCTGTTATTGCCGAACTCCATAATCACCGTATCTTCTGTGATATCAATTACCATGCCGTAAAAACCGCTGGTCGTCAATACCGTATCCCCTACTGCCAGTTCCGACAGCATGGCGTCCTTCCGCTTTGTCTCCTTCTGCTGTGGCCGTATCATCATAAAATAGAGGACCACCAACATAATGACAATCCAAATTAGGGAAAAACCTGCGGAACCCGCAGAAGCTGTTTGGGCTAAAATAGACATCTTTTTTCCTCCTGCCAATCTTGTCCAATCCTGGACAATCCTTTTCCTGTTAAACTATATTTTACACGCTTTTACTATTTTACACAAAATCCTGTCATTGGGCAAGAGGTTTTTCTGTTTTCCTCAAAATTTGCTGGAAGTCGGACGGAATCCAGCCCAGTTTTGGTATGTTTTATACTTTTGCGTCAAATGCTTTATGGAATTTCTGCCAGCCGTCTTCCTTGCCCTGGCGGTAAAGCGCCATCTTAACGGCAATCTCTTCTTCTAGTTCCTTCTTTTGGATATCTTCTAACTCCATTTTGGCCGGCTCTTCTATCTGCTCCTTTTGCAGTTCTTCCAAATCCAGTTCCTGCGGTTCCCCTGGCTCCTGAAGTTCTCCCAAAACCTCGTCTTGCAGTTCTTCTAAGACCTCTTCCTGCGCTTCCTGCAATTCCTCCGCCACTTCCGTGACTTCGTCGAGCGCTTCGTCTAAGATGCCTTCTTCCTCTGTCCCAAGCGCCTCTTCCGCCAGTTCTTCCCGTCTTTCTTCCGCCGTCTTTGGCTCAAGCTTCTTGGCTGCCTCTGCGTTCTTCTCTCCCTGCTCCCTTGCTTCATCCAGGATATGCCCTATCTGCTCGTTGTTATAGGCAGCCTTAACGGCTGCAATTTCATCTTCGTAGCTGTGGAACATTTCCAATTTCCTGGAAATTTCTTCTACAGTGCCGCATTCCATCTGCTTTAGGTTCTCTTTCCTGCCTTCCCAAAACTGGATCTCATTTGCAGCCTCCTGCTGGCGCTGCATTTTTTCCTGCGTACTTTTTAACGCGCTGTTATGTATTCCCTGCAGGTTCCCTGCATAAATGCTCCCCGTCTTCGCCCTGCCCGTGCCTGGCTGGCCTGTACTGACTGTAAAAATATTCATATCCATACCTTTGCCTTTCTGAATCCCCGAAACCGCCAGCGCGCTGCGGGCCGCACAGGCGCCGCAGCCTCTCGCCGGTTACATCCACGTAATTCCATAACTTACCTTTTATTTCGTCACAGAACGGCATTTCTTTATACTTGATACGCTTCCTTTCACCCTTTTGCACAATAGGCGATTGCAAAACGCCCTTTCTAGAAACAGCAGATGTACAATCTGTACAAAAAAAGGGCGACTTGCGAC
>CAOKNO010000065.1 GCA_948470065.1 uncultured Eubacterium sp. | reverse complement strand
AGATATTGAATTTTCAAGGTGCATAGCTAAAATCTATGTGCGAAGTTTGAGTAATCAATTTTTAAGTAAGAATCCACCGTCAGCAATATCGGCGGTGGATTCCTATATGTAAAAAGCAAAAAATATGTAAATGGTATGTAAATCAGATAAAATATAAAATCATGGATAGCCAGGAACCGCATAAAATCAGCGCTTCATAAAATTTTCACACAATTTTAGCACTCACCTATTGACAGTGCTAACAATTCGTGCTATTTTTATACCAGATTGGTACAAGCAAATAGATCCGTGCCTGCATAGGAGCGGTTCTATTTACGAATGATAGACGTAGGGCTGTATTGCCAGGGAAAGCAGTATGGCAACCCAGAGGGAAGGAGGAACCCTTATGAACATTCAGAAATTTACGCAGAAATCCATAGAAGCAGTCAACGGATGTGAGAAGCTGGCTTATGAATATGGGAACCAGGAAATTGAGCAGGAGCATCTGCTGGTATCCCTCTTGTTACAGGAAGACGGCTTGATCCCGAAATTGATTGAGAAGATGGAAATCAACAAGGATCATTTTATCCAGAACGCCCAAGATCGCCTTGCTAAGCGGGTGAAGGTGTCTGGCGGACAGGTTTATATGGGGCAGAATTTGAACAAAGCCCTGATCAGCGCCGAGGATGAGGCAAAGAAAATGGGGGATGAGTATGTGTCCGTGGAGCATTTGTTTTTGGCGCTGCTGAAATTCCCTAACCAGGCATTGAAGGAGATGTTCCGGGAATATGGGATTACAAGGGATCGTTTCCTAAAAGCGCTTGCGACGGTGCGCGGCAACCAGAAGGTGGTGTCTGACAACCCGGAAGCGACGTACGATACATTGGAAAAATACGGCTACGATATGGTGGAACGCGCCAGGGAACAGAAGCTGGATCCGGTGATTGGGCGCGATAGCGAGATACGCAATGTCGTCCGTATCCTTTCTAGGAAGACGAAGAACAACCCCGTGTTAATCGGGGAACCTGGCGTTGGGAAGACGGCGGTAGTGGAAGGCTTGGCGCAGCGGATTGTCCGTGGGGATGTGCCGGAGGGGCTGAAGGATAAGCGTCTGTTTGCGCTTGATATGGGCGCGCTTGTGGCGGGCGCGAAGTACCGTGGGGAATTTGAGGAACGCCTAAAGGCTGTCTTGGACGAGATTAAAGGCAGCGATGGACAGATTATCTTATTTATTGACGAGCTCCATACGATTGTCGGAGCTGGGAAGACGGATGGTGCGATGGATGCCGGGCAGCTATTGAAGCCGATGCTGGCACGTGGGGAATTGCATTGTATCGGGGCTACAACCTTAGATGAATACCGGGAATACATTGAAAAGGACGCGGCCTTAGAGCGGCGGTTCCAGCCAGTGATGGTGGAAGAGCCTACGGTAGAGGATACCATTTCCATCCTGCGTGGCTTGAAAGAACGGTATGAGGTCTTTCATGGGGTAAAGATTACAGATTCTGCCCTGGTGTCTGCCGCTGTGTTGTCGAACCGCTATATCAGCGACCGTTTCCTGCCGGATAAGGCGATTGACTTGGTGGACGAGGCTTGTGCGCTGATTAAGACGGAACTGGATTCCATGCCGACGGAGTTGGATGAACTCCGGCGCAGGGTGATGCAGATGGAGATTGAAGAAGCTGCCTTGAAGAAAGAAGAAGACAGGTTAAGCCAGGATCGTCTGGATTCTTTGCAGAAAGAACTTGCAGAATTGAAAAATGAATTCCAGTCCCGCAAGGCACAGTGGGACAATGAGAAAAAGTCTGTGGAGAAGGTGCAGAAGCTGCGGGAAGAATTGGAGGCAATAAACAGCGAGATTGCCAAAGCACAGCAAAATTATGATTTGGAGAAAGCAGCAGAACTCCAATATGGCAAGAAGCCGGATTTGCAGCGGCAGTTGGAGATAGAAGAGGAGCAGGTAAAGAATAAGGATCTTAGCCTGGTGCATGAGAATGTAAGCGAGGAAGAGATTGCAAAGATTATATCCCGGTGGACGGGAATCCCTGTCGCAAAACTGACGGAGAGCGAGCGGAACAAGACCTTGCATTTGGATGAGGAATTACACAAGCGTGTAGTTGGGCAGGAAGAAGGCGTGACAAAGGTGACGGAGGCGATTATCCGTTCTAAGGCAGGCATTAAAGATCCAGGAAAGCCCATCGGATCGTTTTTATTCTTAGGGCCTACGGGGGTAGGTAAGACGGAACTTGCCAAAGCATTGGCGTCTAGCCTGTTTGACGATGAAAATAATATGGTGCGCCTGGATATGAGCGAATACATGGAGAAGCATTCGGTTTCCCGTCTGATTGGGGCGCCTCCCGGATACGTAGGGTATGAAGAGGGAGGGCAGCTTACGGAAGCCGTGCGTAGGAAACCATATTCCGTCGTGCTGTTTGATGAAGTGGAGAAAGCCCATCCTGATGTATTTAATGTGTTGCTCCAGGTGCTAGACGATGGTCGGATTACCGATTCCCAGGGGCGTACGGTAGATTTTAAAAATACGATCTTGATTATGACCTCTAACTTAGGATCATCGTATCTGTTGGATGGCATTGGCGAGCATGGGGAGATAAAGCCTGAGTGTGAGCAGGCTGTGATGGGTGAGTTGCGTGCAAGCTTCCGTCCAGAGTTTTTAAACCGCCTGGATGAAACGATTTTATTTAAACCATTGACGAAACAAGATATTGGATCTATTATCCATCTGCTTATGTCAGAGCTGAACAGACGGCTGGCAGAGAGGGAGGTAGCGGTAGGGCTGGCCGCGGAAGCGCAGGAATTTATCGTGGAGCATGGATATGATCCGGTATATGGCGCAAGGCCGCTGAAGCGTTATCTCCAGAAAACGGTGGAAACCCTTGCCGCCAAATTGATTTTGGCGGATGAGGTAAGGGCTGGGGATACCATTTGGATCGACGTTGTAAATGGAGCCTTGGAGGCGAAGCGTTTACAGGGATAAGGAAGGATTCCAAACAACATGCCATGGAAGCCGGCAGATAAAAAACAGGCAGAAACAGAGAAGCAGTTGCAATAAAAGTGGCTGGTTCTCTGTTTTTTGTTTCATAGGAAAGAGCGTCCTATGAAACAAAAACGCTCCGCGTGGATCGCACTGCGGCGGAAAGGAATTATGTTGCAAAAGCAACCCGCCGCAGGCGGAGAATCCTGCTTTGCAGGATTCTTTCCTAATAGAAAAGAGCGTCCTATGGACCAAAAACGCTCCGCAGATATTTGACTTGTTCATGAAAGTGAATCTTTTACAAGATAATTCTGATTGATAACTTCTTTTGGTCTTTTAAAAATATTAAAATCAACATAATTTTCCACAATTATCCATTTTATTTCAAATATACCTGAAAATTATAAAAAATAGGAGAAAAAGTATAAATACAGATTGTTGTGCATTTTCTATAATTGATTGTAAATACAGGGATGAAAACTATAAATTTTCACTATATTTTGTGAAATGTTTTTGTGGCTGTAGGAACTCGGTGTTTGTTAAGTCGATTTTGGGAAGAAGGAGGAAGGTATTTATGGCTCGAAGAACAAAGAGATGGTGCAGTTTTATTTTATCATTGGCATTGGCAGTATCAGGCATTGCGGCTGTAAATCCTGGAGTGGCTGTCCAGGCGGAAGGAAGGAACGGGATACTAGTTGGGGTAGAAGAAGCTTCCGCCGTGGGGGACGAACGTGAAGCCGGGGATACAGCGGATATGCAAGGCACAGATACGGAACACCTAGAGTATGCAAAAGCCGTTAATTTCACCAATGTAAAAATCGACGACGCCTTCTGGGGGAACAGGCAGAAACAATTTATCTGCCAGGTCATCCCTACTGCGATTGCCAGGGTTGAGGAAGGCTCCGGTGGGATCCCCAATATTAAGAACGCCGCGCTGATGCATCGTGGGGAAACGCATGGGAATTTTTCCGGCGCATATTATGTGGATTCTGATGTGCATAAAATCCTGGAGTCTATGTGTTATGCTTTGATGATCGATCCACAGGGCGACGCCCAAACGGCTGCCGGGCAGGAAGCGATCCGGGCAAAATTAGAAGAATGGATTCCTTATTATGTGGACGCCCAGGAAGAAGACGGATATTTTGATACTTACTTTACCTTGTCTTCCTTTGGCGGAGCTTCGACGGGAAGGTATACCGATTTTAACCTCCATGAATTGTACTGTGCAGGCCATTTTTATGAAGCGGCTGTTGCCCATTACAAAGCGACCGGAGGGGAGGATACCCGTCTTTTGGATGTTGCGGTCAAAAATGCCGATCATATCGCCAGCTTGTTTGGCGTTGGGAAATGGAAGCAGGTGCCAGGCCATCAGGAAATTGAGTTGGCTTTGGTGAAGCTTGCGGATCTGTGCGAAGAAATCGGCGGGGATTATGCAGGCAAAGCAGGTTCTTACCGGGAATTGGCGAAGTTCTTTTTGGATACCAGAGGGGATTTAGAAGATCGGCATGGGACGAATGTAAACAACTTCCATACCCAGGATCATCTCCCAGTAACGGAGCAGCTTACAGCAGTAGGCCATGCCGTACGGGCGTTTTACTTGTATAGTGGCATGGTAGATGTGGCAATGGCTTCTGGGACGCATGACTACGATCGCGCGCTACTGTCCTTGTGGGATGATGTGGCGAAGACAAAGACCTATGTGACAGGCGGCGTGGGGGCGGTTGCCAGCCGGGAAGGATTTGGGGAATCGTATGAGCTTCCGAATGACGTTGCTTATAATGAAACATGCGCAAGTATTGGGAATATGATGTGGAACGAACGCATGGGCAGGTATTTTGACAATAGCAAATATGCCGATGAGATGGAACGCGCTTTGTACAACGGGATTATTAGCTGTGTAAACCTAGATGGGGATAAATTTTTCTATGGGAACCCGATGCAAAGCAATGGCGGCAGTTCCCGTTCCAGTTGGTTTGGGACTGCATGCTGCCCGTCCAACCTTGTACGGTTTGTCGAATCTTTGGGGAATTATATCTATACCCAGAAGGATGGCGAGCTTACCGTAAACCTTTATATAGGAAATGAAATGACAGTGCAGATGGGCGGCGCTTCTGTTTCGTGGGATTTGGCTACCGATATGCCGTGGGGCGGTACGTCATCCCTTACATACCAGGGAGATAACAATACGGCGTTTACGCTGCGGCTGCGTATCCCTTCATGGGCAAAAGGGCAGAACACCATTTCGGTCAATGGGGAAGCTGTGCCTGCGCAGGCCGATGACAAAGGGTATGTAAGCATTACCCGGGCTTGGAACAAAGGGGATAAGGTTGGGATATCCTTTGCAATGGAAGTGGAACGCGTATACAGCGACGAGCGCGTGACGACGAACAAAGGGCTGGTAGCTATCCAGAGAGGGCCCATTGTCTATGCCGCAGAGGAGTTGGACAACGAGGATTCTGTGTTCCAGTACGTTATTCCCCAGGATGCGGGGATCCGTACAGAAAACATAGATGATATCACAGGATTGAGTAAGGAATACAAGGAGGTTACGCTGGATCCGTCGGCTCCGGATGCCGAATACCACGGGATTGCTGATGTGCCTGTGGAAGATGTTGGAAAGGAATGGAGCGTCTACGATCCGGAAGGGAAAATCAGCATGGTTTCTAATGATGAAACCAACAAAACAGAGTTCCATTTTGGCAAGGGCACGAGGGTTAAGGCAATTTATAACGGTGAGGAAGCGTCGGAATGGACGGATTATGCAGTAGAAGCAAAGATCACATTGACGCAGGAACTGAATATGAATGCAGGGATTATCTTCCATGCAGATAAAAGTACCTTTGGGAATGGACCGGATGAATACAACGGATATTTTATCGGGATTGGCAAGGATTCTGGCGGTCAGGGCGTGACGTTTGGATGCGCAAATACAGAAAATGGCTGGTATCGCTTCAATTTAGTCCCAACGCGTGAGCCAATCCAGATGGATCGGGAGTATACATTGCGGATTGTGGTAAAAGAGGATTTGTTTGCCGTATATCTGGACAATCAGTTAGTTACGATCCAAAAAGATCCACAGTTCCGTTATAAGAAAGGGACGGTAGGGCTCCGTTCTTACCAGCAGGCATTTCGGGTGAGGGATTTTTCCGTACGTTCCCTGACACAAGCAGATATCCCAGATTTACAGAGTTACTACCTTCCGACAGAGGATACCTATCAGATACGGGAAGCAGTCATCCTCCATGCCGATGCAGAAGTGTTTGATCCAAGCCAGTGGGAATACCTTCCTAAGACGTTGACGATGGTTCCTTATTATACCTGGCAAAACCGGGGGCAGGGCGAGATGACCGTATACCTCAAGGAATCCAAAGAATTAGCGGAATACGGGAATGTTGCGCGTTACGCTACGCCAAATGCATCTGTGGTATCTGCATTTGATACGATTGCGGCGCTGAACGATGGCACAGACGCACGCTGGACTTCCTATGGCAAGGCGCTGAACCCATGGGTAGAGCTGGCGTTCCCATGGAAGGTCACGTTAAGCGGAAGCCGTGTGAAATGGTATAATGACGGCGGCGGCGTACAGATCCCGGATGGCCTTACCATAGAATACTGGGATACGGAAACGGAAGAATATGTCCCAGTTACCCAAAAGGGAGAATACAATACGTTTAAAGCTGGTGAGTTTAATACATACGAGTTTGAAACGGTGGAAACGACCAAGTTAAGGATGCATATCAAAAATGATGTGAAACGTATTGCTTCCGGTATTATGGAATGGGAAGTAATCGGCAGTATTTCCCCAGTCAGCATTTGCTTTGAGGAAGAAAGCATGGGGCTTGGGATTGGAGAAAGCCGTCTGTTGGCTGCGACGGTGAAGCCGTCTGTTTCGGACATCGCCTTGACATGGACGTCGGATCGCCCAGAGGTAGCAACGGTAGAAGATGGTCTTGTGACTGCGGTTTCAGCAGGCGAGGCAGTTATTACGGTAGAAACCGCCAACAAATTAAAAGCATCTTGTACGGTCATGGTGGTAGATACCAGCGATTTGGAAGCTGCGGTTAAAGCGGCGGCGGAGGCAGCCGCAGCAGCCAAAGCAGAAGCCCAGAAGGCTCTGGATGAGGCGAAGAAAGCAGAAGAAGCTAAGAAACAGGCGCTTGCCCAGTTAGAGGAAGCCAAAGAACAGGTAAAGGCAGCACAGGATGAAGTCCAGAAGGCAAAGGCAGCGGAAGGGTTTGCGAAGGCTCAGGCAGAGGCAGCCAAGGCAGAAGCCAAAGCAGCCAAAGAGCAGGCGGAAGCTGCGAAAGCCCAGGCAGAAGAAGCAAAAGCCCAGAATGAACTGGCGAAAGCCCAGGTGGAATTAGCCAAAGGGGAAGCCCAGGCTGCGAAGGATGCGGCAGAGGAAGCGAAGGCAGCAAAAGCCCTAGCGGATGCAGAAGCGAAGGCAGCGAAGGCAGAGGCAGCCGCAGCGAAGGCAGAGTCTGAGGCAGCCAAAGCGGAGGCAGAAGCAGCCAGGGTAGAAGCAAAGGCGGCCAAGGCAGAGTCTGAGGCGGCCAAGGCAGCGGCTGAGGCTGCAAGGGAACAGGCAGCAGAAGCGTCCAAGGTTTATAAGGTTACATTTGACAGCGCAGGCGGGAGCCGTATCGCGGCCAGGACGGTGTCAAAGGGGACGACAGTGATGGAACCAGACAGCCCTTCTAGGAAGAATTACTTGTTTGCGGGCTGGTATGTAGGGGCGAAGAAATACAATTTTGAAACAGCCGTGTCACGTAACCTTACATTGACGGCAAAGTGGAAAAAGGTAACGGTAAAAACCGCGGTGGTTTCCAAGGTGAAGAACAAGGCGGGAAGGAAAGCCGTGGTAACGGCTAAGAAGACTGCCGGGGCAAAGGGCTACCAGTTCTCTTATACTACGGATAAGAAATTTAAAAAAGCCGTCCGGGCTTCCAGCAGTAAGAGTAACCAGCTTACGTTAAGGAACCTAAAAAAAGGAAAGACTTACTATTTCAAGGTAAGGGCATACTCCTATGATTCCAAGAACAATAAAGTGTATGGAAAATACAGTGCGGTAAAGAAAATAAAGATAAAGAAATAGAGGAGCGTGAAATGTTTTAAAAATAAGATAATTACAGATATATTTACTAGGATATGAAAAAGAGATGTTTGTATTTTCTGCAATTATCTTCGATATCCTTACAAATATCCGAAAAGTATAAAAATAGAAGAAAAAAATATAAATACATGTCGACAGGAAAACTATAAAATAGATAATGTAGACAGACGATCTGGCCATACAGGGCGCTAGAGTGTAAATATTGCACAAAAAATGGAACGTGTGTGGCCAGATTACAACGAGAAAACAAAAAAGGAGGAAGGTATTTATGGCTCGTAGAACGAAGAAGTGGTGTAGCCTTATGTTGTCAGTGGCATTGTCAATTTCGGGTGTTGCCGTGGCAGGCCCAAGCGAAGCCGTCTATGCAACTGAGGGGGTTCAGATGCAGGATGGCAAGGCTACACAGGAAGAAGCATATGCAAAATCCGTGAATTTTACAAAAGTAAAGATTGACGACGCCTTTTGGGGTTCTAGGCAGAAGCAATTTATCTGTAAGGTAATACCGACGGCCATTTCCAACGTAGAAAAAGATACGGGCGGCATTCCCAATATCAAGAATGCAGCTTTGTTGAAACGTGGGGAAACGCATGGGAATTTTTCCGGCGCATTTTACGTGGATTCTGACGTGCATAAAGTGCTGGAATCCATGTGTTACGCATTGATGATCGACCCGCAGGGCGACGCGGAAACCATTGCAGGGCAGGAGGCGATCAAACAGAAATTAGAAGAGTGGATCCCGTATTATGTGGACGCACAGGAAGACGATGGGTATTTCGATACGTATTTCACACTTGCACCGTTTGGCGGCGCAGGCACTGGGAAATTTACAGATTTCAATTTGCACGAACTGTACTGTGCGGGGCATTTCTATGAAGCGGCAGTCGCGCACTACAATGCAACCGGCGGCGCAGATACCCGCCTGCTCGATATGGCGATTAAAAATGCAGATTATATCGCAAGCCTGTTTGGCGTCGGGAAATGGAAACAGGTGCCGGGGCATCAGGAAATAGAGCTGGCATTGGTGAAGCTGGCGGAATTATGTGAAGAAATCGGCGGGGAATATGCAGCAAAGGCAGATACGTATACGGAACTTGCGAAATTTTTCCTGGATACCAGGGGGGATTATGAAGGGCGCCACGGCTCGAACCACAACAGCTCTTATGACCAGGATCATCTTCCGGTAGCAGAGCAGACGAAGGCGGAAGGCCATGCAGTCCGGGCGTTTTACATGTACAGCGGCATGGTGGATGTCGCCATGGCTTCTGGGACAGAGAGTTACGACAATGCGCTGCTGGCTCTGTGGGATGATGTGGCCCATACGAAGACGTATGTGACGGGCGGCGTAGGCGCAGTTGCCAGCAAGGAAGGCTTCGGGGAATCGTATGAGCTTCCGAATGATACCGCTTACAATGAAACGTGTGCAAGCATTGCAAATATGATGTGGAATGAGCGCATGGGAAGGTATTTTGACAACAGTAAATATGCAGATGAGATGGAACGTGCATTGTACAATGGGATTATAAGCTGCGTGAACCTGGATGGAGATAAGTTCTTCTATGGCAACCCAATGCAGAGCCAGGGTGGAAATTCCCGTTCCGCATGGTTTGGGACCGCATGCTGCCCATCGAACCTTGTCCGTTTTGTAGAGTCGCTGGGAAGCTATATTTATACGCAAAAGGGGGATGAGATCACCTTAAACCTCTATATTGGGAATGAAATGAACGTAAAGGTCGGCAGTTCTAACGTTGCGTTGAATGTAGATACCGATATGCCATGGGATGGCGCAACCTCTATTACATACCATGGAGATAACAATACGGCGTTTTCCTTAAGGCTCCGAATCCCTTATTGGGCGAAAGGGCAAAATTCCATTACGGTCAACGGCGAAAGCATATCTGCAACGCCGGATGAGAAAGGTTATGTGACAATCGCCCGCACCTGGAACAGTGGGGATAAAGTCGATCTTTCCTTTGGCATGGAAATAGAGCGTGTTTACAGCGACGAACGTGTGACGACAAACGAAGGCCTGGTAGCTGTCCAGAGAGGGCCGATTGTCTATACTTCGGAAGCGAAAGACAACAAGGATTCTGTATTCAACCAGATCCTGTCCAAAGACGTTCCAATTACAGCAGAGAGGATTGAGGATATCACAGGGCTGAGCAAAGAGTACAAAGAAGTCACGTTAAACCCAGACGCCCCAGATGCCCAGTACGGCGGGATTGCAGATAAGCCAGTGGCAGACGTCCAGGGGGAATGGACAACCTACGATCCACAGCAGTTGATAAGTATTTCCCAAAACAGCGAGAACAAGAAGACGGAATTTAAGTTTGGGAAGGGCACAAAGGTAAAAGCGATTTATAACAGTGACGCCGCGTCTGGATGGACGGATTATGTCGTGGAAGCGAAGCTGACCTTGACAGACCAATTGAATATGAATGCTGGCATTATTTTCCGGGGGGACAAAGATACCTTTGGGGACGGTGCGGATGAATACAACGGGTATTTTGTCGGGATCGGTAAGGATAGCGGCGGCGAAGGCGTCGTATATGGACGTGCGAATACGGAAGAAGGATGGAACCG
This sequence comes from uncultured Eubacterium sp., assembly GCA_948470065.1. Taxonomy (GTDB): domain Bacteria; phylum Bacillota; class Clostridia; order Lachnospirales; family Lachnospiraceae; genus Petralouisia. Next base: position 7,218 of record CAOKNO010000065.1, on the reverse strand, counting down.
CTTGGAACTGGTATCCATAAAGCAGCCGATCGAGCTTGGGAAAGAATACACGCTGCGGGTTTCCGTAAAGGATGATCTCATTGCAGTCTATGTAGACAACGAACTAGTTACGGCGCTTTCGGATCCAGAATTTCGTTACAAAGCAGGTACGGTAGGGCTGCGTTCTTATAACCAGCCGTTCCAGGTAAGCGAATTTTCGGTACGTCCTCTGGTACAGGCGGATATCCCAGATCTCCAGGGGTTCTATTTACCAACAGAAGATACCTACCATGTGCGTGAAGCCGTTATCCTGCGTGCAGATACAGAGGTGTTCGAGCCGTCTACATGGGAATATAAGCCTGCAAAATTGACCATGATCCCATATTATTCCTGGCAGAACAGGGGCGTAGGGCAGATGTCCGTATATCTTCAGGAATCCAAGGAGCTTAAGAAGTTTGGGAATATTGCGCGTTACGCTACGCCGAGTGCGTCGGTTGTATCAATCTATGATTCGATTGGCGCCTTGAACGACGGTTCGGACGACCGTTGGACCTCGTATGGGAAAGATTTGAACCCGTGGGTGGAATTGGAGTTCCCATGGAATGTCATATTGAGCGGAAGCCGTGTGAAATGGTATAATGACGGCGGCGGCGTACAGCCTCCAGATGGATTGTCTATTGAGTACTGGGATGGGGAAGCGTATGTCCCGGTTGCACAAATTGGGGAATACGATACGTTTCAGGCAAACACCTTTAATACCTATGAGTTTGAGCAGATTGAAACGACGAAGCTGCGTATGCATATTAAAAATGATGTGAAACGTATTGCTTCTGGTATTATGGAATGGGAAGTAGTTGGCGATATTTCTCCGATCGACATTAGCTTAGACCAGGAAAACCTGGGGATGGGCATTGGGGAAAGCCGTATGTTAGCAGCGTCGGTGAAGCCTTCGGCTTCCGAAGCGCCATTGACCTGGACGTCGGATAACCCAGAGGTTGCGACTGTAGAAAATGGCCTGGTAACAGCAGTATCTGCGGGAGAAGCTATGATCTCCGTAGAAACCATTAACCATCTGAGAGCATCATGCGCCGTTGTAGTAGTGGACACGAGCGATTTAGAAGCAGCGGTAAAGGCAGCGGCAGAAGCAGCGGCGGCAGCAAAAGCGGACGCCCTGAAGGCATTGGAGGCGGCAAGGCAGGCAGAAGAAGCCAAACAACAGGCGCTTGCACAGGTAGAGGCTGCAAAAGCCCAAGTAGAAGCGGCAAAGGATGAGGTACAGAAGGCAGAGGCAGCCAGGGAATTGGCAGAAGCACAGGCGAAGGCAGCGAAGGCAGAGGCCAATGCAGCCAAGGAACAGGCAGAGGCGGCCAAGGAACAGGCAGAATCTGCAAAAGCCCAGAATGAATTGGCGAAAGCACAGGTAGAATTGGCGAAGGGCGAAGCAGAGGTAGCAAAGACCGCGGCAGAAGAAGCGAAAGCCGCAAAGGTCCTTGCAGAGGCGGAAGCGAAGGCAGCGAAGGCAGAAGCGTTGGCAGCGAAAGAGGAAGCAAAAGCAGCGAAGGCAGAAGCAGCGGCAGCAAAGGCGGAAGCAGAAGCAGCAAAGGCGGAAGCAGCGGCAGCGAAGGCAGAAGCAGAAGCAGCGAAGAAGCTCGCAGAATTGGCTTCTAAGACCTATAAGGTGACGTTCCAGAGTGCAGGCGGGACAAGCGTAGCTGCTCAGACAGTGGCGGCAGGGACAACTGTTGCAAAACCAAAAGCCCCGTCTAAGAAGAATTATATTTTCGGCGGATGGTATTCTGGCGGTAAGAAGTATGACTTTGCATCCAGCGTTTCTGGGAACCTTACGTTAACAGCAAAATGGAAAAAGGTAACGGTTGGGACATCAAAAGTTACAAAAATCCAGAATAAGGCTTCTAAAAAGGCTGTGGTACAGGCGAAGAAGGTTGCTGGGGCGAAGCGGTATCAATGCGCGTATACAACAGATCGGAAGTTCAAGAAAGGGATCAAGAAGGTAAGCAGCACAAGCAATAAGCTGACCCTTAAGAACCTGAAGAAAGGTAAGACATATTATGTGAAGGTAAGGGCTTATTCCTATGATTCCAAGCAGAATAAAGTGTATGGCAAATACAGCAAAGTAAAGAAGGTTAAGATTAAGAAGTAAAGAGTAGGACGTTAGCACGTTCCTGGGAAGACAGGCAGCGCCGCTTGCCAGGACGTGTACGCGTTCGTATATTGCATATACTAGCCCCCTAAAATTTTACTTTAATAAACGCTCCGTGGCATGATTGCTGCGGGGCGTTTGAGTTATTGTTCCGGCGGAATACAGATCGTACGCTGCAGCGAGGATCGAGTATTGACTTTCTGTATTATTTGTATCATAATATATAATACAAAACAGGGAGGAGGGATGGAGATGGTATGATTTTAGAGTTGGATTTCGCAAGTAGCGTTCCGATTTACCAGCAGATCCGCAACCAGATAGTACAGGCGGCGGCAGAAGGGCTTCTGGCAGATGGGGAAAGGCTTCCCACCGTACGTGCGCTGGCTTCGGAAGCAGGGATCAATACGATGACGGTGCATAAAGCTTACCAGCTTTTGAAACAGGAAGGATATCTTGTGACTGACCGGAGGAATGGTGCAGTGATCCGCTGCGCAGAGGGCAGGGAGCAGGCAGTTAAAAGGAAGCTTCAAAAGGAACTAGGGCTGTTGGCTGCGGAAGCCAAGATTTCCGGGGTTTCCAGAGAGGAATTTCTGGAGTTATGCGGCGCAGCATATGAGGAGTAAGGTTTTTCAGGCAGGGTAGGAAGAGAGGTGCTTTATGGAGTTTAAGATTATAATGGCGTTTTGTGCATTCCCGACCTTGGTGATTATGTATGGGCTCCTGTATTTTTATGGGAATAAGAGCAAGGGGTTCTTGTTTGGGGTGACGTTATGGGAAGAGGCAGAAGGCAGCTTGCAGGTACGTAAGATACAGAAGGCTTATAAACGGGAACTGGGTGGGGCGGCATTCTTCTTGCTGTTGCTGTATTTGGTTACGTTGGCGGTAGATTATGAGTCCTTGGTGCTATCTGGCCAGATGCTATGGACGATCCTTGTCCTGGTAGTTATGTATGTCCCATTTATCAGGGCAAATAAAAGGCTGCTGGGGCTGAAACGGGAATCTTATGATGCTATGCACCAAGCGCCTGTGGAAGGCCAGAAGAGGTTTGTAGATATGGCGGTGGCTGCGGCTGCGTCACAGAGCCGCGTGCCTTTCAAGAAACTCTTTTTGTGGGGCGGTATATTTGCAACAGCCCCGGCATTGGCAGAATGCTTCTTGTATGATAGCTGGTGGAATCCACAAGGTCCAGGGCTGTGGATCCGTGAACTGGTACTGGCTTCCATCGCGGCCGCGTCGCTTACGATCCCGGCGGTTTATCTTTTGGGAAGGAAACAGCGTCTGGAGGTGTTGACAGACAGTAGCCCGGTCAATGTGCAGTTGGCGAGGATGCGCTGGTATCATCTGGGGAAGGCATTGATGCTCCTGGAATGGATGTTCGGATTCCAAAATTGGGGGATGCTGGTTACCTTCCATCTCCCGGCAGAGTGGGCAGGGAAGGCAGCCATTGGCAGTTCTTTGCTTGTTTCTGCAGCAAGCCTTGCCTTGCTTGTGTGGTATGGCAGGATGGTTGGGAAGAATACAGAGAAATGCCTATCGCAGGCTTTGGCTATTCCTAGGGACGAAGAAGATGATCATTGGATTTGGGGATTGTTTTATTATAATAAGGAAGACAGCCGTACCATGGTTGAGCAGAGGGTTGGGATCGGGGTGGCTTATAATCTGGCAAAGCCGGCCGTGCGCAATACGGCAATTGCCCTGGTCTTTGGATTTGTAATTTTTCTGTTTGGATGCTGCGCCTGGGCCGTATTGGAAGAATTTACGCCAATTACTGTTTCTTATGAAAATCAAGTACTAGAAGTACGCAATTGGAAAAAGGAATACCAGATTCCTATCTCGGATATCGCGTCGGTAGAACTGTTGGAAGAAAGACCGAAGCTGAGCCGGAAAAATGGAACAGCGATGCGCACCATCCTAAAAGGGAATTTTTATGACAGAGAGGGCAGGAAGGATGTAAAGGTTTGTTTGGATCCACGTAACGCTCCGTTCCTTTTGGTCCAGACAAAAGATGGGGCGTCGTATCTGATCGGCAGCAGCGATCCAGGAAGCGTATCAAAGATCTATCAGGAGTTGCGTAAGGCAGAATGAAAACCGCACGTTTCTTTTCGGGGAGGGCTGGTGTGAAAGATCCTTCATAATAGATAAGCCTGCCGTCATATATTGAAGGAAAGCGCTTAGGGAGTAACAGATGGATGAAAGGAACGCGGGATTTTTGGAAAAAATGTATGAAGTTTGATTTGTACTGCTTTTGCTTGGTTGCTTTCTTTGTGATTAGCGGCGTGGGGCGGGGGGCTTCTCTGCGCCAGGGGCTGTCCGCAGCCATCCACATGCAGGATGGAGAAGGCGGCCTGCGCAAAGATACTGGGGGAGAAGACATACCGGATGGGAGTATGGAGGGGGAGAAAAAAATGGTTGCCATAACTTTTGACGATGGGCCGCACCCGACCTATACGCCGAAAATGCTGGAAGCATTGAGGGAGCGTGGGGTAAAGGCGACCTTTTTCCTGTTAGGGGAAGAAGTGGAGAAGTATCCGGAGATTGTGAAGCAGATCGAAGAGGAAGGGCATCTGATTGGGAACCATTCCTATAAGCATGAGCAGTTAAGCAAGCTGACGATGGAGCAGGCCTGTACGCAGGTAAACCGTACGAATGATTTGATTTACCAGGTGACTGGGACATATCCTTCTTACCTGCGGCCACCGTTTGGCGATTGGCACAAAGAACTGGATGGTAAGGTGAACATGGTGGAAGTGCTGTGGGATGTGGATACACTTGATACATAAGTAAAAAACGGTTAGAATAAACATAGGATAAAATGATATAAGGTGCAGACATGAAAGTATCGAATATCTATAATCCTATATCAGAAGATGAAAGATTTCAAGTCTACCGTCGGATACTTAGAATATTTTTATCAAGTGGAGGTAGCACAGAAAATGACACAAAGGACAACAAAACAGGATATTCGGAAAGACGCTGTATATGCAAGACAAAGCCTTGACAAAAAAGATTCCCTGTCAATCGAGACACAGATTGAGAAAGGGCTGGCGCTTTCAGATGAAAACGCAGAAGTTTATAAGGACAAAGGCTATTCAGGGAAGAACACAGAACGCCCAGACTTGCAGAGATTAAAGGCAGATATTGAAGCCGACAAAATAAAAAGGGTAATCGTTTACCGCTTAGACCGTATCAGCAGGAACATAGCAGACTTCTATCAACTGTATCAGTTAATGGAAATACATAAAGTGGAGTTTATCTCAATATCGGAAAACTTTGATACTTCTACCCCAATGGGCAGGGCAATGATGGGCATTTTGATTGTATTCGCTCAAATGGAACGGGAAAGCATACAGGAACGTGTGAAAGACAATTATTACTTTCGGATTGAAGAAGATGGGCGGTGGCCTGGCGGGCCTGCACCGAAAGGATTTTGCAATGCAAGAACTTCTGACAATAAGCCGACATTGAAAGAAAATGATGACATTGAAATGGTTAAACTGGCTTTTTCAATGTACGCAGAGGAAGCTAATACAAGTCTGGCAAAAATCGCAAGGGAACTATATGAAAAAGGATATCGGAGCAATCGGGAAAATGGCCGTTTTGACAGCGTAACAATGGCACGAATACTACAAAATCCTGTTTATGCGGTTGCGGATAACCTGCTTTATAAATACTATAAAATGCGGAAAGCGCATATTTGCAGTGATGAAAGCACATGGGACGGTTCTACTTCCGCACATATTGTAGGGAAAAAAGCAGGAAACGCAAATACCCGAAAATATACCACACTGGAAGAACAGACCGTATACAGAACAAATTTTCAGGGAGTTGTTCCCAGTGCCACATTTATAACGGTGCAGGAACGGCTTGGGAAAAATGAAAAATTTGGTCGGGCAAATGCTCCCAGTAAGATGAAAGAGCTTGCAGGATTGGTGAAATGCGCGGATTGCGGTTATGCAATCAAAATAAACCATTTCCCAAATCTGAATTGTTACGGACGTTCCACACTTCACTGTTGTAATACCTCAATCAAAATCACATTTCCGATACTTAGAGAAAAGGTTGCTGTTGAGGTACAGAAACAGCTTGATGTGATTGCCTGCAAACTGTTGGAAAGCAACATGAAGGCAAAAAAAAGAAGCGATGAAATCGCTAAAATCAATCAGGAAATCGAAAGGCTTGTCAATCTTGCGGCACTTGGAACAATGGATATTGAACAGGTCAGCAAAGCGATTGAGGAACGCAAGCACAAAATCGATGAAATCGAACTGACACAGGAAAGAAATCTCTCTTTCACCGAACAGGCAAGAATCAGTGATTGCTTACCTCTTGTATTCCACAGGCTGAACGATGAAGAAAAGAAATCAGTTATCAATCTCCTGATAGAGAAAATATTGCTTCACGAAAACGGCGATATCGACATCCACTGGAAAATCTGAAAATCAAAAGAGAGAAAAGAAGCAAAAGAGAGAAAACACACTTTTTAAGTGAACAAAGCATCAAGTTTGTTCATCCTTTAACCATGTGTTTTCCCTCTTTCGACTTCCAGATGTTAGGCTAGAAATGAGCAGAGTTTTCCCGTCTTTACAAAAAATAAAGACTTGAAAACTCTGTTTTACATTCATGACTTCCGTCAGTTGAGTCTAGTTTCTGATTGTTCTATTAGTTCCTTGCATACACAAGGCATACATACCGCCGAAAGGCTTTGCTCAATTCGCTCATTGCTTTTTATATGTACGTTCCGCTACGAATATCCACCCCAATGCTTTTTGTTTATTGTCAGTTCTGGCTGTCACATCTGACTGAGGCACAATGCACCATAATAGAAGCTGGTACATAATACCGTGGACTTTCTGCGTCGGCTCCACACGCCCATGAGTTGAAACACTTGACAGGATTCGCAACCTGCTACAAGAGACCCTATAGCTTAAAACTCTTGCCTTGTTTAAAATCTAATCTATAAAATATAGACACACTTTACTTTGATATCGTTTACTTAATAATATTTTATAATACTTTGTTTTAAAAACACCACTTTACAAGTTTTTGCATAAAAAATGCCGTATGAGATACTTAGGTGT
>CAOKNO010000064.1 GCA_948470065.1 uncultured Eubacterium sp. | reverse complement strand
TCCAGATGCCGTCGCAAGTCGCCCTTTTTTTGTACAGATTGTACATCCGCTGTTCCTAGAAAGGGAGTTTTGCAAACGCCTATTTAAGAATAAATAGGGAATTGCGAAACATTCTCTGGGACAGACGCGTCTGTCCAATCCATACAAAAGCGGGCTCCAGATGCCGTCGCAAGCCGCCCTTTTTTGTACAGATTGTACATCCGCTGTTCCTAGAAAGGGAGTTTCGCAAACGCCTATTTAAGAATAAAATGGAAAAGGAGATGGGAAAGGAAATGGAAGGATCAAAGAACAAGGATTGGTGGAAACAGTGTGTGATTTACCAGATTTACCCCAAAAGCTTCCAGGACAGCAACGGGGATGGGATTGGGGATTTAAACGGCATCATCCAAAGGCTGGATTACTTACAAGAGCTTGGGATTGGCGCGATATGGCTATCGCCCGTCTGCCAGTCGCCGCAGGATGACAATGGGTATGATATTTCAGATTACCAGGAGATTGACCCGATGTTCGGCAGTATGGAGGATATGGAACGCCTGATCCAGGAAGCGGAAAACCGCGGCATTCGTATGATTATGGATCTTGTATTGAACCATACGTCGGACGAGCATGCGTGGTTTGTAGAAGCGAAAAAGAGCAGGGAAAACCCGTACCATAATTATTATGTCTGGAGGGATGGGGAAGAAGGCGTGCTGCCGAATGATATGAAGTCTTGCTTCGGAGGCTCCGCATGGGAATGGGTTCCGGAGGTAGGGCAGTATTATCTCCACCAGTTTTCTGTAAAGCAGCCGGATCTGAATTGGGAAAATGAAACGGTTAGGGAAGAACTGTACCGTATGATCCGTTGGTGGATGGAAAAAGGCGTCGGGGGCTTCCGGCTGGATGTGATCGATCAGATTGCCAAGGAGCCAGATCGGAAGATTACGAACAACGGGCCAAGGCTCCATGAATTTATCCAGGAACTGAGCCGGGAAACGTTCCAGAGAGGAAACCTGATTACAGTAGGGGAAGCCTGGGGCGCGACGCCGGAGCTTGCTAAGAAATACAGCAATCCTGATGGCAGCGAGTTTTCTATGGTGTTCCAGTTCGAGCATATTGTATTGGATCAGGAAGAAGGAAAGGAAAAATGGGATTTGGCGCCGCTGCCATTCTTGGAGTTAAAGCGCGTCTTGGCGCGTTGGCAGGAAGAATTGTACCAATGCGGCTGGAACAGCCTGTTCTGGGATAACCATGATCTGCCCCGTATCGTATCGCGTTGGGGAAACGATATGGAATACCGCACAGAGTCTGCCAAAATGCTGGCCGTGCTGCTTCATGGGATGCAGGGGACGCCATATATTTACCAGGGGGAAGAACTTGGTATGACAAACGTGCAGTACCAGATAGAGGAGTACCGCGATATAGAAACGCTGAACATGTATCTGGAACGGAAGGTGAAGGGATACAAGGAAAGCGATATTATGGAGTCCATCTATGCGAAAAGCCGTGACAATGCAAGGACCCCGATGCAATGGGAAGACGCAGCGAACGCCGGGTTCACAGAAGGGAAGCCATGGATGAAGGTGAATCCGAACTACAGGGAAATCAACGCCAAAAGCCAGGTTGGGGATCCGGATTCTGTTTTTTCATGCTACCAGGCCTTGATTCAGATGCGGAAACAGTACAGCGTATTTGTCGATGGCAAATTCCAACTGCTGCTGCCAGAGGATGAAAGGTTCTTCGCGTATACTAGGGAGAACCAGGACGGGAAATTGTATGTTATCTGCAACTTTTATGGGGAGCCTGCAGAATGTAGCCTGGACGAAGACTGGGGGAAGATGGAATTGCTGTATTGCAATTATGGCAAGGAAAATGGCAACGGCGGAAATAGCGCCATAGCGTACCAGCCATATGAAGCCAGGATATATCTTCTTAGGCAATAGGGGCTGTGGATGGGGTTACAGGTCGAGGAACGGAGCCTTAAGAAGTAGGCAATAACAGTACTGGTCAGTTTTGCATGCAACATTTGGAACGGATTCCGTATCTCTAAGTATCATACGGTGGAAATCTCAAGGCGGTTTTCATTTTTATTCGGTAACATTTGTAACTAGGAAGGATAATATAATATTTATTTTGTAAGCAATTGATAGACGATTGCAAAACTCCCTTTCTAGAAACAGCGGATGTACAATCTGTACAAAAAAAGGGCGACTTGCGACGGCATCTGGAGCCCGCTTTTGTATGGATTGTACATCCGCGTCTGTCCCAGAGAGGGTTTCGTAATTACCTAGTAAGCAATTGAATTGGAAAGGGGAAACCGTTTGTGCTTTGTGGGGGGAGGATATTTTGTGGTAAGATAGTTTCCACAAAAGCAGGTGGTAATGTTTGGTAATATTTTTTATTTTATTCTCACATTTGTATCACATTTTGATGATATTATTTATATAATATAAAAGCGAATATATATTATATAAAAGTTAAATCGAAGACAAAAAAGGCATTATATTATAATTTGGAACATAGAAAAGGATTGTTCCCAGATATCTTTTTGAATTTAATAAAGATGTTAAAAATCACTATTTAATTTGATAGAAATATAGATTTGATAGATATAAAGTAACTGTTGATAATGTAGATGGAAGATTGCTGTGTAGCATAACCCATCTATCGCATAAAAAGATGAAATGATTATCTGCGTTCTGGGGTATGAGTTTGTGGAATAAGGGGGTGGAAAAGGGCAAATTTGAGAAGCTGCTGTGATAATAATGGGTGGAATCATGGGCGGTGAGGAAGCTGCCAGGGAAGGGGAAGGTGTTTTTGTTCCTTTCTAAAATAAGGAGGGAAATTATGCGAAAAATAACGTGTATCTGTTTGTTGGCAATCGTTTGCATTTTTCTGACTGGCTGCGGGAGGAATATTGTAGGGCAGGAAAAACAAAGCGCTGCAAAGCAGGAGCAGCAGGTAACGGAGGTAGGAGATCTAGAAAAGGATAAAAAGGAAGGAAAAGAGGAAACGGTTGAAATAAGGGGAAGCGAGGCTGCAGCAGAGGTTATGGAAGTTTCCAAAGTGGAAAACATACAGCCGAATGACGAGGGAGGACCATATCAAGCAGAGTTCCTAGGGATGGACACAAGCCAGGTGCAATCCTGTACCGTTTACCATGGGGAGGACGAGGAAGCGGTTGATCTTACCATGGCAAGTGGCAAATATCTACTAGGGATGATGTCCAAATATTTTGAAGATCCAAAGTATGAATTGGGGTTAACGTCAGGGCTATTGCTGTTTGATGATTTTGAGGAAACCGTAAGTAAGAATAAGGACAATTATTATATCCTTCTCCAATTCAACCAGTCGTCTCCTGTTGTGCTGGAACAAGTTTTAGGGAGATGCCAAAGAGAAACGGTAACGCTAGAAGGCTATGATCGGATGATTGTTGGAGTGGATATGTCTGGCGGGTGGCTTTCCCTGTACTGGAATGGCATAGGCGACGATATGGATTGCTTTTATGAAATCGCTTCTTGTACGCTAGGGATAACCGAAGAGTTCCAAAAAGAATACGAAGCATGGCAGAAGGTAGAAGACTGGCAGGGCGCCTTTGTGCGGCTTGAAAAGGAAACGGAGGAACGCAAGGCACATGGATATCTGGCGCTGCAAGACAGAAGAAGCAATCGAACGGACGGATTCCTTGGCGTGGACGCCCAGACAATCCAGGCTTGCAGAATATACCATGGGGAAACACAGGAGGAAGTGGATCTTGCTGGAGGAAAAGGTAAGGAACTGCTTCAGATAATGTCCAGATTTTTTGCAGAACCGCAGTATCCGTATGAAGTTGACCCGATTCCTGAAGTGGAGGGTTACAAGGAAGAGGACTTAGCAGGGATCGCCCAGGCACACAAGGACAATTATTATATCCTTCTGTCATTTACACAGCCTACGGATATCTTTTTGTATCATGAGCAGTTGCAATCCTCGATTACGATTCACAGTTATGACAGCATCGTATTGCAGGTAGATCAGGAGGAAAAGATGGTAACCTTAGATTGCCGCCAAATCGGGGACGAGAACAAGGCGTTTTGGGGAGCGGTTGGATTTACAAAAAAGCGTGCGCCCAAGGACTTCGTACAGGCTTATGAAGCGTGGAAGGGAATAGAATAGCGTCTGTGAAGGGCTTATTCGATCGGCAGTATGATTCCAATCCTTTGTTTAAATAAAAAAATCCTGGGTATAATAAATAACGTTCCGGCTTCCAGGCTATATGGCAGGTGTGCAGCCGGCGCCGTAGGGCAATTCATCTGGAAGCTGGAAGGAAGAGAAGGTTGGAAGAACAGAGGACAGGAGGCACACGGCATGAAATTTTTTAAATGCAAAGAATGTCTGAGCATAGCAATGGAATTTGTAGCTGAAAAAGAGGCAAAAGAAAAGACGTTCCAGGAACTAGAAGCCAATACCACCGATGCAGCCGGGGAAAAGCATGTCCCTGTCGTAGAATGCGCAGGGGATACGATCCGGGTAAAGGTCGGGGAATTAGAGCATCCGATGTTAGACGAACATTACATTATGTTCATTTATCTGGAAACAGAACAAGGAGGGATGCTCAAAAAACTCTGCCCAGGGCAGAAGCCGGAAGCGGAATTTAAGCTTTCGCCTGGGGATAAGCCAGTTGCAGCTTATGAGTACTGCAACCTTCACGGGCTGTGGAAGGCAGAGATAAAATAAAGCCCATCGTTCCATTTCGGAATCTGCTGCAATAAGGCAGATATAGAGATTTTGTCGCTTTGTGAAGCCACCGCATTCATGATCAAAGGAATCATGGGTGCGGTGGCTTTTATTTGTTAATAGCAATAGAAAGTGCGTCCTATGAAACAAAAACACTCCAGAAAGTCCGCGCAGCATGCTTTCTATTGTTTATGATTGTTACGCATTGTAATACAACGTTATTTCAGGTATAATGATATATATTTTTTTGGTTCAAATAGATTCTGCAAGAAGAGGTTAAAATGATTGCAAGACGATCCAAGGGGCAAGGGAAAGATGATAATAAGCACGGTTGAGGCGCAGCATTTCATTATATGTATGATAACAGGGTTATCACCAGATGAAAGCTATCAGATCATCAAGAGGGTAGAAGCGTTTGCAAAACGGGGACAGATGGAGCCTAAGCAGTTTTCCAGGTATATGCATTTATGCGTTCGTATGGGCAGCGAGTTGCGCAAAAATCCAAAGAGATACGCTTCGTTGCAGGCAGTATGCAAGACGGTTTTGGCGCGCCAAAGGAAGGGGAAGGAGCAGCAAATCCAGAAGAAGGATTATCAGGAGGCATTGGGGCTGAACAATATGCAGCGTTACCGCATTGAAAAGGGTGAAGCCATCCCCAGGATGGAGAACATTGAGAAGATTTGCGCAGGGTTCCAGGATGAGATCACACGGAGGTTTTGGAAGAACCAGTTTCTAGATCTTTATCCTGGGCTTGCTTCCATTGGTTCTGCAAAGGATATAGAATATCAATGTCTAAGGCTTGTCTGCCAGGCTCTAGAACGCCGGCAATATGAGAATATAAAGACTCGTCTCCAGGAAGCGGAAAGGCTTCGTATCGAGCTTTTTTGGGAAGAGGAATCCAAGCAGGACGATCGGGATATGGACCAAAAGGGAGCGGATGGCCTGTACGGGGTGGTGAAGCAGCAGGCGTCCAAACAGAAGGTTACCATCCAGGAGGCGGCAGAAGAAATCGGGGTTAGTATGAATACCTGGTTTAAATGGAAGCATACATGGGATTGTGCAGAGAAGGAGGGGTTTCAGAAAATACCGCAGCCAAGATTGAAGAGGATCCATATTATGATTTTGGCGGCGTTCTTTGAAATGGGTTATTTCGAAGCCGTTATGCTGATGGCTCTTGCTGGTTACCGGTTTGTACCCGGGGAGCCGGACGACAGGGCGATACGGTATTTTAAGGATAGGGACACGACGTCAGAGGAGATTCGGAAGTATTTAAAGGATGGGATGTTCCGGGGCGAATGGTAAGGATACGTATGTGTCCGAGATACCATAGGAGCCAGAGTAAGGAGGCAAATCATGGATGTCAATAATTACGAAGCCGTATTTTGGGAACTGGCATCTTCGTCAGACGACAGGGAGGATATTTGGGATTGTGAGTATTATGAAAAGCTGCTGGCGGCGTATGCAGGGATATCCCTGGAAGAGTCGATGGAAGTTGTTACACAGATGCAGCTTGCAGAAGAAAGAGTTTCCAGATTATGGGAGGGCAGCCAGGACATTCCCCAAGATACGGCGGGATTGCTCCAAAAAAGAGAACTGGATTTGTACCAGATGTTGCAGGATAAAATAAATGCGTATGCGCAGGAAGAGCGTCAGGGCTTTTTGGTTGGGATGCTAGAAGGAAGCCGCCAGTTGTTAAATTATCCGGTGGGGGAACGTGAGATCATCCGGCTGGTGCGTAAAACGGCAGAAGAGCTTTTACAATATTTGCAGGAAGATGTAAAACGCATATCTAGTCAATTGTTCTTAGATGAATCTAGCCTGTACAAAGTATTTGCCGAAGAGATGGAGCGTAAGGATAACGTGGCGGCAGGGAAAATTTGTGCGGCCGCTGGCGCAACGGCCGCCTATATTTGCGGGCCAGGCTTGCGGGAACTGCCGCAAAGCGTAGGGATGGTGTCTGGGGCAGCGGCTAGGGTGGCAGAGGGGAAGAATTACGCTGATCCGGCGGGGCATACAAGAAGAGTCGCGTATCTGCTGCAAATGGTATCGTATGGGTTTGTCTTGGAAGCGCTGATGAAGCCGCTTGATGGTTCAAAGCTGTCTGGTACGTCCGTTAGCACGAAAACCCCTGTGACGCTTGCGGGCGTAACAGAATCGTTTCTTTTGTGCATACGGATGCTAGTCATAGAAGTGAGGGCAGCGTCTGGCCTACAGGACGCTAGGATTGTAGAAGATGCAGTTATGATGGTGGAGGGATGGAAGGATTTCCAATCCGTTGTAGATGATAATTTATGGGAGCAGGTATTTACGGATGCAGGAGTTAGAAATGAAAATAGGGATACAAGCGAAGCTGCAGGGGCATTGGAAGAAGAACTGGTAAAAGAGGTGGAAAGAGCAGAAGCAGAGGAAAGAGCAGAAGAAGCAAGCGCAGGCAGTTGGTAAAGGGCAAAAAAATCTACGGATTGGCAGGGGACCTTCGCGGTTTGGGAATGTGCGGGATAACATTTTCTTGTAATGACAGATTGGCAGAAACCGTTTATCCTAAAGACAGGAACAACGGAAACAACAACTTAAGGGCACAAGAAAGAGAGTGCACAATTGAAGGAGGAAATGTATGGAACAGACAATGGATTTTGAAAAGCCTGAACAAGAAACTGGTAATTCCACAAAGGATATTAGCGGCACAATGAAGACCTTGAAGCTTGCAAGGAAAATTTACAAGGAGCTAGAAGCTGGCAAATCTATGGAAGAGGTTATTTCCGAACGGTTGCCAAAGAAGGATGTCGGCGCAATCCAAAGGGATAGCAAATTGTTGGATGAGGGTGTAACAAGCGTGTACCAGGCGAATAATGAGGAGATAGACGAGACGTGGCTAGAACAGCGTCTGAATGCCAGTATGGTGGATCTGACAGAGAAAGAAAGGGTTCGTTACTTAGGCAACCTGATCCATGCAGTAAAGACGGCATATCCAGATATCCAGTTAGATGCGGATGAATTAGACGAAATGTATGCTTTGTGCGAGGCAGAAGAATGCACAAAAGAGGATGTCAGCATGGTGCTTGGGCTTGCGGAAGAAGCATTGGAAGGGCATGCAGGCCTGCTGAAGCGGCAGTCGGTAGCTGCTATGAACAAGCGGTTGTATCAGCTCGATCACAAAACGATAGAACAGCAAATTAATTCCAGCGAGGACAGGGCAAGGGCGTATGCGGCGGCTTGTTACATCCAGCAACAGTGCGGGGAACAAATGAATGTGGACGGGCAGGATATTTCTGGATTCCCAGCGCGTTTGTTAGGGGTTGCGGCAGCCACCAGTATCGAGAGCAGCAAGCTAATGGAATGGTATAGCGTTGGGAAAATCAATCTACATGTGTTACAGGAGAAATTGAAGCAGCTGTTCCTTTCCGCGTTTACGTTTGTATATGAGCATGTGGCAAAAGGAGGCGCTTACATCCTGCAAGGGCTTACAGCATGTGCAATCTTTGCCGTCCTGCTGCCAATTATGTCATACCTGCTGTTTTTCTCACCAATCCTGATTGTTTTGGGTACGGCTGCCCTTACTTATTATGCGGCTGCGAAGTTCGTCACAACGAGTGATTTTGAGCACATGATTGATGCGGTATTACGGTTTGCGAAATCCTTATGGAAGAAATGCAAGGGACAGTGGGATAAGCTGTTTGGGGATAAAGCCGGAGATGTAGTTTTTAACGCGGCAGACGAGGATGCAGAAGAAGAGAAGGATGTAGACGAGGAAGAATTAGAAGAAGAAGCCGAAGAAGAGGAAGGCCTGGAAGAGGACGTAGAAGAAGAGGAAGCCGATATAGAAGACATAGAAGAGGCTGGGGAAAAGGATTAGAAGAGAATCAGGAAGAAGCAGTAGCAATGGAATAATCATTTGGCGAACGGGGTTGTACGATATGGAAGGTGCAACCCTGTTTGGGACGTTTCGGATGGAATACACGGTACAGTAAGAACAGAGAGGTGTTAGGAGTTTACGATGGTAGATAGTTTATATTTTACAAGTGGAAAGAGGGTTTCCGAGATTAGCAATGATCTGATGGAGCCTGCCAAGGAAATCAGCCGGGGCGAGAAGCTGGATGTGCGGCTGCTTACGGATGATATCTGTTTTGGCAGGCTCTATGGCTTGTGGCTGGGATCTGCGCTGGAGTATGCTTCTGGGCTTCTGGAAAAAACGATTGTGCCAGAGGAGGATTATCCGAACATCCCGTCCTGTTTCCTGTTGGGTGCAGAAGAAGGGGAATGCAGCGCTTTTTTAGATGAATATTGCAAAGGGATGGCGCTGCCGGTTGGGCGCCCCCATTGCAAGGAGGTATTTGGGCAGGCGATCCGTGATGAGGTGGAACGTCATATGGAGGGTTCGCCAGCCTATCTAAGGACGCGCATTGCGGCTGTCTGTATCCTATTGCAGGCCATGCCAAGGGAGGTATTCGAGGGCGGCTCTGTGTGGGCGAATAAAATCCATGGCTTATCGGCTGGCAGGGTGGATGAGTTTGAGGTAGGCGAGGGGGATAGGCTTATCCTGGACTTCAAAAGTGGGAGGTACGGCACGTTGTTTCCACGGACATTACGCAATCCGAGCGACACCGTGCGTGCGTTAAACGTGCAGTATCAAGGAAAGGGTTACCAGATCCATATGCCGCCGTATGGCGTCTTGCGGGCTGTGTTTGCAGATGCGGAGTGTAAGAGGATGGTTTCCATCAAAGGGAACCTTACGTTTGGACATGCAAAAAACGCTTTGATACAAGTTGGGGCAAAGGAAGGGATAAGCCTGTTCACGTATGAAAAAAAGGATGGCAAGATGGAGCTTCCAGACCAGGGAAATTTTTTGGATGCTTCTGCAGATACTGAGCATGGGATTGTAATCTTGACAGAAAGAGAATTGTATTCTGCGACAGGGACGTTAAATAAGAAGCAGGATCTTCCGATCCGATGCTATGGGGCTGGTAAGAACTGGGCAAGGCTCTATGAAGATGGAAGGTTAGAAAGCAATGTATACCAATGGGAATGCGCCGCGCATGTATCCGCCGTTGTAGAGGATGGGGTACGGGGGTTCTTCCTTTATAACGATAACGGGGCATGGGATTGCCGGATGGGGAAGGCGGAACAGATCTCAGATGAAAAATTTTTCCATTCAATGATGGGGCGTTTCTTCCACGAGAGCTATGCAGAACTTACAGGCAGCAGGCAGTTGCAGCTTGTGATAAAACAAAATGGGGAAGTGGAGGAGGTAAGCGGGTGATGAATGGAGGAAGCGGTCCTGGGAATCAGAGGGCTGGGAATCGAAGCGGCGCTTCCCGCAAAAACAGGGTCAATAAAAAAGCGGCTGTCCCAGCTTCGGGGAAAAAGAGACGGAAAAATACGGAGCTTTCTGGAAAACATGCAAAATCCTTATTAAATGAATATTATCGTATGCTAGAAATGAAATATGGGATGGAACAGAAGATTGCCCGACTGGCTGGCGGCAGCACAGGGCTGGTGTCGCTGTTGGATTGTATGCAGGCGGAAGCCAAAATAGGAAATTGTGAGAAGTTTGCCTTCTATGGGGCGTCGTATGTGAGAAAAGCTACCCAATTAGACAGCCTGTCCGTGAGAACGTATTTAGGCTTAAGGAAAGAATATTTATTGGATGTGGAAAGATATTTAAAATATGCAGAGCGGCAATTGAAATCAATGGATGATAACGAAGCAAAGAAAGCGAAGGTTAAGCAGTATGAAGTATTGCTACATGCTGATAAACGCCTTATGCTTTCCGATGAACTTATCACGTTATACGATCTGCTGCAATATGCCGGGCAAAAGATAAGGGAAGGGAACCTTACAGAACAACGAACGGTAACGGCAGATGCATTGAAAAAGTGGAGCAATGCGGTGGATAACGCTGCCAAGGCAAAAAAATGGTAATGGATGGAGGGAAGCAAAGTGGCGGATGAAATGAAATATGTCGTGGAAGTGATCGTTCTCCTGCTTTTTCTCCTGCTTCTATACCGCTCTGGGGTAGTCCAGGGCTTCTTTGCATTTTTTAATAAGAGGAAGGATAACTTCTCCCAAGGAGAGAGAGGGCTTTCGGATTCTTCTTATCAAAACCAGGATCCCTATGTGCAGGCTACATGGGAGGAAGGGAGGGCGAAGCAAGCCTGGGACAGCTTGAACCAGGAGCGGTATGGTTTGGAGCAGCAGGTTGCGCGTTTGGTCGGCGGAGGTACGGGTATGGTCGCATTGAGGGATCACATCGAGTCGCTCCAGGAGGGAGATGGCAGGGTATCCGTATACCGTGACAGCTATTGGAAGAAGCAGCAGGAGTTACGGGGGATTTTACAGAGATACTGTGAAATTATAAAAGAAATGGATGGGTTGCCAGAAGGCGTGAAAGAGCCGTTCCATCCTTTGACAGAGGATGTACTGTACCAGGAGCTGCTGGCAAAGAAATAGGCGCGGGAAAGGATGGGAAAGCGTGGAAAAAAGAACGGATGAGATGGAGCAGATCCTGAAAAAAATCCTGGAAATGGACGAGGATGGGCTGGAATCATTCTTGAAAATGTTAAAAAAGAGAGAGGACTGGTATCTGGTCTGCATGGACATGGGCTGTGGCGGCACCAGCGCCGACAGCTATAAAATACATGGGGGGATCCGTAAGATGGTTGCCTGGCCGAATATCCATAGGGATAAGAAGACGGGGCGCTATTTGGAACTTGGGATCTCAAACTTTATACCGACGATCTTAGGATACGATAATATAGGCAGGCCAGTCATAGGACCTAGGGCGTTTGAATATGGGCGGGCGGCTGAAAATTTTAAGGTTTTACCAACGCGTGAGAACCTAAACTGTCCTGTTTTGGAATTGGCTGACGACCAAAACAAGAGATACCAGAAAAGCTTACGCGAGGTTTGGAGCACATACTTTGGGGAAATACTGGAGATTATCATACAATCGGAGAACCAACGGGGCTGTCTGGATTGTGGGAAAGATAATATCTTATTTGTAGTCGCGCACCCGGCAAGCCCGGATTGGGAGGAAGAGGATGATCCGTTTGATATCGTTGAGAAGCTAAACGATGCAAAGGAATGGATTCAAAACGGAGCGGGCCTTGCTTTAGACAAGATTCTTGAAATCTTAGAAGCCTATGAAGCGTTCATCCAGAGAAAGCCAGGTATGGGCGGGACAAAGCTCCTTGCAGAGGCCGCTTCCTATAAAGAGCAGATCCGCCAAGGGAAAGGGTTGGAAGAAGCACAGATCCTTGCAGTCCTTGATTCGTACCAGCACGGGATCCAGCAATGGACGAACCTGGATAATTTTAAAGAAATGATCCAGGAAGGGACAGGGTTAAAACGGGAGCAGATCCTAACGATATCAGAAGCAAAAGCTGCCATGCAATACGTAAGAAGGTTAAAAAATGTAGCGCTTGATTTTGAGAAAGGCGTTATTATCATCGATCTGGGAGCCAGTACTATTGATATGGAACGTATTTCGAAGAAGAAGCCAGAACCCGAAGAATATTCCATTACGTTGGCGGGGAAAGAGGTTGACCATATCTTAGCGTATCATATTTTGCGCCATTCTTTCCCTGAAATCCAAGAGAGGATCCCAACGCTCGCAGATTACCAAAGATGGAAGGAAAATGATTTTTTTGAACATACTGTCGGGATGTCACGCACGGAATTTATGTATCTGGTCCGGCTGGCAAAAGAGGATGCGTGCGAAGGGGCGGAGGTTGAATTTCTGAAATTAAATGGGATCCAGTGGAAGATAGCATCGGCAAATTCGGAGGAAATGCCAGAAGCGAGGGAACTCAAGGTTATGGCTCCAGAAGGAGGGGTGCAGGAGAGGGTTGTTGCAATCGAAGAACTGTTGGAGCAGACAGAGATCCGGTATGAGTGTAGGATCACAGGTCTGGCCCAGACATACAAGGAGGACGCCAAATCGTTCCAGTCGGTGAAGGGCTCCTGGTATGGGCATTTGGAACAATTTGTAAGCTACGCCATGGATCGGTTTGAAGCAGATGGGGAAGCGGCTGATATTGTGGTCACTGGCGGGACGTCCCGGTTAGTAGGCGTAGAGCGCCATATCAGGGCAGGGATTAATGCTTCGAAAGCGGCGGGCAGGGACATCCGGGTGACGATGCTGTCGAGCCAGGAGGATTATGAGATGGCAGTACCCAGGGGGGCGTCTTATTATGTTGGGGATGTGCTGGCGCATTTGGATGATATGGAAACATTCCCACAGGCATTAAGGGAAGCTTTGGATCAAGAAATCACAAAAGGATGCGCGACGTATATTACAAAACATGTAGCGGCGCCTGTAAACGATGCAATACAAAAGTCCCTGGATCAATGGGCTTCATTTCTTTTAAAAACAGAAGAGTGTTCCATAGAAGGTTTGGAACGTATCCTGCAAACGGAACTTGGCAATATCTCAAGGGATACCTTGAAACTGTCGGTAGAAGCAGGGATTCAGGACTTTGTTACAAACCAAAAGCAGGAACTTCCGAGGACATACCGTGAAATGGATGGCTTTTTAAAGAAAATTTCGGATGAAAAGTACAAGCGTCCTATGGATCTGGGGAATGTTAAAATTAAATTGGATCATCAGGCAATCCAGATCTGTACCCAGAATACGATGCAGAAGCTTAAGTGTGATTTGCTGCAGGATACCTTGGGGAAGATATCTGGCTTGCTGACAAGGATTTGGACGTTTATCAAGGATATCGCAAAGGGTGGGGATATGACAGATTATGAGAGGATCCAATGGGGGTTGATCTACCGTAGGAATGTAAGGAACAATTTTAAGGCGTCCGATCAAAATCATATTTCGAAGGAGTTATATGCGGTAGTTTTTCGGGAACTGCAGGATACGTACCATGCAGAAAACCGGTTTGGGTTAGAAGAGCGGATCATCCAGAGCCTTTCGGATGATATCAATCGGGCTCTTTATCTAAGCTGAAAGGAAGAAGATTATGGATCGTAATATGTACTACGGCGACTTGTCCCCGACGAAGAAGGCGGCAATGGAACTCGCCCAGAAGCTTCCAGATCAAGGGACGATGGGAGGGGAAGCTTGGAATTTTTTCCATTTGGAAACAGAGGATTATAGCATGGTGATGCGTACGGTTACGCTCGCTTGCAAGGCAAGTGGGATGAAATCCCCAGTGTTCCTTTCAATCGCTACGTTCTATAGCTGGCTGGCCGGGGAGGATCCAAAGGCAAAAAGGCAGGCGGATTTCCAGTTTGACCTGGAACTGCCATGCAAGGATGAAATCCAGGAGGGGAACCCAGTTTTTGTTTCTATCGTAGATTTCGGAAGTAAGGCCGCGTCGTCCGCACAGAAAATATACCATCAGATTTGGATGGAGTTTATCTCGTATTGTGAAACTGTGCATACAGAGCAGATGGAGCAGCAGATGAAATGGGGCAGGGTATCAAATCCAGCGCTGCCATTGTACCAACAGGTGTTTTTTGTATCGTATGGGGCAGGCTGCGCTTTCCCGCCAGGCGTAAAAAGCCATGCCTATACCATTTCTTATCCATCCTTGTCAGAAGAAGATTTTGGCAGGCTGTTGCTAGAATACCATGGACGGAATGAAGAACGCAAACGGGAATACAGGGAAAGAAACGGCTTGCCGCCTGTGGAAGCCAGAAGGCTGAGGCTTGAGGATATGAAGGATACGCTGAAATGGTATGCAAACCATATGGCAGGCATAAAGGAACAAAGCGTACGGCGCCTACTTCTGGATATGCGTTGTGAGTTTCAGGCAGGGGATGTGGATTATACGAAGAGGGAAAAGGTGGAAAAGGTAATTGCCGCATACAAAAGGAAGGTGTTACGGCAGCACGATCGGCTAGAGATTATTACAATCCACAGGGCAAAAGAGGGGGCGGTCTGCGGGCTGGATCACATAGAACGGTGGATTGAAGAGCATAGGGAGGCAATGCGCCTGCCGCAAAAAGCGCCGGGCGGCGTGCTGCTGGTAGGGATTCCGGGCACTGGCAAGTCAGCGGCGGCTAAGATGATGGCGAAAAACTTTAATTTGCCTTTGGTAAGGCTTGATATGTCGCGTATTTTCGGAGGGCTGGTCGGAGATTCTGAAAAAGGGATGCGGGAAGCATTGGAAGATTTGAAATTTGCGGCGCCGTGCGTGCTGTGGATTGACGAGGTTGAAAAAGCAATGAGCGGCGCGGATGGGAAGGATGGTGGGAACAGCACGGTACAGCGTTTGTTCGGTATGCTGCTTACGTTTATGCAGGAGAACGACCGTCCTGTTTTTACCGTTACGACGTCTAATGATATCAGTAAGCTTCCGTCTGAATTTTTTAGGAACGGGCGTTTTGACCAGGCATTCTGTGTGATGATGCCAGATTACTATAACTGCTGTGAGATTATGTTGGAAAAATTACGGGGTTTTTATAAGGCGTTGGGATGGGGAACAGAAATCAGGCATGAGCATGCCAAACAGATCTTTAACGCTTGCGTCGGCGCCAAGGCACATCCGCGTTTTTTGACTGGGGCGGATATCGAAGCACATGCAAAAGAACTGTTCTGGCATTTTGTACACAAGGGAAAGATAGCAACCCCAGCAGCAGAGGAATTAGCAACGGTTATGAAGTCGGTTTCTGCTACGATGCGCGTGCAGGCGTCGCCGGATTCCCCCAGTTCTATGCAGGGGATAGCAGAGAGTTATTTGGATATGATGCAGCGGGGGATGACGATGGCAGGGAACCAGGATACCCCATTTGTGAAGGAAAACTTAGATCTGGACGCAGTCCGGTTTTATAAATTTGATGAAAAAAATCCAGATCAGGGGGAACCCCGGTGTATAAAGCTGCCAGATCAGACCGCCAAAGAATATGGGATACGAAGGCAATCGGAAGATCCTGAAAAATGGTACGATGTAGTGTTTTACGATGAATTGGTGAAAGCGATAGGGGAATCTGTTATTTTTTCCGGGCAAACATTACCCCAGGCCCGTGAAGAATACTGGAAGCTAAAACAGCATCAGAGGATGGCAGCTTCCAAAGTTTAAAAAACAACTCAGTCAAAAGCAGGTAAAGCCAGGGAAAACCACATCGATGGCCATAGGCGGCTTAAAGAGAAAGAAAACGTATGATGTAAGGTTTCTGGGAAGGCCAAGTATTACAGCGCCTGGAGCAATGGAAAAAAAGTGAGGGTAAAATAGTTTGCCTCTCTTAAGCAGCTCCCAGCGGCATTTAGCCGCTGGGCTGTTTTCGGCTCTGATTCTTTGAAAAGCGTGATCCGTATGGTATTAGCCGACGGGCCGTTTGTCAGGTTCAAAGGTATCTGGGTATAATTCGCTGCCTTCGTAGGCACAGACCCCCATACGAGGGGAGTTGCATACAGGAAGGAAGTATTCCTCGTCGAAATCTTCATAGCTGTCATCGCAAGTTCCGTCCGTTTTGGCAGTTTGGCTGGCTTTCGCCTGTATATGTGCCTGCCTGCATGATTCACACCAGAATGCTTCTTCTTCGAACAGCCTTGTCGGGTCGATCCATTGCGCGTGGTTTTTCTTACAATGGGAGCAGAGGAGCTCTGGAGGGTTGTTCCGGGATAAAATAGTGACGGGATCACGTTTCCACACCCCTTGGCGGTAATGTAGTACCTTGATCTCTAATTCTGTGGTGGATCCGAAGTCATATTCATAATCCATAACCAGGCCTTCGGAAAGGATATCCTTAAGCCTGTAATTCATACTTTTGGCAGGCTCCCCCCAAAATCCTTCGGTATCTGGATAAGCATCGTAGGATTCCCCGTAAATGCGGAAGGAACTCAGGTGCCCGCAGCATTCCATCCAGATGTTACGGATAAATTGATCTAAATCCTGTAACGTCCGGGTGTCTGGCATTTCTATGATAAGCCAGTAGGTATGATCGTATTTGCCATAAAGAAGCATTTCAAAATAACCGCAAGACCGCTTCCCTGTCGTAGAAGCCAGTACTGCCTTCCGTTCCTTACATGCATGTAGGTGCCGCCGTATCCCGCCCCAGATATATTCGTTCCCGCAGTATTTGCAGTACCCCTTTGATTGTCCAGCCATGTCTTATTCCTCCATATTCTTATGTTTGTTTAGCGTTCCTGCGGGTTTAGGACCAGGCAGTTGTGGAAAAGCCCGTCTTCTCTTGCCGCAGGCGTATTGTTAGATGCTTTCAGTATAACATATGGTAGAAAGAAACTGCAATGGAGAGGGGAGAAATAGTGCATTTTGTAAAAAGTGACCGGCGCGGGGGCTTGGTTATGATACGGGATATCTTAAGAGAAAGCTAGAAACGCAAGAGAAGCGGCGTATGGGTTGCCCGGATAAGGGTTAAGGCAGCTATGCAGTAAGATAGAAAGCTACGGCGGTAATAAGCTGCCTGTACGGTCTAAATAATTTCAATAATCTTTAATATCTTTTCTTTCTTCTGATCATCACAATCTTGCAGTAAATTTAAAATCGCGTTGTCTAGCGCCAGGGATGAATTTTCGTATTGATCGGACAATAAAAAATCAATCGAGGTATTCAGGGCGTTTGCGATAGCAAGAAGGACGTTTAGGCTGGCCTTGGTATGGTTATTTTCAATATTGCTGATATGTGAAGTATTGCAGCTTACCATTTCTGCCAAATAGTCCTGGGTGATTCCTTTGCGCTGGCGTAAAGCTTTAATCCGCTGTCCTAGAAGACCGTAGTTAAGTTCCTGTTGCAAAATAACACCTTCCTTTTGTAAATTAGCCTTATAAGTAATCATATTGCTTCATTATAATATGGAACCCTCGTTCTGATAATATTCTTGTTAAATATATTTCATACATATATAAATAAAAAGATTGTGCCATCTGGATTCCAATCAAGAAGATTAAGCCGTGGAGGGATCAGGGCATAGTGTGGGGAGAAACGGTAAATTCCTTAAATTTCGGGTAGGATTATGGGATGCTATCTGTTATAATAAGAGATATTTTGGGATTTTAATTTTTACGTGCAGGACATGCCCCATGGGCGTCATAGGGAGGATTTGGTTATGAAAAAATTGCTTCTTTTGAGGACGGTAGCCGTTTGTTGTATGATAGCGATTGTTGCAATACGTGCTGTAAGCTTGCGGCTGATGCCAGTGCAGGACAGAGGCTATGGTATGCTAATGGAGGAGATGATAAGGAATTATTTGGTGCAGGTTGCGTGCCTTTCCATGGCTACCATTGTCTTT
>CAOKNO010000063.1 GCA_948470065.1 uncultured Eubacterium sp. | reverse complement strand
TGTACAGATTGTACATCCGCTGTTTCTAGAAAGGGAGTTTTGCAATCGCCTATCTCTAATTTATAGGATTTGGTAGTATGGTGGTTTGGCAAGGGGAACGCCGACAGGGGAAGGGGTAGCCCATGGAAGGGCAGGGGGCAACGCTCCGGCAAACTAACCGCTAAGTGCGGCTAAGACGCTCAGGAGAGCCTTCGCGCCTAAGCCTTACTAAGCGGTGGATTTCGCCTCTGCTAAATGCGCCCTGATAAGCCCTTCCATGGGCTACCCCTTCCCCTGTTGGCTGTTTACTAGCAAACGGTAGTTTGGAATTGTGGTAGGTATTCCACATTTATAATTGCAACCTTTTGTTACTGAATGTGCCTGACAAGTTTGCTATGGGCTTAGCCGCAGATCTCAAGAGCGCCTTTAAATGAAGCTTTACAGACTTCCTGCCTACTTGTACTAAAAGATTTCGTTTCCTCTTTCCTAATATGTTCTCTATTCTTAGGGATTCCTTTTTGTTTTTCCTAATACGCTATCTATTCTTAGGGATTCTCTCTGCTCTTTCCTAATACGTTCCCTGTTCTTAGGGATTCCCTCTGCGCTTTTCTAATATTCTTCAAATGGAAGTTAACGAGTCAATGTCAAGATACCTGCGCAGTATGAAACCTGCATAAAGGCGATGCTCGGAAATGCACTTCTCAGTTCATCGGCAACGAAATATATTTCTTCATCATCCCATTCGTCACCTGCTTCCTGTCTGCATTGATTCAATTTATCGCGGTTTTCAAAAACAACGTCACCAATTAAAATCTTCCCATCCTCTTTTAGGCAATTACACAAAGTACGAAGAAATGATATTTTTTGTTCATCCGTCAAATGATGCAGCGAATATGTCGCCACAATAAAATCATAACATTGATTCCACAGCGGTTCTACTAATCCTTTTGTGAAATCTCCCTGATAAAGATGTGAACCTGGCATTTTCTCAGATGCTAATTCAATCATCCTTGACGAGAAATCCTGCCCATAGATGGAACAACCATGTTCATATAGTTTTGTTGTAAGCGTACCCGTTCCAAATCCAATATCAAGCACTGTTGCGTTTGGCTTTTCCATAATGGCTTGAAAGATGTTTCCAAGCACATCCCTATAACCAGCAAACGGATATGCATTTTCTTCATCAGAAATCCCGACCGTTTTGTCATATCCATCCGCCCACAAGTCAAAGCCGTTTTTATCTAACATACTTGCCTCCTCACATACCAATTTACAGAATGTGCCTAATGCCTGCAATGTATATTTATAATCCCGCTTTCTATGTGCACACAATCCTGAAAAAGAAGCTAATACTCTTCTAGTTCTCAGAAATATCTTATCCTCTTCTCTAATCCACTCCAGCACTGAGGAATCCCTTTTTGCCCTTCCTTAGACCCTCCCTGTTCTGAGAGATATCTTTCCCTCTTCTCTAATCCACTCCAGCCAAAAAGAAGCTTTACAACAGACGCTAATTCTGCCAGTTCACAGGCAATCTGTGGGTGGGATTGCTCTAAGCAAACGATAAAAGGGCGCTTTTTGCGTCGGCAAAATCCACCGCTTAGTAAGGCTTAGGCGCGAAGGCTCTCCTGAGCGTCTTAGCCGCACTTAGCGGTTAGTTTGCCAAAGCTTTGCCCTGTTTGCGTGAGCAATAACACCCACGGATTGACGTCTGTCTGCCATTTCCTTCCTCTGTTTGCGTGAGCAATAACACCCACGGATTGACGTCCGTCTGCCTATTCCTTCCCCTATCTACGTGAACAATCCCACCCACGGATTGACGTCCGTCTGCCACACCCCTCAAGTGTTACCACCCCTCCTATGATAATTTCACCTTCACCACTTTGCTCCATGCCCCATACACATTCTTGGATTTTACCTTCCGGTATGCACGGATCCTTACGTAATATGTCTTTCTCGCCTTCAACTTCGTCTTAGTATAACTCTTAGCGTTCTTCCCTTTCACTTTCACCGACTTAAACCCTGTCTTTTTCTTTAAAGAATACTGGAACTGATATCCAGACGCCCCGCTGACTTTCTTCCAGGATGCCTTAAGGGACGTCTTGGATTTCTTCTTTGCAGATAACGTAGGCGCTGCCAGCTTTGTCTTCATGGCCAGTGCATTCGACGCCTTGGATACCGCCACCTGGTTCCCGCTCTTTGCGTATGCCTTCACTTTGTAGTAATACGTCTTGTGAAACGTCAGCTTCGTATCCTTAAAGCTTGTCGTACCTGCCTTTGTGATGGTCTTTATTTTTTTGTAGCTGCCTTTCTTAGAAGTTGCCCGGTATACCTCATAACCGGACGCGCCGCTTACTTTCTTCCATTTGACCTGGACGCTGTTGTAGGAAGCTGCGCCTTTTGTAAGCTTCGGTGCGGCCGGCGCCTTTGGCGTATTTGGCGCAGCCTGCCGTTTCACCTCTACGGTAAAACTTGCGCTCTGTCCCTGGAATGTGACCGTGATGGTCTTTGTCCCCACGGCGCTAAAATCATATCCTCCGATGGTATAACGGGAACGATCGAGCGGATATGCTTTCCCATCCGGATCGTAAGCCGTCACTTCGAGCCCACGGGCGTCTAATCCTTCCCCGATATAGTAGGTTGTCTTCGATGGACGCTTTGTAACTGCAATCCGCTTTAAAGCCACCAGTTTTTCCACAGACGCCTTCAGCCGTTCCAACGCCTTCTGTGCGGATGCAGCGTCTGTATTTGGGTTCCCCTGTAAAAACATCGCGTTTTTCAATGCGTCTTTAAAGCTTAGCCAGTCTGCCTTTTCTGTCAGCCCTTGGCCAAACTTCTCTTCATATTGTGCGTATTGCCCGCACAAAACATCCAATTCTGAAGTATCTGCCAGTTTTTTCAAATTTTGCTCTGCAAGCTGCAATTGGTACAGCGCCTCGTTGATCGGGCTGATATTGGTCAACGCCATATCATCCAATACTTCCTGCGCTTTCTGTTTCGCTGCTGCAAATTCCTCCCACTGAGCCTTGGGATAATCTTCTTCCCGGTAGCTGCCGCAAGCGTCTAACGCCTGCTGCAGTCCAGTTTTGTCTGGCTTACAGAAAATCTGGATATAACTTACGACAGGGCCCCATTTCGCACCGTCTGCATGTCCAATCTGGATACTTACCATCCCATGTTCATCGGCAGTTACCGTAGTATTGATTTTCATTGGGTTGGATGCATCGTTTGACGCGGTAAAGCTTTGATATCCTTCCACTGGCTGTCCATTTACCACAAGCTTCATGGTCCTGGGGTTCGCTGCATCTGTCCATGCGCCTGGCACATAGAACCCAAGCTTTGCGTCGTATGTCTGTCCTGGCTCTAGTTCAAATTTATACACAATCCCAACGTCTGTCACAGGCTGGTTCCTGGCATAGCGGAAGGACTTTTCCTTCGGGGAAGCGTCCGTCGCCCCGTCGTTTTCACACGGCCATGTTTTCGCTCCGGTCAGCCAGCCTGGATGGCTTTCATCTGCTACAAACGTGTCGTCTACGCCCCAGGATTTCCCGGTCGCGCTGTCTTCTCCAAAAAACTGGTCGGTCACGCTGTTGCGAAGCCCAAAGAAATCTCCCTCGCTTAAGGTCTTCGGGTCGATATCCCCGGCATTTACCGCATATTCAAAGTCTGTTTTCCTGGTAATCTCTGCTTCATCTTCCAAAGCCTCGTAAAACGCTGTGACTTCCATATCCTGGGTAATCCCGCAAAGCGTGTAATACCCGCCTGCTGCAGTTAACTTGTCCAGGATGCTTGCTCCATTGACATGTGCTTCCTTTAAGAAATACCCTTTTTCTGGGAAGAACGACAGTTCCAAATCCTCCCCGGCAGCAACCTGCGCCTTAGCGGCCGTCACCGTCCCGCCTTTTGTGGCGCGCGTGCGGATCTTATAAGTAGCGTTGCCTTCTTCCTGGCCGCTTTTCCCAGTTAATGCATATAACTCAAACTTGTCAAAATTCGGCGTGTAATTTGTAAGCACGGCATAATCAATGTTTTCCGGGCGGTGTTCGGTTGTCCCTGGCTTCAATACGCCGTTTGTCACCACCTTGGAATTGTCGTTATAGACCTTAATGGTGTTCGCCCCAGCAGATAACGTTACGTCAATCACCTGCGGAAGGAACGTTTCATCGCTATATGTATTGCGGAATACTACCTTTTGCGGCTCTTGCCCATTGACGGCAAACGATGCATAACGTTCCGTCATCTGTGCGTTATAGCTGTGTTTTCCAAACAGTTCCCCATTGGACTGGTACACCGCCAGCTTATAATTCCCGGGCTTCGGCGCATGGATCTGGAAGGAAATGCTGTTTTGGTCTACAGCTTCCCCTAGATCCACCGGACGTCCCAGGCCAAGGATGGTAAATGAAGGGTCGTCTTCTGGGATAAGCTCCACGTCGTTTGCCGCCTGCAATGCGGAAACGTAACCGTTCCCGGAAGCATACTGCGCAACGGACGCCTGATCCCCAACGGATGCGTTCCCGTGAAGCTGTGCCGTTTCCGCTTCTACGGCTGCAACTGGGGCAGAGCCTTCTACCGCTTTGATCCGGACGGAATCTAGCATCACAGCTCCTGCGGCGTCCAAATCTAACACATTGATGCCTTCCTGTAAGAACACCTCCTGGTACACGGACTGAAAGCGATCCCCCGTTGCCGGAAGCGGCACGGTCGCCCGCAAACGGTTTAGGTTCGCGATATCGTTATCCAGATAGAGGCGCGCTGTAGTATCTGCTTTCGCCTTGTAGCTGAGTGAAACGGTATACATCCCATTCTGCGGGACAACTGCATTGAAACGGACGCCGCCGCCTTCTGGCACGCTCCTTCCTTCTAGCCCTGTGATGTAACCGATATGCCCTTCGTGCTCTGTCGTCAACGTTGTCTGTGCCCCTTGGATTTCATTAAATTCCCCAAGCTCTGCTTCATACGTCTTATCAAACGCCGTTTCAGACGCATCCTTCCCAAGATAAGTCAGATAGACGCAGTCTGGGACGGCCTTGCCCTGGCTTTTTGTCGCTTCGATACGTAAGGTATGCGCGCCTGCCGTTAAATAGAGATTCGTGCTGTACATGCCGCCCATCGACCAATGAAGCGTATTCGGCAGGATCATTTCCACGGTTTCTTTTCCATCTACCGTCAGCTCCTGTACCGCTGTGTAAGGCGTATTGTGGTCTGGATCGTTCGTATTGACCCCAGTTGCCGCGCAGTAGACAAGATCGTACTTGTAATAGCCGTCCTGCGGGACTTCCACCTGAAGCGTCACGCTGTCTCCTGGGTTGTCCACATAATGTACCTTTTTGCGGTTGGAGCAGGCGTATGAGCCGTCTGCTTCCGCCACTACGGCACGTCCAGAAAGCGTCCCGTCTTCTGCTTCGTATTTTGCTTTCCAGGTATCCGCCAGCAAGCCAAGCGGTTCCCCTTCCGACGCCTGGGTCACGGTAATGCGGTAGCCGCTCATGGAATCCATATCGCTCATAGGAACAACGGCGCGCCCGCCTTCTACCGCGATTGTACCCTCCTTTACAACGCGCGGTTCCTCTGCCGCCCCGTGGAATCCGGTGTAATCCGTAGCTTCCACCTTCACATGTACGCTCTTAGCATTTGCAAACGTCCTTGTGGACAAGATATCATCCAGGACAATCTCTGCCGCCCCGTCCCTTCCGCCGAAAATCACATTGGCGCTCTTTTTATTCTCATCCATCGACGCCGCGCCATAGAAGTCGTCCTGGCTGGCATTTGCCACATGGACCGGAAGGTAGCTGCCGGACATATCGCCATACCATTTGTACAGCCACCATGCCCCATTCCCAGCGTTGTTATTGGCCGCAAGGCCGTTTAAGTTATTGGAGAAATGCCAAAACGGCAGGCAGCCTGCCACTTCATAATCCTCCCACAGCCCGATCCAACGCACCAGATCCCCTGGGGACGCGCATTCCACCTGGGCTGCATATTCGTTGATTACGATTTCCCTGGGCTGCACGTTGTATTTCTGCTCCAGGCTGCGGTAATGGCTGTATTCTTCATCAAAAATATTGTACTGCCACGTCGCCAAATCGTGCCAGGAAACGATATCAGGCATACAGTCATGCTCTGCACAGAACTTGACATACCTGTCCATAACGTTTTTATCATACACGGCCAGGTTCAGCCCTGCTGTTTTCGGCTCTGACGGGATCCCTGCTTCCCGATAGACCTCCCGCAGCTTTTCCACCATATCCTTCCAGAACCAGTTCATGCTGTCCCAGCCCCTTACGGTATTTCCCTTATCGTCCTTATAAGAGCCGCCAATCCAATTTTCGGTAGGCTCATTGTACAGCACGTATACGACGTCCTCTGCAATCCCCTGCGCGATACATGCCTTTGCCTGCATTTCCAGGATATCCAGATAATACTCTGTCCCGGTAAATTCATAAAACCAAAGGGCATAGTAATCCGGCACATAAATCTGGATATGCTTGCCCCCTGCGTCTAGAAACGTCTTCGCAATATCCAAAACATCCCCATTAGGGTGCTGCATGCCGTTCGGCGCCTTCTGTACCGCGGTATTCGGCTTTAACGCCGTAATCGTATTCGCCGTTGGAACTTGCTCATCCCCCTGCCCATAGAGCCATCCCGTCGCCCCATGGTACAGATCCCGTTTCCCGGTTTCCCCCATATCGACCGTCAAGGACGGCAGTCCTGCAGCCTCAGCCTCCACAGGCAGCCCAGGGACTGTCAGGCAGCCGAGTGTCAGTATGGCCGCCAACAACATAGACAGCCATTTCTTTGCAATTTTGTTACGCATCATCTTCTTACCTCCTTTTCATTCTTACGCAGTTCATAAAACGAACAAGAACGGACTTTCCATACGTCCCATTTTAACCTTTTTGCACAAAAAAGTAAACGAAAAAAACGGACTCGTTAGGCGTCGTCTATAAATGGATGCTTTATCCGCCTTCATACCGCCCTGCTTTTTCACTAAATTCTTTAAAGCCGGATTTCTCTTCAAATTTTTTAATCTTAATATTCTCCCTGCCAACGCTCCTTACCCAATCCGCGTCAAGCGATACTACTTGTACCGCGCCTCCTGGCAATGGATAACGCTCCTCCCCGTCTTCCCCTATGTTCTTTTTCGTCCCTATGGTTTCCTGGCCTGCAATCCTTCCGATGTAGAACCTGCTCCCTTCCGGAAATGTGACCTGCTCAATGTATTCCCTTGTATTGTATGCTTGAGCGTTCCCATGATCCGCCCATACATTGCTCAGCGCGCTCCGCATTTTAGTATCTAGCTTATCCTTCGGCTCTTCCAATGAAAAATAAGAGCCGCCAGGGCTGTCAAACGACTGCGCACGGTACAATGTGACGGGCTGCAGGGCTTCTACAACCTGGTATTCCCCATGCTCAAACCCTTCGATCCCCTCCCGCAGTTCTTCCCACCCTATCTGTTTCAGATATGCGTTCTCTGCAATTTCGATCTTCCCATCCTTTGCCATTCTTACAATACTGTCCTTAAGCCCTCCCTCCTCAGAGACGCTTGCTTCGCCAATCTTTGCTTTCATCTGTTCTTTATAGCGGTTAAAATTGCCTTCCAACGACTTATGCGCCCGATCCTCCCCGCTCTTTCCTGCTTCTGCCCTATGGGAGAATCCATCCTCTGGGTTCTTTTCCACATTTAAATCATGCTGTTTCATGATAAGCCCTCCTTTTGCCATCTCTCTGCCCGCGGAGCATTTTCGTTTCATAGAAAAAGCCAGAAGATCACATACCATCTTCTGGCCTTTTTCTGTAACCGTCCAGACCCTTTCCCTGCTACACGTTTTGCAGCACATTGCCTGGACGGCCGCCGGATTACAAACGAATTTAAAAGAATGAAAACATTATCCGGAATACGAACTTTGTCATCCACCATCCCAACCGGATATAACAGGAGAAAATCCTCCCAAGTACAATGAACACTTTTTCCCGCATATCCCTTTCGCCTGTAAATATGTATTTATATATTTTCCAATACGGCCGGTAACTCTCTTTGATCAAGCCCCCCGTAATCACAATCGGGATGGATATAAACAATAAGCCCTGCAGGACGCCTGCGAACAACGTCCCTACCCCGCCTTCTCCAAGGCTTGCAACCGCACCCATGGACATAAAGCCTGCAAGCAGGAAAAGCGCTGCCCCAGCAAGACACCATTTGACGTCGCTGGCGTTATCTTCGTTAAATTCCGTTTTCCCAAAATGCTCCGCGTACTCCAGCGCATTGCGCGTATTTTCATCGCTATATAACGAAACCGCCTTCTTGCAATAGGCCAGGCATTTCTGGTAAGCTTCTTCACTTAACAGCAGGGATACCTCCGTACCGTCTTCCGCCAGGCAATCGTCATAGCAGTTATAAGACATACCGATAATATCATAAGCGCAGTTCTGTTTAAACACCTCGTCTGCGGGATGCGCAGCCATATACTCATCTAACGTCTGGTATGCAATCTCATCCTTCCCGAAATTCAGGTACAAATGGATCTGTTCGGCTGTTGCACAGCCTTTGTCAATCTCTGCCATATGGTTGATGATCTTTTGCGCCTCATCGTAATTCTGGTAATTCACTGTATAGACACGGCTTCCTATCTTCAGCAAATCCAGGTTATCCCCGTCTACCTTCAGCCCTTTCTCTACAGCGTCCAACGCGTTCTCCGCATCGCCTAGCAAACGGTAGGACTTCGCTAAGTACTCATACAACCGGATATCCCGTACGTTATTGTTAATTGCATCCACACATTTTGAAATCACTGCCTTATACTGCTGTTTTGCAAAATACATAGCAATTTCTTCAAACAGTTCTTGTGATAATTTCTGGGCTTCGACGTCTACCTTGTTGCTCTTATATGCTGCCTCTAACTCTTTGTCGTATTTTGCCTTTGTTTCATCATTCTTAAAGCATTTCATTGCCTGGGTGACCTGGTCGCTCTGTTCCTGCAGGCGTTTCATAATCTCTTCGCCATTTAGGGAACCATCCGACATAGCGGTACGGATGTCCGCCTGGATTGTCCGCAGGCTCTTCTTAATCTCTTTTGCAGACGCATTCTGATCCAGGCTGAACATTTGATAAAAATCAACAATCCGCCCCGACGCGCCTCTTCCTTTTGCCGCCATCCTTTCTCCTTTCTTTTATTTCCTTTATTTAGGTAATTGAGAAACCCTCTCTGGGACAGACGCGTCTGTCCAATCCATACAAAAGCGGGCTCCAAATGCCGTCGCAAGTCGCCCTTTTTTTGCACAGATTGTACATCCGCTGTTTCTAGAAAGGGCGTTTTGCAATCGCCTAATTTCCTTTATCCTATGTCTAATTGGTTTACCTTTAGGCTTGCGCTCTCCATCTGCGCTTCTGTCATATTATGCTTTTCCCTATTAATGGTCACTTCCCCAAGGTTCACGCCTGCATCCAAATCCATCGCCCGTACATGGATGATTGCGCTTGAATCACAGCTAATGGTAAATCCAATGGGCACCAAGTTTTCCCTTGGCTGCAGTTTGATATCCGCTTCGCCGATAATAGTCACATAATCCAAATCCTCTTTTTCCCCTTGTGTAATCTGCAAGGTAAAAGAGCTCTGGTATGGTTTCATGGTAGAATATTCATTATTCGTCACTTCCGCTGGGATTGGCGTATTCTTCTTTAGGATAATAGAATTCACCTCTTTTTCTAAGACATCGTTATAAATAACAATCCCCACTCCATGGGACGTAACGTCCTGGAAGGTATAATTTTTGTCTAGATCCGGCAACGCCTCTGCGCCTCTATCCACAGCCACGCTATCGTTTTGCACCTCGCCAGAAGCAATCTTCTTTGCGACGTCGACTGCATGGTACGCCGCCCCAATCGCAACCGCTTCATCTGGATGCACCTCTGACGATGGGGCAAACCCGGCCTCTTCTTCAATCATCTCCCGTACACGCGGGATCCTGGTCGTCCCGCCAACTAACAAAATCTTATCCATGTTGGAATAATCCAGGTTCACGTCGTCTAAGGTCTGCTGGACGATGCTCATCGTAATATCCAATGTCCCATCGATTAATTCTTCAAATTCTTCCCTTGTGATGTCTAACAGGAACTCATTATCGCCGAACTCCAGATAAATCTGGGCTGACTTTGAAGCGGATAACGTAATCTTCGCTTTTTCCGCCGCCAGCCACAATTTCTGCATCGCTTTTTTATTAGACCGGATGTCAAGCTTCTTCTGCTCTGCTTTGCCGCAGACATATTCCACCAACGCCTTGTCAATATCATAACCGCCTAGGTTATGATCTCCATTTGTCGCAATCACGCGGATATTGTCGGAATCAATTTCCAGTACGCTCGTATCAAATGTCCCGCCTCCGAAATCATAAATCATGACGTGCTGGACCTTATCGATCTCCTTGCTCACGCCAAACGCAATTGCGGCCGCCGTCGGCTCGTTGATAATATCCAATACCTTGATGCCTGCCAGCTTTGCCGCGTCCTTCGTCGCCTGCCTGTGGCTGTCCCCAAAGTACGCCGGCACCGTAATCACCGCGCCATCCACGGGTTCCCCCAATTTGTCTTCTGCGTTTTTCTTCAATTTCTTCAAGATAAGCGAAGACACCTCTTCCGGGTTGTAGCTTTCCCCCTCCTTCGTCGTAAATTTATAATCCCTCTCCGCCATATGCCTTTTCACAAACGACTCATAATTTTGCGGGTTGCGCGTACTCTGCTCCTTTGCCGCTGCGCCAACTAGGATCTCATCCCCGTTAAACAGCACAACGGACGGCGTCGTATAGCCTCCCTGGTCATTTTCAATCAGCACTGGATTCCCCTTTGCATCAATATACGATACGACAGAAAATGTTGTGCCTAGGTCAATCCCGACATACTTGCCCATATCCTTCCTCCTTCGTTTTTATTTGAACCATCAATTTCGATGATAGATTCCTAATGAAAAAACCTGCGCATAAAACCTTTCTTTTTCTTTATTTTCTTTTTGACCGATACATGGATTTCCTGTTTCAAGCCGCTGCTTTTATTCTCAATCTGGATACGTGTCTCCCCATAACCAACCGCTTTGCCTTGCATACCAATAACATTTACGATTTTCAAATCTTCACTTTCAATTGTAATTTTGTCATCAATACAGTTTTTGGGCGAATACTCCAATTGTATCTCAAACGTATCCCCAAGCAGCGCCTCTATTTGTTCCTCCGATAACAGCTTCAAATGTTCCATATATGGCTTTACAACGCACTGCACCATCGCGGATACCTGTTCCGCCACAACGTATAGCTGACAGTCGCCCTGCGCCACGGCCCGGATCTTTCCTTTCTCTGATATGCTTGCAACTGCGTGGTTGCTGCTTTTACATTTTATCTCATTCAGGTTATCCGCATTCGGCGGGTAAGGCTCGTACTTCAAAAGAAACTCATCTCCTACGCCCAGCACAACCTTACTGTCTTCTGTCGTAATCTTTTGTATCCGGTTCCTTTTTCTGACGCAAAGCGTTATTGCATAAAACGGGATCGCTTCTCCCTTCCGGAACAGATATAGGCTCGTGCTTCCTTCTGCCATCCCCTCGATATACATCCCATTGCATTGTAGGATCCCAGGCTTGCTGTATGCAAAATCAATTTCTTTTGTCAGCCTCTGCCCATCTTTTAAAATGCGTATGGGGATACTTTTCCCCAGTTCAATTTCCGTAGCATCCAATTCGACGCTGCATGGGTTTTCAATCGACTGGAGATCCGCAAGCGCTGGGAGCAGGCTCTCGTCCTCCTTCGCCCTCCCATAGATCTGGCTTATACACTCGCAAAATACAGACAGCAGCGGCGCTAATTTAAAACATCCAAAAATCACAGAAAAAAGCCCGTTCTCCGTTGCCTGGTATAGAAAACACCGCCCGCTTTTATGGACGAAGCCGTTGCGCGCGCCAATCTCTATCCCAAAGACAAAACGGCTGCGGCACATTCTTTGAAACTCCTCTGCCTGGATCCCATCTGAGATCACAAAAGCTACGTCGTCCTGCCCCATAGCGGCATCCGCTTCCGGTATGCCTTTTACCTCTGATATTACCGTACAGTAATGATTCTCAATCGACATATCCAAAAGCAGGCTTTTGAACCTCTCATATTTCGCCGAAAGATAGAACGTTGTATGGATCTCCCTTTTCTTTATGCCCTCCAGCTTCTTTTGCACAATCCATCCATTCAGATACTTCATCTTCTGCTGGAACGTTTCCTGCTTCTCATAAGGCACGTACAGATATTCGCAGAAATTATAGTCCCTTGCCAGGACCTCAAGCACTGCATCCTCCTCTTCCCTGCCGGTATAACGGAGCAGGAACTCCGCCTGGTTACACTCCTTGTATACCGCTTCAAATATTTCCCCGCACCAATTCCAAAACGGCTCGTCCTGGTATTGTGCAAGCCCGCCATATTCAGAAGCCGCCTTGCCGTTCAGCAAAATCCTTACATTCTGCGTATACGGATTGTTTACAATTTCCACTTTATATTTCATCGCAGGCCTCTCAATCTTTACTCTTCTGCGTTATCTTTATTCTGCTCTGGTGCATCGCCATCCTCTGTCTCCTCTAACTGCTGCCGGTATGTCTTCCCAGGCTCCCGTTCAACCCCTCCCTCTGGGCGCTTATTTTTCCCGGCCGCCATATCTTCCATGGCCTGTTTTTCTAAATGCCTGTCGCTATTGTCTATCTTATACTGATCCAAGGTATTGGGAAGCCCGCCCTCCTTCTGCTCTCCCTCTTTCTTCTGCTCTCCCTCTTTCTTCTGTCCGTCTTCTTCCTTTTTGAACAGGCCTTCCTTGAACGACTCAAACTTTTCCTTCAGCTTGTCAAGCTTGGATTCCTTCTGCGTCTCATCGCTGCCTTCCTTCTTCTTCTCGACGTCCTGATCCACATCCTCTGTATTTTTCTCGTTCTGCCCTTCCTTCCCCTCCGTTTTCTCCTTTCCAGACTCCTCCTTTTCCGCCTTTTCCTTCTTTTCCGGCGTCTGTAAAATCTGGTTTTTTACTTCGGAATCCTCTTCTTCCTTTGACTCAAAACGTTTTCCAAATCCCATCCTGGCTCTCCTTACTTTTATTCATTCCCATCCAGCTCCAACAATAGCTGCAGGTACATCTGAAGCACAATATACTTGCAATGATCCAAATCCTGCGTTTTAATTACCGTTTCGAGCATATAAATAATCGCTTTATTTAATATATCCTCCTCTGGCGCCTGGACATACTTTTCCAGGCACTCCTTGAAATTCCGGTTCCATCGCCTGGCTTCCCTTAGCTGCCCGTCGAAAAAGCCCGCATCCTGCGTTTCGCCCTCCGCCTCAGCGCCGGATAATATCTCGGCCGGCGGCACAAGCCCAAACAGCCTGTCGCACTGCATGATTTCCACCAGTATCCTGCCTATCTTCTGCTTCGTAAACGCCCCTCCGTCAGATGCAAACCGCTGGAACATTTCCGCCGCGCCTTCAAATTCAGACTTGCGGTCACGGAACCATTGATACGTATTCCATTCCTGCAGTTCCCTTCTGCCTGCCGCTTTCCCATGCTCCAACGCATCCCCTTTTTTTATTTTCACCAGAGAATCAGCATTCCGGATCACATTCTTAAACTTCCTGGCGGAAAATTTGTTCTCATGTACCTGCGCCATCACCTCTTCGACCAGCTTCCCTCTTACAAAGCGCACAATCCCAGGGATTGCAATCTGCAAGGGCGCTTCGTAATCAGACATCTTCCAGTCGCCCCTCACCTTCATCAGCACAGGCTGCATCCAGCCCTTTTGCATCACGGCGGCTACGCCCACATTCAGCCGTGACAGCTCCCTTGTCTGGTTCTCATTTAAGGCAAGCGCGCTGCCTAATTCCTCACAGGCGTCTTTGGACGGCGTGTTCATTATGATCTTCGTGGCTGTATTTTCAACGGCGGACGCATCCACTGCCAGAGGCGACTGGTCAATGATAATAAATCCTTCCCCATACGTACGCATCTCCTTGATAGAATTGCTGATCATTTCCACAGATTTCCCCACCATATTTGCGCCTTCCTGGTTCTGGTCTTTGGAAGTCCTCTTGAGCAGATTGTGGGCCTCTTCTAGCACGGTCACATGCCGAAATGCGCTGTCGTGCCCATCGTCCGGGTTCTTCTTCCTTTGCGACCTACGGTATTCATTCAATTTCATAATAACAATCCCCATCATCAGCGCAACGGTTTCCTCCGATCCTACCTCGCTCAAATCAATAATGGTATTGCCGTCAAATAATACCTTTTCCTCTATCCCTTCGCTGTTTTTAAAGATTTCACCGATAATCCCCATTGTCATGGACTGTACCCTTGTTACCAACGCGCCCTTATAATCCCCTTTGGAATCGGCCGAATAATCTGAGGTATTGATAATCCGCGGCAGCGTTTCCAATACGTCTGCAAATACCGGGTATTTCCTGTGCATACTATTTTCGATCCAGATTGAATTTTTGATATCCCAGC
Source organism: uncultured Eubacterium sp. (assembly GCA_948470065.1). GTDB lineage: Bacteria > Bacillota > Clostridia > Lachnospirales > Lachnospiraceae > Petralouisia. The sequence continues at coordinate 3,489 of CAOKNO010000063.1, read as the reverse complement.
CGCAGTTTATATATGCTTCTACCACCGCCTCCTTCAATATCGCCGGCATAGCTGCATACAAAGGCCAGGATGCATTGAATATCTGGAGCAATTGCTCAATATGCGCCAATACGTGCAATTCCTCTGGAAATTGGAATGGATTTAAACGGATCATTTTATAGGTATCTATATTTGTGGTAAAGATCTGGATCTTATCCAGCCTGCCGAACACTTGTTTATATTCGCCTTTTGCAGGCTCTATCACAAGCATCTTAATGCCTTTTTTCAGCAACGCGTCCAAAAGATTATACGTCGCATAAGATTTCCCAGAGCCGGAAGAACCGGTGATAAAACAATGTGAGCTGAATACATCCAGGTTCATATTGACCTTCGTTATTTCTTCTATGCCCATGTGGTATATACGCCCAATGGAAAAGGAGCGCCTAGGCTGGTAATCTTCGTAAATCACATCGCGCCCAAATTCCGCCATTTCCACTACGGATACCCCTTTGACAGATTTCCGCGGCAGGCCAAGCAGGATCGGCAGTTCATTGCCGCCGACTAAGCTCGTCGGGGATACGACCTGCGGCGCAATCCCATTTCCACCCTTTATCTCGGCCTTGGGATGGATCATATATTTCACACGTTCAAATATCTCCTGCACGCCTTGCTTCTCCTGCGCTATTTTATTTTCCCAGATATTTACGTGCGCACGCTCTACGCCGGATCCTTCCCCTGTCATCAATGCCTTATAAGTCGTTGCCGCCAGGACAGACGTTGAGATATCCTGGGAAAAGAAATAGCCGCACGTTTCCCACAGCCCATACGACTCCCACGATTTTATCCTTTTAATCTGCTCGTCTATTTTCTGAAGCAGCTCTGCAACGCCCTTATTGTCAAAATTCAACGTATGGGTCAGCGAGCTTCCTGCCGTATCTGTCGTCCCAACGTTCACCGTCGATGTTTCCGTAGTCCCTACGCTCTTTGCAATGGAATTTGAAAAAGACGTCCCAGAGGTATAAGAGGAACTTGAACTGCTTGAGGTTCCGCTGTTAAAGCCCCAATTGCTGCTGCTCCCTTCCCCAGAGCTGCCGCCCCCAAAGCTGCTGCCGCTGCTTCTTGTGCTTGTCGTCCCCATCGTATTGGATGTGGAAGCGCTATTTGTATTCGTCACGCTTTCGTTCATAGAATCGGAAAAGGATTGCGACATCCCCTTATTAACGGCTGTACTGACATTTTCCCCATATGCAATGGAAACCTTCGCATGGGGGGATAATATAGAATACATCTCCTCTAACCCGTGCTTCCGGTTCGTCACGGCTTCTTTCCCCAGGGGAACCGCCAATAATATGGCGACATATTCCTTATGCTGCATCGTTTCTATAAATTTCTCCAGTCCCTGCACAAACTTCTTTTCTTGTTTCTCCTCGCTTTTTTCCGAAGGGATCATACTGATAGAAGCCAGCCCTTTTATGGTTTTCTCCCCATATTCGTTTACCGACAATCCCTCTATGGTTTTCTTACTTTCCTCATAATTCAACGTATGTATCTTTGCCCCGGGGAAATTCCCCCGTACCATAGACTCCATGACTTCTCCAGCCAATGGGGCAATATGCTCCGACCGTGTGACAAAATAAAACCTGGTTTCCTCTTTCCTCCCAACAATATAAACCGCCACGGATATATTTAAATTATAAAGAGCATTGTAGACGCCGGAAAGCTTATCGTTGATATCCTCCTGTTCATCAAACACAATCTTTGTCAATTCAAGCACCCGCAGCTTGGCAATATCACAAACCGAATGGTTATCCTCCCTTACCAAAGAAGCATTATGAAAAATGTCCAAATAATTTTTATTGATAAAAACATCTGCAATCCGAAAGGAATTGCTTAATTCTTGTGCATTTTTATTCAATGCCCGCTCTTTTTCAATAATTGCTTTCTGTTCCGAATACGTCGCTGGATACTTGTTGTCCATTTCCATCTACCTTAGGACATCCGCCCTTTCCTCTGTTTTGATATTTTTCCAATACTTTTTTGCGTAGAATATACGGTTCTACGCAACAGCAGGCGTTTTTAGATGATCAAAAAACTGCCGCATAAAAGATGAAACATACAGGATATGGTGTTTTCTATAAGATTCTCTCCATATCTTGTATACTACATCCTTTATGCGGCAGTTCTGCCTCATACATACGATAGAGCCGCCGTACGAATTAAAATCCGTACGGCGGCTCCAAATCAAACCTGTAAGCTTTTCCACTTCAGGTAAGCGTTGATAAACAAATCCAGCTTCCCGTCCATTACGCTATCCACATTCCCTGTTTCTGCATTGGTCCGGTGATCCTTGACCATGGTGTATGGCTGCATCACATAGGAGCGGATTTGGTTGCCCCAGCCGATTTCTGTCACTTCCCCGCGGATATCCGCGGCCTTCTTCTCATTCTCTTCCTGCTTCTGCAGGTAAAGCCGGGCTTTGAGCATCTGCATGGCTTTATCTTTGTTCATATGCTGGGAACGCTCGTTCTGGCACTGTACCACAATCCCGGTTGGAAGATGGGTGATACGGACTGCCGAAGACGTCTTATTGATATGTTGGCCTCCGGCGCCGCTGGATCGGTACGTGTCGATACGCAGCTCATCGTCCTTGATTTCGATGTCAAGATCCTTTTCAATATCCGGCATGACGTCGCAGGACACAAAAGACGTCTGCCGCTTGCCCGCCGCATTGAACGGAGAAATACGTACCAGGCGGTGCACGCCCTTTTCTGACTTTAGATAGCCGTAGGCATTTTCCCCATGGACTTCAAATGTAATAGATTTAATGCCTGCTTCCTCACCGTCTAAGGAATCCAGCACCTCCACATCGTATCCCTTATCCTCTGCCCAGCGTTTGTACATCCGGAACAACATCGCGTTCCAGTCGCAGGACTCTGTACCGCCTGCCCCGGCATGAAGGGATACAATGGCATGTTCCATATCGTATTCCCCAGAAAGCAAGGTCTTAATCCGGATCTGTTCAAAACAATCCTGAAATTCCTGCAGCAATTCTTCAATTTCTGGGATCAGGGACGCATCTTCCTCTTCATAGCCCATTTCCAGCATAGTCTCGATATCCTCAAACTGCCCCGTAAGCTGTGCAAAGGTTTCCACATCATCCTTTAGGCTTTTCAATTCCTTCATTTTCTGCTGGGAAGCCTCTGTGTTGTCCCAGAAGCCAGGAGCTTCCATTTCACGTTCTAATTCCTGGATTTTCTTCTCTTTATTTGCCAGGTCAAAGTGAATCCCTCACTTCCACCAATGGTCCTTTGTATGTGTTCAACGTCGTCTTGAACTGGTCTAATTCAACCATCGTGCCACCTTCTTTCCATTCTTTATATTAGCCTGCCCCCAGGACGTCGTCTGCTTTCCCGGCGCGCTTGGCTTCTTTGGGATTATAGCATATCTTCTGATCTTCAGACTTGAAATCAGTAACAGTTTATGTTATATTGGAATCAGAAAAAGAGTGCC
>CAOKNO010000062.1 GCA_948470065.1 uncultured Eubacterium sp. | reverse complement strand
TTTCAAGCATTGTAGCGATTCTATTTTCCCTCAACTGTCAAAAACAGGATCTTAGTTTTGATTGCAATAGCCTTTTTGTCTGTTTATCTGTTATTATCCATTACAGCACATTTATGGCCTTTAGGCATTCTGATTTGAAAATATAAAGTGGTGTCATAGCGCCTTTTTGCGTCTAAAAAGGAGGAATATGAGCGGCAACATAAAGCATGTCATGTTCCACGGCTTAGAGCATGGGAAACAGGGAAAAACAAGAAAAAGTGAAGATGGTATGGCTTAAGGTTTTTTTAAGAATTTCATTGAGTTTTAATTTGGGGGTGACGATTATAATAAAAGGCAAAAGGGAAGGAGTGAACCATAAGATGGAAGGACAGGTTATCTTGATTGTGGATGATAATAGAGAGATTGTATTTTCCCTAGGGAAGCTTCTAGAATATGAGGGATACCGGGTTTTGAAGGCGTACGATGGGTTGGAGGCTTTGGATGTGTTAAAGGATAACCAGGTGGATTTGATCCTGCTGGATGTGATGATGCCGAAGTTAAACGGCCTGTCGGCCTTGATGAAGATCCGGGAAACGAATAAAATCCCAGTGATTATCTTATCTGCGAAGACAGAAGAAAGCGATAAGGTATCCGGCCTTATGATGGGGGCGGATGACTATATCGCGAAGCCTTATAACCCGGCGGAACTTGCAGCCCGCGTAGCGGCGCAGCTTCGGCGTTACCATGCCTGGGGCGGCGGCGCGCCTAAGCCCAAGGAAGACCAGCTTGTAAACGGAAGCCTGATACTGGATCGGCGTTCGAAGACCGCCATTGTGGATGGCGCGGAGGTAAGGCTCACCGCGAAGGAGTATAAGATCTTAGAATTGCTGATGGAATATCCAGGGCAGGTATTTTCTGCGGAGCGGATTTATGAAAAGGTATGGAAGGAAGTGGCGAATTACGCGGTAGAAAACACAGTGATGGTACATATCCGGCATATCCGTGAAAAATTGGAAATCGATCCGAAGAACCCCAAGTATGTGAAGGTTGTCTGGGGCATTGGATATAAAATGGAGAGGTTTTAGAGAAGGAGGTGGGCAATATGGACAATATCCGTCAAGCATGTAAGGAATTAGGTAGGAAGTGGGTTCTGTGGTTCCTGGATCGTAAGGTGTATTTGTTTTTGTCCAGCGCGTTTGGTTTTTTTGGGGCATGGAAAATTGTGTGGATTATGGTTACTTTTCTGATGTCTTCCACAAAGATGGTCCAGTTGTTGTTTTTGGCGAATCTGAGTTTTGCCTTTGGGCTTGTAAGCCTGATGGGGTATGTATTTTATAGGTGGAACCGGGATTGGGATCTCTATTCCAACCGTTTTTTTGCAGAGTGGGTACGTAAGCAGAGGATCATACGGACTGTTACCGGGGTGGTGGGCGGCGTGCTGCTTGCGTTGGCTTTCGTAAACCTGAAGTACTGGATTGAGCACTGGGAGAGGAATAATGTAACCTATCGGTATTTGCCGCTGATTGCCCTGGCGTTCCAGTGGGTTGTATGTAGGGGGTTCCAGCAGATTTATATGGAACAAAAGCTAAGGCGTTCCATGGGGAATATGCAGCTTAGGAACCAGAAGAATCTGGAGACTGCTTTACGAAGCGAGCAGATGAAGGTAGATCTGATATCGAATGTATCCCATGATCTGAAGACGCCGCTAACCTCGATTGTGGGTTATTTGGAGCTGATGAAAAAAGAGGAATTGGACGACGTCGTATCGGATTATGTGGAGGTGATTTCCCAGAAAAGCCAGAAGCTGAAAGAAATGATAGACAGCCTGTTCGACTTGGCAAAGACCAGCAGCGGGAATGTGGAACTAAAAATGGAGGTGTTGGAACTGAACCGCCTTGTGGAGCAGGTAGAAGCGGATATGGCGGATGTGATTGAAGACAGCGGCAGGGAGATGGTGCCGATGCTTGCTAAGCTGCCAACGGATTTTGTAGCGGACAGCAGCTATATGTACCGGATCGTACAGAACCTGCTGGAAAATGCATTGAAGTATTCCCAGGAGCAGACGCGGATATTCCTTAAGACGTCCATAGAAAAATCCGAAGAGGGGATGATGGTGCGTTTAGAAATTACAAATACGGCCAATTACCGGATGGAATTTAGCAAGGAGCAGATTGTAGAACGGTTTGTGCGCGGGGATAAGTCGCGTACGACGGAAGGTAACGGCCTGGGGCTTGCGATTGTAAATACGTATACGGCGGCCTTGGGCGGGCGTTTTGACGTACAGGTGGACTGCGACCAATTCAAGGCGGTTGTGGAATTTCCAAACGAATGTAAAATCATGGGTAGGACTACAGCAGAAGAGGGTGAATGATCCTCAGCTTTCCTGGGGTGGGAATTGGATTGCAATGTAAAATTCCCCGCCTTCTGTCTGGATGATATAGGAGCCGCCATACGTTTCAATGGTTTCTAGGATATTTTTCAGCCCTACCCCATGCATAGCGGATTCTTGCGTTTTGGAGGTCTGGATCTCCCCATCCTTCAAGGGGATCCGGCCTTCGTACGTATTTTTGACGGACAGGAGGGTATAGCCGTCTTCTATGACGAATTTCATCTTAATCATTTTCCTGCCTTTGCAGGCGGTACACGCTTCGATTGCATTTTCTAACAGGTTTGACAGGATAGCGGTCAAATCCTCATCCGATATGGGGAGGGTGGATAAGTCGCTGATTTTTGGGATAAAGGCGATGCCCTTTTCCAGCATTTCCTGGTATTTGCTGTTAATGATGGCGTTTGCAATGATATGGTTCGTATCAAAAGCGTCCAATTCCTTGTGTAGCCGTCCGCTGATGGACGCGACGTATTCTTCTAGCTTTTCATATTCTTTCTGTAGCAGCAGGGATTGGATACATAAGATCTGGTTCTTGTATTCGTGCGTTTTCTGCCGCTGCTTTTCGTAGTTCTCAGAGAGGGAACGGTACATAGCGGCCTGATCCTTTGCCTTGAGCTGGAACAGGCGTTTCTTATGGGAACTGCGCTCGCGGTTTAAAATGCTGTCCACAAGGTACAAGATGCAAAAGGATATGCCAAGCAGCGCAAATACAATGGTGAAAAACAGCCGTTCCATGGCGTCTGGCGCTATCCTGTCCCAAGCCAAAAAACATGCTGAAGCCGCCAGGGCAAGGAAGCAGAGGCTTGTACGGCGCAGCTTATCGCCTGTATCCTGGATGGGCAAGGAAAGTGGCTTGCCATGGATACGGCGGATCAGAAGGACGGTTAGGAATAATATCCCTTTGCCGTAGATTGCAAGCAGCGAAGCGTCCATGTGGAAGACGTCGCGCATCAAATAGATCCGATGGAAGAATGAACGGTACAACAATAAGGCAAAGCCATCCGACGCCAGCAGCAGGGCGTGGAAGGAGAACGAAAGCACAAAGGCTTTTGCCGCGCTGGCTTTCCATATCCCCCATATGGCGAAGGCGGTAACGCATACCGTCAGTACTTGCACGGAGAGGAAAGAATGTCTGGATATGGGGAGGAAGACATTGAGGGACAGAATCCAAATGGACAGGATGGCGGGATATTTCCAGGCAGGCTGCATGGGGCGGCGCCCGAAAAAGGAATGGGAATAGGTGCAGCAGCAGATTGCCTGAAGGCAAACCAGCAAAAAACGATGGATGAAGGGAAGCATTTGGAATCCTCCTATCTGGGTATTGGGTCATTGTCTTGTGGGGATAGATGGTACGTTTCAGCCCTTACAGGGAACATTATAGTTCACCCTTGTAGGCAATAAATGCCTGTTCCACCGTTTTGTAGCGGGCTTTGGGGATATCTAACTCAATCCGGTGGAAGGAAGCCTTGGGATTGTCCTGGCTGGTACGGTCTTTCGTGCTTTGGGCGCCTTCTGTTTTTGTATAGCTGTTTAAAACAGCTTTGTACCGCGTGATAGACACGATATGTCTCATATTGGCAAGGTAACTCTGATGAAGGCGCAGGAAGCCTTCCTTTGCAAGTTCCTGTTCCAGGTGGTTTAAGGTATCTTTTTGGGTATATACGTTCAGGGAATCTTCCATAATATAAAACGTAAGCTGGTGGAGATGGCTTTCGATATAGAGCAAGCGGTTTAAGGGGACGGTTTTCGTCCCCCCTTTGAAGGAAAAGGTCTTCTTTTTCACAACGTAATGCATCTTTGCCTGAATGGCGTCCATACATTCCCAGACCAGTTCTGTAAAGTTTTCCCGGTCTTTTAAGATATACCGGATGGCGTCTACCTGGTAGCCTTCTAACAGGTATGTGACAAACGCGGTGGTAAAGGCAATGTAGATTTCGCTGTTGGTTTCCCGGATTTTTTGCGCTGTCTGAAGGCCGTCGAACCCTTCCATATGGATGTCGAGGAAAATAATCTGGTAATTCAGCATCCCGATGCCAAGATCGATAAATTCTTTGCCGGAGGCAAATGGGCGGATTTGATAGAGGACGCCCTTTTCTTCCAAGTAAATGCTTAAAATATTCTGTAAAAGTGCGAGGAACTGGGGTTCATCGTCACAGATTGCAATGTTGAGCATTATGGCTCCCTTTCGTTTGCGATACTGTACATCCCCCGGTAAGTAATGGGATCCGGGGATGCGTTTTCGATACCAATGGAATAGCTTGCCCCTGGGATCGAAGGGCCTAGGCGGATGGTTCCATACCAGCCGTCTTCTGTTTCGGTATTGAGCAAGCGTACCATTGTCCCGGTGTTCCTGTCCTTTAGTATAAGGTAGCTTTTCCCTTTCTTGTCCTGCGAGAACTTTACCTGGAGGGAGCAGGAATCTGGGCCAGACAAGTAGTAGATGTTTGTTCCATAACTACAGGTTCCTGGTTCCACAATCCGTTCAGAGCCAGCCGTATAAGAATAGCCTGCACAAGCGGGAAGAGGGGGACGTTCCTTACTGTATGTGATCATGCCAGAGGGCGGATCCTCCGGTTCCCTTGGTTCGAACGTTGCAACAATATTCCCATCTTCATCCGTCAGCCCATAAATCCGAACGCCTTGCTCCTTCTTTTCCCAGAACTCGGCAATCACGTCGTCTGGGACATATTGGTCTGCATATGGGATATAAGACGCGTCGTATACTTCCAATGTTTCAAAATCGTCAATCCTGGAAATACCGTCGATGTCTTCACAAATCATCTTTGGGAATGGCATAGGCGTATACGTGCCGCTGTAGTCGCTGTTTTTGCTCCATGACTTGTAACGCTCCAGCGTAATTTGGTCTATGCTTTTTTGCGCGTCAAGTAAGCGTTCGGATTCCACACGTTGTATATGGGCTTGGCGTTCCATGGAACGTGTCTTCCGCTGGGTGAATACAAAGGATGCCATTGCACACAGAATACCCAAGCACAGGAAGAAAAGCAATAACAGGATGATCCGCAGGTGGGTTTTATTTTGTTTGTGAATCATAGAATCGTACTCTTCCTTTCTTAAAAGTCATACGCCATAAGTTCTTTTTTATGGTCGCATCAATCCGTGTTTTCTTAGCGGATGCCATGCATCCCATGGTAAATAATGGTTTCCGGAGATGCGTTTTCAATTCCGATGGAGTAATAAGCTGTTGGGATAGAGCCAAGGTGGAGCGTGCCATGCCAGCCATTTTCAGTTTCAGAAGCCAGGATCCGGACCTTATCTCCTGTTTTGTTATCTTTTAACACAAGGTAGCTTTTGCCCGTTGGGCTTTGGGTAATATGGATTTGTAAGGTAGGGTTTCCAGTAACAGAATTTAACTGTAGTGTAGAGCCGCCGTAATAGCACATGCCTGGTTCCATTGTCCAGCAAAAGCCAGCATAATACCTGTCTGCTGTCCCTTGCGGCTTGGGTTCTCTGGTAGCTCCTGGCTCGTAGTATCCTTTGACATATCCTTGTTCGTCCTCAATCTCACTCACTGGAATGCCAGCCGCCATTTTGTTGAAAAATTCATCCATGGTATCGCTTCCAACCTCCTGTTTGTCATAGGGCAGGTAAGAACCATCGTAGACAAGGACAGTTTCTGATGCGTCTGTATGCTCGATGCATTTTATCCCATCGTAACGCAGTTCCGTATAGCCATCCTTTAAGCGGTGGTGCTGGAATCCGCGCTCATCGTACCATATATCATAATTCCCATTATGGATGTCTTTTTCTTGATATGGTCCGTAGGAATCACCATAGAATGGATAAGCGCCGAAATCCATCTTTGTGGAGCCGCCATCCAAAGAAAAAGGATCGTCGACGAACACTTGATTCCAGACAGAAAGGTTTTTCTTCTCCTGTTCCTTTTTCCAGGCAAAATTAGCTGTAAGGAAGGCTGTCAGTAAGACAACGATGGTTATGGACAGAAGGATTTGGGTTTTCCTTTTTGGATAAATCTTCATAAGCTTCCCCCCCTTTGGTTGTTTTGCAATTACCTAGTTTTGGAAAACAATGTATTCCTGTCTGTAACTAAGGCTTGGTAGATTTTTTAATTATAGTTAATTTTAATAATAGTATAGTTGAAATATAAAAATATACAATAGGATGGGCAGAAAACGGACAGATTTGGCAGAAAATGGACGGATACAGATAGGAAAGCTGCTTCATTGGGGATATGGCGCCCATGTAGCAGCTTTGTAATGTTAAGTTTAATCTATATTTTCAAAGATTTCTTTCAAAGACATCGTGATATGAGGGAATGATTTTAAATGGATCATGGTATCTGCATTGTAATACGCGTCTTCCTTGTCGTCTTGTAAGATGTAGCTTTGTTCTAACGTATAGCTTCCGTTTTCCAGATAATAGATTTCTATAGATTTTCCCTGTGGTGATACGATCCAGTATTCTTCCACTCCTGCTGTTTCGTAAATTTCTTTTTTCTCTTTCCGATCCTTTTTCGCGGTAGAGGGGCTTAACGTTTCCGCAATAAAGCTTGGGGTTCCACGGTAACTCCCTCCTTTTAAATGCTTCCGGTCACAGATTACCATAAGATCAGGACAGACATAATCGTCGTTTTCTTCTGTATGGTATTTAAAATCCAGGTTCTCCATAAACGCAAGGCATAAGCTGCCTTTGAGCCCATTTTTTATCAACGTATAGAGATTGCCGTTTATAATTCCATGACGGAAATCCGGGGCGGGGGACATATTGTAAACGACGCCGTTTATTTTTTCTTCTTTTCTATGTTCTGTATCAGCAAGCTGCATTTGATCACGTCCTTTCTTGCCCCTGATTATAACATAGCGGCAGCGAGAAGGGAACAGCCAGTTTGCGCAGCTTTGCTTTGTGGTTTGTGCAAAAATCCTGGGTTCTGTATCGGTTTCCAAAAGAAAAACTTTGCCAAATAAGGATTATATGGTAAAATACAAAGGATTCGTATGAAATGGACAATTTATAGGCGGCTGTAGGGATTCTGGCTGCCAGGCAGAAAGAGAAAGAAGGTTTCCTTTATGAAAATGAAACGAGATGATATCCGCAACATTGCCATTATTGCCCACGTAGACCATGGGAAGACGACGTTGGTGGATGAATTGCTGAAACAAAGCGGCGTGTTCCGTGCGAACCAGGAGGTGCAGGAACGCGTGATGGATTCCAATGATATTGAACGGGAACGTGGGATTACGATCTTGTCGAAAAATACCGCTGTTTTTTATAAGGATACAAAGATTAACATTATCGACACCCCAGGCCATGCCGATTTTGGCGGCGAGGTGGAGCGTGTGCTGAAGATGGTAAACGGCGTCGTCTTAGTGGTAGATGCGTTTGAAGGCGCGATGCCTCAGACAAAATTTGTCTTGATGAAGGCGCTTGCATTGGAGCTTCCGGTAATTGTCTGCATTAATAAGATTGACCGTCCGGAAGCGCGCCCGGACGAGGTGATTGACGAGGTGCTCGAACTGTTTATGGATCTGGACGCTTCGGATGAACAGCTTGATTGCCCGTTCCTCTATGCTTCGGCAAGGGAGGGGTATGCCGTCCGTGATTTAGAGGATGAGAAGAAGGATATGACGGCGTTGTTTGAAACCATCCTGGAATACATCCCTGCGCCGGAAGGGGATCCGGACGCCAACACCCAGGTCTTAATCAGCACGATTGATTACAATGAATACGTTGGGCGCATCGGCGTAGGTAAGGTCGACAACGGATCTTTGAAAATCAACCAGGATGCGGTTGTTGTCAACCACCATGAGCCAGACAAGCTTCAGAAGGTGCGGATTAGCAAGCTGTATGAGTTTGACGGCTTGAATAAAGTCGATGTGGCAGAGGCGAAAATAGGATCTATCGTTGCAATCTCCGGGATTGCGGATATCCATATCGGGGATACCATCTGTGCGCCGGAAAACCCGTGCGCAATTGATTTCCAGAAGATTTCAGAGCCGACCATTTCAATGAACTTTATTGTAAATGACAGCCCTTTGGCCGGGCAGGAGGGTAAATTTGTCACTTCCCGCCATATCAGGGACAGGCTGTTTCGGGAACTGAATACAGACGTATCCTTGCGCGTGGAGGAAACGGACAGCCCGGACAGCTTAAAAGTATCTGGCAGAGGGGAACTTCATCTGTCGGTACTTATTGAAAATATGCGCAGGGAGGGCTATGAGTTTGCCGTTAGCAAGGCGGAGGTTTTATACCATACCGATGAAAACGGCAAAAAGACGGAGCCGATGGAACTTGCGTACGTCGATGTGCCGGATGAGTTTACCGGGGCTGTGATTGAGAAATTAAGCCAGCGCAAGGGCGAGTTGCAGAACATGGGGCCAATCAGCGGCGGGTATACCAGGCTGGAGTTCTTAATCCCGTCCCGTGGTTTGATTGGCTACCGCAGCGAGTTTTTGACAGATACGAAAGGGAATGGGATTATCAATACCATTTTTCATGGATACCAGCCGTTTAAGGGAGAGATATCCTACCGGAAGCAAGGCTCGCTGATTGCGTTTGAAACCGGGGAATCCGTGACGTATGGGCTGTTCGGCGCGCAAGACCGTGGGACGCTGTTCCTAGGGCCTGGGGAACGTGTCTATGCAGGGATGGTAATCGGCCAGAGCGCAAAGCCGGAGGATATTGAAATCAATGTCTGCAAGAAAAAGCATCTGACCAATACGCGGTCGTCGAGCGCTGACGAAGCGTTGACGCTGACGCCGCCTAAAATACTGAGTTTGGAGCAGGCGCTGGAATTTATTGAAACGGACGAATTGCTGGAAGTAACGCCAAAGAGCCTGCGGATCCGCAAGCGGATCTTGGATCCGACGCTGCGCAAAAGAGCGGGATTTAAGAAATCTTGAATAATATGACAATGGAGGATGTGTGCAGCACATTGTCTATATCCGCCGCGACAGCCAGGAATTGGATCCGGCTTGGGAAACTGCTTCCAGCAGGGGATGGGAAGACGTTTTGCCGGGATTCCATCGAGAAGATGCGAAGCGAGATGGAAAGCGGCGGCGATAGCAGGTTAAAGAGCAGACGGAATAAGAAGAGGATCCGTGGGAAGGCGTTATACAAAGATTATATCCAGCATAACGGGAACTGCGCCGCTGTAGGGCGGATATTACTATCTTGCAGGACGCTGACGGAAGAGGGCTTAAGGCTTATTTTGGCGCATTTTGCAGTACAGTTATACAATCAGAGCAAGGGCATCCCTGTGGAGGGAAATTCCCTGTGCGACAAAGAGCCGAGTTATAGCAAGGATCCGGTGTTCTTAGCGTTGGTTTTGGATTTACTTGGCAAGGTTACCGTGGAAGGAACTGTTCGCGGGGAAAATGGTACGATGAATAGGGATGAAGCGACAGTCCGTATAGAGGGCCGTACATTGGAAGGCGGTTTCCTGGATATTGGCGGGGCGGGTTCTGGAGGCGCTTTAGAATATCTGTTGGAGTTTGTGCCAACAGAAGATACGTTAGGTTTTCTTTATATTTCTCTTAGGGACTTAGGGGCACGGAAGCAGACGGGCGCGTATTATACGCCTGGAAATGTAGTAGGTTCTCTGGCGGATCGGTTATGTGCTGGTTCTGGGCTAGAAGGGAAGACGTTTTTCGATCCTTGCTGCGGTACGGGGAATTTCCTGATTGGCTTGTTAAACCGTGGGGTGGACGCATCCAATGTATATGGGCAGGATTTGGATGAGATCAGCGTCCAGATTGCGCGGATCAATCTCTTTCTTTTGGATGGTTCCCTGACGAAAGCGCAGTTAGAACGCCAAGTGATCTGTGGGGATACGCTGGCCGATACGTCTGGCAGGAAGTTTTCGGTTGTGTTGGGGAACCCGCCTTGGGGATATGTGTTCTCGCCAGAGGAAATAGAATACTTGTTAAAGCATTATCGTACGGCGCGGCCGAAAGGGATGGAATCTTACGATCTGTTTATCGAAAAGGGGATTGGGCTGCTTGAGCCAGAGGGCTACCTGGCTTATGTATTGCCGGAAGCCTTGTTTGGCGTCGCATCACACAAAAAGGCGAGAGAATGCATTGTAGAATCATGTTCTTTTCGGTTTGTGCAGTATTTCGGGGATATTTTTCCTGGCGTCCAGTGCCCGGCCGTGCTTATGGTGGTGCAGAAAAGCGGGAAAGGCAAAACCCAAAATTGCCAGGTATCGTATCAGGGCAGGGAATTTACGATCTGTGAGGACAGAAGCTTTGGCGCGGCCTCTTTTTTGCTTCATATGGATGATGGGGAATACCATTGCTTAGAAGCAATTTCCTCTGTTGCAGACGCAAGGTATTTGGCAGGAAACGCGAAATTTGCTTTAGGTATCGTAACGGGGGATAACAAAGCGTTTCTTAAAGATGCGCCAGAAGATGGAGCGGAATGGATCTTAAAAGGCAGCGATATCTTAAGGTATTCCGTCAAGCAGCCCAATCATTATATCCAGTTTACAAAAAATGCGTTCCAGCAGGTTGCCCCGATCGAACTGTACCGGGCGGAGGAAAAGCTGTTGTATCGTTTTATCAGCGACATGCCTGTGTTTGCCTACGATAATAAGCAAATGCTTACGTTAAATAGCTGCAATATCTTAATCCCGCAGATTGCAGGGATGGAAATGAAGTATGTGTTAGCGGCGCTTAATTCAAGGGTAGCGGCATACTTTTTCAGGGAAAGCTTCCATTCTGTAAAATTGCTTCGTTCCCATATAGAAACGCTGCCAATCCCGATGCCCTGTGAAGCAAAACAGAGGGAAATTGTGGAATATGTAGAACGTATGATGGATCTGTGTGGGGATAAGGCCAGATATTATGAGGAGTTAGACAACTTGGTTATGGATCTGTATTCCCTAAAGGCAAATCAAAAAGAAATAATAAGAAAGGCGCTATCAGGCAGGAACTTATACCTTGCCTGATAGCGCCTGTTCTTCTAGCTGGTTCTGTAACGCTTCTGTTAGAAATCAATTTCCTCGTCATAGAAGCATGCCTTCAGCAGTTTTTCCATTTCTTCCGGCGTCGGGATCCGTGGGTTGGATCCTGTGCAGGCGTCGGAAATGGCAAGCTTTGCAACTTCTGGAAGCTTATCCATAAATTCTTTTTCATCTATGATCCCGCCTTCGTAATCTTTGATGCAGGATGGGATTTCCAAGGATGCGTTCATGGACTTCAATTCTGCAATCAGGGCGTCTACGAGTTCTTCTGTAGTTGCCCCGGTTAAGCCGATGAAGGATGCGATTTCTGCGTAGCGTGCGGCAGCTTCTTCATTCTTAGCATTGTATTTGATTACCTTTGGAAGGTACATTGCGTTTGCGCATCCATGGACAATATGCCCGCCGCTGTAAGCCGCGCCTGTCTTGTGCGCCATGGAGTGTACAATCCCCAAAAGTGCGTTAGAAAATGCCATCCCTGCCAGGCATTGCGCGTTGTGCATCCGGTCGCGTGCTTCCATATCTCCGTCGAAGGAAGCCTTCAAGTCACGGTGGATCATTTTGATGGCATGGAGCGCCAAGGGATCGGTATAGTCACAGTGCAGGGTGGAAACGTATGCTTCAATGGCATGTGTCATAGCGTCCATCCCGGTGTGCGCCGTGAGTTTCTTCGGCATGGTTTCTGCCAGATCTGGATCTACAATGGCAACGTCTGGCGTAATATTGAAGTCTGCCAATGGGTATTTGACGCCCTTATTGTAGTCCGTTATAACAGAAAATGCGGTTACTTCTGTCGCAGTCCCGGAAGTAGATGGGATTGCGCAGAACTTAGCCTTCGTCCGTAAGGCCGGGAAATTAAACGGTGTAATCAGATCTTCAAATGTCGTTTCTGGGTATTCGTAGAACGCCCACATAGCTTTTGCCGCATCAATCGGGGAGCCGCCGCCCATAGATACAATCCAGTCCGGTTCAAATTCACGCATCTTCTCTGCGCCCTTCATAACGGTATCTACGCTTGGATCCGGCTCAACATTTTCAAACAATTCCACTTCCATGCCTGCTTCTTTTAGGTAGCCGACCGCACGGTCTAAAAAGCCGAAGCGCCGCATGGAGCCGCCCCCTACGACTATGATTGCTTTCGTACCCTTTAAATTTTTCAGTTCCTCTAAAGAACC
The DNA here is from genome assembly GCA_948470065.1 of uncultured Eubacterium sp. Classification (GTDB taxonomy): domain Bacteria; phylum Bacillota; class Clostridia; order Lachnospirales; family Lachnospiraceae; genus Petralouisia. The sequence goes on along the minus strand of CAOKNO010000062.1, from coordinate 5,656 downwards.
CTTTCCATGGTATAAATCCCTCGGTAATGTAAAACGTGCCATAATAACAAAGAACCTCCTCTTAAGAAAAATAGTAATTAGGCGATTGCAAAACTCCCTTTCTAGAAACAGCGGATGTACAATCTGTACAAAAAAGGGCGACTTGCGACGGCATCTGGAGCCCGCTTTTGTACAGATTGTACATCCGCGTCTGCCCCAGAGAGGGTTTCGCAATTACCTAAAAATAGTAATAAGTAATAATTGAAAAATGCTGCCGTTTCCGTTAAAACGGCCGATCCGATATCCGGCAGCCCTGTAACGCCCCAGTTCCCATTTGGTACGCAAGCTATGTATGTGGGAATTTAGAAGCTGTTACGTTATAAAAATGGTATCATCAAATTATATAAAAGTCAATGCGGGAAGGGGAAATTATCTAAGTAAAATGCACAAAAAATGGTCCAGGAAATTGCCGTACCAAACGCTGGACTGTTCTTTTTGTGCAATTTAAAGCGTATATGGGCCTTTTCAAAAACGCCGGATCGGATATAATGAAGGTGGAACGGTACGGTTTGGGAAGGAATTGGAATATCTGCGGAAGGAGTGAACATATGGATGCGATTAAAACGCATAAATTGACAAAGTATTATGGCAAAGCCAGGGGTATCCTGGACTTGGATCTGACGGTGGAGGAGGGAGAGTTTTTCGGGTTTATCGGCCCAAACGGCGCGGGCAAATCGACGACGATCCGGACGTTGCTGGGGCTGATTTCGCCGTCGGAAGGCAGCGCGCAGATATTTGGGAAAGACATCATAAAAGATAAGAAGGAAATCCTTGGGTTCACGGGTTATCTTCCTTCTGAAACGCAGTTTTATCCAGGCATGAAGGTGAAGGATGTTCTGAAGCTTTCTGCCGATCTGCGCCGGATCGATTGTATGGACGAGGCAAACGAGTTATGTGCGCGCCTAAAGCTGGATACGGCTAAGAAAATCAGCGAGTTATCCTTGGGGAACCGGAAGAAGGCTGCGATTGCCTGCGCCTTACAGCATAAGCCTAAGCTTCTGATTTTGGATGAACCCACAAGCGGCCTAGATCCTTTGATGCAGCGGGAATTTTTTACGATTTTAAAAGAGCGCAGCCAGATGGGGGCGACGATCTTTTTGTCCAGCCATGTGCTTTCCGAAATCCAGCGCAACTGTACACGCGCGGCTATTATCCGCGAAGGGAGGATGATTGCATGCGACAGCGTGGAATCGCTTTCTAGGACCAGTGCGAAGCGGGTAATCATCCATGGGAATGTGGCGTTGGACGGCCTGGACGGCGTGCGCGGCAGGAAAGATACGGACGGGACGGTAAGCTTTTTGTACAGCGGGGATATGGATCGCCTGCTTAAGACGCTGGCAGACGGCGAGGTCTTGGATCTTTCCATAGCGGAACCAGACTTAGAAGAAATATTTATGCATTATTATGAGAAGGATGGTGAGAAGATATGACGCTTGTGAAGCACGAACTGAAACAGGGGAACGTTTCCTTTTGGGTTTGGACGGTTTCCATAGGGCTTCTTATGGCAACCTGTATTTTCTTGTTTCCAGAGATGAAAAGCCAGATGGAGGACGTCAGCGATATCTTTGCTTCTATGGGTTCTTTTACAGCCGCGTTTGGTATGGACAGGCTGAATTTTGGCACGCTTGTCGGATTTTATGGGATCGAGTGCGGGAACGTGTTGGGCTTGGGCGGCGCGTTCTATGCGTCGCTTTGTGCGGTTGGCGTCCTGAGCAAAGAAGAGCGGGAGCGGACGGCAGAGTTTTTGTTGTCGCATCCCATCAGCCGCGCGCGTATCGTGACAGAGAAGCTGGTTGCTGTCCTTGTGCAGATTGCCGCTATGGATCTTGTGGCTTATACGCTTTCGATCGGTTCGATTGCCATAATCGGAGAACAGATCCCATGGATGGAAATTAACTTGATCCACCTTGCTTTTTTCCTGCTTCAGATGGAACTGGCAGGGATCTGCTTTGGCGTTTCCGCGTTTATGAGAAAAGGCAGCATCGGCATTGGGCTTGGGATTGCCGCTATGATGTACGTTTTGAACCTGGTGGCGAACATATCGGAATCCGTAGAGATATTCAAATACATATCGCCGTTCGGATATACCGAAAGCGCCGATATTATAACAGACGGCTGCCTGGATGGCGCTAAGGTTGCCATTGGCATGGCGGTATGCGTGCTTGGGATTGCCGCAGCTTATTTGAAATATACGAAGAAAGATATCGCCTGATAGATGTGTAACGGCATAGATGGAAGATAGGTTAAGCAACAAGATGGATCATTCCTAAAAAACACTTGGTTATATTGAGGAGGGAATTATGGATTTTAACGACGAGAAAGATTATATCATGCGTATCATCAAAGAAGCAGTCCGAGTGTTTTATTCCGTGCTGTTTGGGAAGCAATATACCTCTGTGGAATTGCCAGAGGAAAACAAGTATGAGGTTTCGGGGAAAACTTTAGAGGGATTTAAGGATATGGTTGACAAAGGGCTGATAAACGAAGCGGAAAATATGTTGTTGGAGCATATGGACGTTGCCCAAAAAGAAGAAGTTTTCGCCGCAGTATTATTTTACGAATATGTAAGTGAAAAGGACGAAGAATTTTTAAAGGCGCATAACTACTCGAGGGAAGAAGCATTGGATGGGATTAATATGCTGGCGGAAAAGAAAGGATACGGCCAGATCAGTGAAATATTTAAGGGGATGTAAGGCATGAAGGCACAGAAACGTGCATTGCCTTCTTGGGGAAAATCCGATATAATAATCAAGTACAGCATGGTAGAGAGCCATCCGAAGAGGACGCCGCGCTGTATAATCATCTTGGAACGGCAAATCATACAGGCATGCCTGTAAACAAAAAGGAGGATCCCGAAAATGAAACGATCGATACACGCACCAAAAGCCCCTGCGGCTGTAGGCCCTTACGTCCATGCAGTAGAGGCGAATGGGATAATTTTTACATCTGGCCAGTTAGGGCTAATCCCGGAGACGGGGGAATTGGCGGAGGGGGTGGAAGCGCAGACGCACCAGAGCCTTAAGAATCTTGCCGTCGTACTAGAAGCTGCCGGGAGCGACTTCAATCATGTGGTGAAGTCAAATGTGTTTTTAAATGATATCAATGATTTTGCCAAGGTAAATGAAATATATGCCCAGTATTTTACAGAGGAGCCGCCGGCACGTTCTTGTGTGCAGGCTGCAAAGCTGCCAAAGGGCGGGCTTGTGGAAATTGAAGTGATTGCTGTTGTGAAAGGATAGAGAAGACGTTGATAGCAGAGAGGATTGAGGCGCTTCGTTTGGAAATGCGCCAAAGGAAGATTGATATGTACATCGTCCCTACGTCGGATTTCCATGAATCGGAGTATGTGGGGGATTATTTTAAAGCCAGGAAATACCTGACAGGCTTTACCGGATCTGCCGGAACGGCAGTGATTACCATGGAAGAAGCCGGGCTGTGGACAGACGGCAGGTATTTTATCCAGGCGGAAAAGGAACTGGAGAATAGCCCGGTCACATTATACCGGATGGGCGAGGAAGGCGTGCCGGCTGTCCGGGAGTATGTGGAGCAGAATTTAAGGGAAGGCGGCTGCTTAGGGTTTGACGGCAGGGTTATCAATGCTAAGGATGGGGCGGTTTACGAAAAAACTGCTCTCGATAAACACGGAAGCGTTTTTGTGACAGAAGATCTGGTCGGGATTATTTGGGAAGGCAGGCAGAAGCTGCCCAAGCATCCCGCATATCTTTTGGACGAAGCGTATGCCGGGGAAAGCTGCGGCGCAAAGGTAACGCGGCTGCGGGAGAAAATGGCGGAGGAAAAGGCAGGCGTCCATATCCTTACGTCCTTGTATGATATTGCATGGCTGTTCAATATCCGTGGAGGGGATATCCCGCATGTCCCGGTGGTCCTATCGTTTGCGGCGGTTACGATGGAGGAATGCTGCTGGTTTATCCAGGAAGGCGTGTTGGGAGAGGAACTGCAGGATTACTGTAAGCAGAATAAGATAACTGTGAAGCCTTATGAAGAGATTTACCGTTACGCCCAAAAGATCCCTGCTGGGGAAACCGTCCTGCTGGATAAGAGGATCGTAAATTACCGTATTTTCCATAGCCTGGATCCGGCGGTAGAGGTGGTTGACGCGCCAAACCCGACCGAGTATATGAAGGCTGTGAAAAATGAAACGGAGGTTGCTAATATCCGCAAGGCGCATGTGAAGGACGGGGTTGCATTTACGAAATTTATGTATTGGCTGAAGTCTCGGATTGGCAAGGATGAAATTACGGAGATATCTGCTTCGGATTATTTAGAGGCGCGCAGGCGGGAGCAGGAATTGTTTGTGGATCTGAGTTTCGATACCATCAGCGCGTACGGTGCAAATGCGGCTATGATGCATTATACGGCAACGCCGGAATCCGACGCGGTATTAAAACCGGAAGGCTTCTTGCTGGTTGACTCTGGAGGGCATTATCTGGACGGGAGCACGGATATTACGAGGACGGTTGCGCTTGGCAGCCTGAGCCAAGAGGAGAAGCGCCATTTTACGGCGGTATGCCGTGCCAACCTGAATCTGGCTGCGGCAAAATTCCTGTATGGGTGCTGCGGGCTGAATTTGGATATCTTGGCCAGGGGGCCGCTGTGGGAGTTAGGATTAGACTATAAATGCGGGACAGGGCATGGCATTGGCTATCTGCTGAACGTCCACGAAGGGCCGAACGGGTTCCGGTGGAAGGTTGTGCCAGAACGTAACGATAGTTGCGTATTGGAAGAAGGCATGGTTACGACGGATGAGCCGGGCGTGTATCTGGAAGGCAAGTATGGGATACGGACGGAGAATGAGCTGCTTTGTAAGAAGGCGGAGAAAAATGAGTATGGGCAGTTTATGGAATTTGAGACGATTACGTATGCGCCGATTGATCTGGACGCCATACTTCCGGAGGAAATGACGGCGGTAGAGAGGGAACGGTTGAATGAGTACCATAGGATGGTGTATGAGACGATTGCGCCGTATTTGACGGAAGAAGAAAGACGGTGGCTGGAAGGGTATACGAGGGGGATTTAACGGAGGAAGCAGGCTGGCGAGGGGACGCGGCAGGGTGCATGGGCAGGCTCTGGGCGGACGGGGGCAACGCTTCGGTAAACTAACCGCTAAGTGCGGCTAAGACGCTCAGGAGAGCCTTCGCGCCTAAGCCTTCCTAAGCGGTGGATTTTACCTGCGCTAAGTGCGCCCTGGAATGTCCTTCCAGAGCCTGCCCATGCACCCTTCCGCTGTTAACTGGCGGACAGGAGTGTATTAATCCTAACGTATGGTTGTATTGGAAGGAGGAATGTGTAGTATGGATGAGAAGAAAGTGTCTCTTGGAAAAGAAGGGTCAGATTCTGATGTAAAGACAGAGGATATGCAAGCGGGTGCAGGCGGGCAGCAGGGGTATGGTCAGGATGATATGCAGCAAGGGGATAATAGCCAGCAGGGTTACAATACGCAGCAGGGGTATGGGGACCAGCAAGGGTATAATGGCCAGCAGGGTTACAATACGCAGCAGGGATATCATGGCCAGCAAGGTTATGGGCAGCAGGATTATAATGCGCAGCAGGGGTATGGGGACCAGCAAGGGTATAATGGCCAGCAGGGTTACAATAC
>CAOKNO010000061.1 GCA_948470065.1 uncultured Eubacterium sp. | reverse complement strand
CGTGGCAACCCATATCGAGGTGTCGGAGGATGGGGAGCAGATTTTATTGTACAACGAGCCGGATAGTGAAGAACGGTTTGTCTATGAGATTGAAAACCAGCGGTTGTCATACACCGGTTTGGAAGCTTTTTCAGACGGAGGTTATAACAGTATTTCCACACAGGGAGAGGTGTCGTATGTGAAATTAGGCGCAGGGAAGACGGCGTATCTTTCAGCGGTTTCCCTGCGGACAGAAAATGGGGATGATTTCCATCCGCAGGATATGCAGGGGCTTTCGTTAATTGTTTCCGACTGTTTTCAGGGCGATGCAGAAATTTACCCCTTGTTCCAGGAGTATTATGAGGAGAATGGGGAACGGGCAGAACCGTATCTGTTGTGGAATGATTTCCATAAGGTGTTTGGGAAAGAGCGTTTGTACGTAGATACGGAAGGGTGGGAATATTTCGTAGAAGCAGATGAAGCGAAGGAAAGCCGGTTGTGGGAATCCTGGGATGGCGTGGACGCCTTGCTGCTGACACGCTACCGGGACGGGGAAAGGCAGATTCTGGAGGATTTGATGTATCAAGATAACTGGAAGGAAAGCCCTGTTCTATTTGCAGAAGGGCGCATGATCTATAAGGCGGCCCCAACTGCGGATATTGCTGGGATAAAAACGCCGATGCTGGTAAGCATTGCAATGGATGGAGGCGATCGGAAGGTTGCGGATACGATATTATACCATACGTCCGACAGCCTGTGCGAAGACCAGGGATGGATTTATTACTCTGGATGGACCAATGGCACGTTCCCGAAGCCATTGTGCCGTATCTCGCCTGATTTTAGCAGCGGGCCGCAATTTGTCCAGGATATCCCCGGGCTTTTATGCGGCGTAAAGGATGGGCAGGCGTATTATCTAGCGGCACAAGGGAAGGATCCGGGGATTTGGGTAAGGGATTTATCCACCCAAGAAGAGCGGCTTTATGACAAATGGGGCGTAACCGCAGAAACGTTAAAGGAGTTCAGCGCAAGAGAACAAGAATATCCAGCCGGAACGTTTACCGAGCATGATGTTTCTGGCAGCCATCTTTTATTCCGCTACCAATATGACGGGCCTTTGCAAAGCATGGACGTAGCGTTTGATTTCCCATCTTAGATGGCGACGCTGCTACAATTGATGTGGCCGCTACGAAAGAGATGGTAGCTTATGCGATGGGACAGGGCGTGAATTATTACGATACGGCCTGGGTACGATCCTTCGGATATGCCGAAGATGCAAGAGATTTTTGAGCGGCAGCTTGAAAATGCAGGACAGGGTATTTTGATGTCCGTGTTTAATAGGGCTAAGTTAGAAGAAACCCAGTAAAATCAAGGGATTAAGACTAATTTAGTCCTATTTTTTATACCTGATTGGGGGTTAAACTAAAATGAAATGTAATGAATGTTTGCGGCAATGCCGTCCTATAAGGAAGGAAACGAGTACAGGGATGTATGTTTCCCAAATAGTGTTGACATTATAATCAAGATAAATGTATCATAAATTATATGATTTGGGGAAGAAAATATGCACTTTGCGGATTTAACAGAAATGAGATTTACTGTAGATGGTAAAATATTTATAATGAAGGAGGATTTCTAAAATGCGTATTTTAATTGCAGAAGATGAGGTAGAACTTGCCAGAGGACTCAAATTTTTGTTAGAAAAGAACAAATTTTCTGTCGATATCGTACATGATGGAAGGGACGCGTTGGAGTATTTTCATGGTACGGAATACGATGTGGTTGTGTTGGATATTATGATGCCGGGAAGAAGCGGTCTTGAAGTCTTGTCAGATATAAGGAAGGAAAAATCTAATGTGCCAGTTATAATGCTTTCGGCCAAGGCAAAAATTGAAGACCGGGTTGTAGGTTTGGAGGCAGGCGCAGATGATTATCTCCCAAAGCCTTTCGCCACTGAAGAATTTGTTGCCAGGGTAAAAGCCTTATCGCGGAGGAATATAGGGTATGCGGGGAATGTGCTTTTGTTTGGAAATATTGAACTTGACTGCAACCGGTATAAATTGATATGCGGCGAACAGATACAGAGGCTGAACAATAAGGAATACCAACTTTTACTTTTGTTTATGAGGCATCCGAATTTTGTGTTTTCTACGGAACATTTAATGGATAAAGTGTGGGGGCAAGATTCAGATGCAGGTATAGATGTTGTGTGGACTTATATTGGTTTTATACGCAAGAAAATGAAATTAGTGGGAGCTGATGTCGAAATCAGGACGGTACGCGGCGCGGGATATTCATTGGAGGAAAGTAAATGATAAAAAGAATGCAATGGTATTTTACATTGGTGGCAATGGCGGTATTGGGGACGGTTATGCTTATTTTAGCAGCAGGAATTAATGTGCTTTATTACTCAATTACTACATCTGCCCAGGACAGGATACTTGCCCAATTATTAGAAGCCAGACAGGAAAGTATGTTCTTTTTGCCTGAAGGGGATTTTGATGTTTCTGAAGTGCCTCTCACAAAGGAGAAGGGGTCAGGTCTTGCGACGGGAGTTTCAGCGGCCTATTATGATTCGGATGGCGATGAGTGTTTTATTCCAACGTTTAGTGTCTCTTTTATAGACGAGGATACAATTAAACAGTATGCAGGAGAAATATTGTCTGTTGGCAAGAGGAAAGGTTTTTACAAGCAATACCGTTATAGGGTCGGTGAAGGGGAAAACAAAGGGAAGGTTGTTTTTTTGGATGCATTTAGGGAACTGAATATGATTTCAACCTTGTTTAAGGTATCTGTTATAGGTATTATTGTCAGCTTGTCAGTAGTCTTTGTTTTAATGGCGATTATTTCCAGATGGGCAGTAAAGCCTTTTATTAATAATTTTGAACGCCAGAAACGGTTTGTTACAGATGCCAGCCATGAGTTGAAAACGCCATTAACATCTATTATTGCCAGTGCAGATATCCTTGCTATGGAATCTGAGGAGAATGAATGGGTTGCTAATATACAGAAGCAGTCAGTGCGCATGAAACATTTAGTGGCTAGCCTGGTAACCTTGTCCCGGTTGGACGAGGGGATACCATTTCCAGAAAAAGAAGTTTTTTCTTTTACCGAGGCAGCATGGGAAATTGCGGAACCCTTTGCTGTACTTGCAAGGGCAAAAGGAAAAGCATATACGGGGCATATCGAAGAGTGTTTGGAGTTTAGGGGAGATAGAAGCACTGTCCAGCAGATGATTTCTATTTTGCTTGATAACGCAGTAAGGTATTCTGGAGAAGGAGGGGAAATTCAACTTGATATTTACCGTAGGCATGGCAAAATTATCACAGAAGTTTTTAATTCGTGCGAGTTGCCAAAAGGGATTGAAGAAGAGCGCTTGTTTGACCGTTTTTACAGACCAGATGAATCTAGGTCGGTAAACAGCGGAGGGGCGGGAATTGGATTGTCTATTGCTCAGGCGATTGCAAAAGCGCACGGAGGTAAAATCACGGTAAAATGCCCTGATAAGGATACAATTCGCTTTAAGGCGGTTCTATAATGATAAAAAATCAGGAGACACATCCGGGATAATTGGAGTGTCTTTTTTTATGAAGAACTTTGCTTTTTTTCAAGTTTATTTCAAGTCGGTCTTTTATAATATTTGTATACGTATGAAAAAATTTAAAGAGGTTTGCAGTGTTAAGTAATCTGCACAAAATTTAGGAGGGATGATGGGATTAAATGAATGGACGAAAAAAAGGGCGAAGAATGGTTTCCTGGATATTGTTTTTTTGTATGATGGTATCTTTTGCCGCCACGGCGCTGCCTAGCGGAGTAATAGAAGCAGAAGCTGAGGAGAAGGTTTCAGACAACGCTTCGGATAGCAGATTTGTACATCCGGGTATTCTCCATACCTCAGAGAGTATTGAGGCAATGAAGAAGAATGTGGCGGATGGGGTGCAGCCTACCCTTGAGGCTTATAATGCCTTAAAAAACGAGGCGTTTTCTAATCCGGCATGGGGAGGGCGTCCTGCCGAGAGAGTGGAACGGCCGGGCAACTATGCGCTGCTGTATGTAGATATCCAGCGGGCATACCAGATGGCGCTGCTTTATCAGCTTGGGGCAGGAGAGGAGTATGGGGAATCTGCAGTCCGGGTTTTAAATGGCTGGTCGCATACTATGAAAACATTATGGGGAAATGCTGACCGTTTCCTAGCGGCGGGCATATACGGCTACCAGCTGGCAAATGCGGCCGAACTTGTCAGGGATAGGGAGGATTTTGACAAAGATGCAATGGATGAGTTGCTGTTAAATGTGTTTTATCCTCTGAACCATGAATTTCTGCTGTACCATAATGGAACTTCTGAGGGCAGGAGAATCCGCAATTATTGGGCAAACTGGGATCTCTGCAACACTGCTGGGATGCTTGCCATTGGAATTTTTTGCGACAGGGAGGATATCTATGAGGAAGCAGTAGAATACTACCGCAATGGAGCCGGTATGGGTTCTTTTTACAATGCGATGCCTTATGTGTATGAGGAAGGGCTGTCGCAATGGCAGGAATCTGGCAGGGATCAAGGGCATTCAACGCTTGGGATCAGCCTATGCGGCGCTATCAATGAGATGGCATGGAGCCAGGGAGAGGATTTATATGGGCTTTCTGATAACCGTTTCTTAAAGGCAGCGGAATATGTGGCAAAATATAACAATGGGGAGGATGTGCCGTATTCCTATTATGAGAGATATAACAGTTCAAATGGAAAAGTAGAAGGGAATCCAGTAGTGTCTGGTGCATCCAGAGGATCCAGGCGTCCTGTATTTACCGCAATTTACAACCATTATGTTAACCGTATGGGATTAGAGGCGCCCGAACTTGAGAAGATTCTGTACCCAGACGGAACCACTCCTTTTACAGAGGGAGCGACTAGAGGTGGGGATGATCCCGGCTGGCAGTCTTTAACCTTCCACAATATCAGCGCACGTGAGGAAGGGAAAAAAGCAAAGGAGATGAATGGGGATCTGGAAGATGGCGTTTACCGTTTCTGGAACAGAAATTCAAAAAAAACAATGGTTGACAGGGATGGCCAGCTGCAAAGTGCAGAAAAAGGGACGATGGATGAAGAATGGTGGCAGGTCAAAAATACTGGGGATGGCGAGTACATCATTACCAATGTGAAAACGGGAAGGGTAATCCAGACGGATGCCGATACCTTTACATCTGGCGCATCGACTTACACTGCCGGGACGAAGTATTTGCTTGGTGAGGAAGAGACAGGGAAGATGAACCAAAGGCTGGCGTTTTTGAAAGTTACCGGAGATTATATTTACCGGATTGTGTCTTCCCCCTGTTCCCTTGTTCTGGAATGTTCCAGTGCAGGGACAGATGATGATACAGGACTTGGTCAATGGTGGTACGAGGGCGGCTATCATCAGCAGTGGTACGTGGAGCGGAAAGAACCATCAAAGAAAAGGATAGCAGGGTTTTATTTTGATGATGAAAAGAGCGGGCTGTCAGGGGCAGGGGCTGTAGCCGCCCCTAACGATCCAGCTTCGCTTACGTTTGTAGAAGATAAGGAACGTGGAAAGGTATTGTCTTTAAACGGGAAAGATTACCTTAATGTCGCAAAAGAGGATGGCGGCTCCCTGCTCACTGGTTGTGAAGAATTGACGGTTTCTTATTACAGCAAATCGGCAGAGACAGGAAATGGAGGCACGCTGTTTTATGCTGCAGCTTCCCACGCAACGGAAAGCTGTGCCGCCATACGTCAGCAGGAAGGAAAAGTTTCTGTACAGTGGGGCGGCCAAAACAGTAAATTGGCGGAGGCAGATATAAGTCCGGGATGGAACCACATTGTTGCCATATATGCATCTGGGCATGTGAAGCTGTATGTCAACGGCATTTTGCAGGCAGAAATTGAAAATTCAGTAAGCATGGGGGAGGTTTGTGGTGAAAACAGCATTTTACAGATTGGAAAAGAGTTTAATGGATTGCTGGATGATTTCCATATCTATAATTATGCAATGAGTGAGAAGGACATAAAAGCAATGGAGGGGCAGCAGCTTGTTGCGGAGTTTACTTTTGATGATGAGATTGATGGCTTTGTATCGCAGAATGCCAGAGCGGAGAATATAGGAGCCCCGATCCTGTCAGATGACGCGAAGAGTGGAAAGTCGTTAAGCCTTGATGGCAGCGGAAGCAATTATTTAAGTGTGGTAAATAACATGGGAGAGCCCTTGGCGAGCGGCTGGGAGGAAATGACGGTTTCCTATTGGAGCAAAGTGACGAGCAGCGGAACTAACTGGATGTTTTACGCGGCGCCAGATGATGAGATACAGATTTTAAATTCAGAAACTTATCTCGGGGCGCATGAGCGGGACAGTTTTTTGAATGTGGAGCGGTACAAAAATACTGGAACCAGGATTTCGAGTATGTCGGAAAAGGCTGCGAAGGATGAATGGAAGCATGTCGCCGTATCTTTTGGCAGGGACAGGACAGCAGTCTATGTCAACGGAGAGAAAAAGGCGATGCTTTCCTGCTACTATACGGTATCGGAGCTTTTAGGGGAGGAAAGCATCTTCTATATCGGAAGGGCAAACTGGGGAAAGCAGGGAGAATACTGTAACGCACTTCTTGACAATGTGCGCATCTATAACTTTGCACTAGATGACACTGCAGTGAAAAAAGATTATGAGGGATATCAGGCGGCGCAATACGCAGAGGAGGATAATGAGGATTATACTGCCGACAAGGAGGCGGCGAAGTCCGTGATGGCAAAAATCAGCGCTATCGGTAATGTGGAATATACCCAGGAGTGCCGGCAAAAGATTTCAGATGCTAGAGCATCATGCGATGCACTGACAGAGGCGCAGAAAACATGGGTGATGAATTATCAGGCGCTCGTTTCTGCAGAGGAAAAATATGAGAACTTAAAACCCATTGAGAAAAAGCGTCTCGCCTATTTCACCTTTGACGATGAGGAAAATGGATTTTCGGATGGGAACGTGGAGGCAATAAGCCAGTCATCGGTGAAGCTTTCTGATAATGCAGTGTCGGGAAAGGCATTGGAATTAAATGGGTCAGACAATGGCAATTATTTAAAGCTGGTGGATGCAGAAGGGAAATCTATCTTAAACGGATGCAGAGAAGTTACCATATCTTACTGGGGCAAGGTTTATGGTACTAATGCAAACTGGGGATTTTATGCGGCGGCAAATGACGAGGCAATAGTCTTGAACAGGGAAAAATATCTGGGAGTGAATGATAGTGGGGACAAGATTGAGTTGAACCGTTTTTACAATGCCGGGGAACGGCCCCAAAGTCCTTCAGTGGATGCTGAAAAAGGAGAGTGGCGCTATATCACGGCGGTATTTTCTGAAGATGGGACAATGCTCTATGTCAATGGGGAAATGGCAAGCCAGACTTCTGGCGGAGATGCCGTTTCTAGGATTTTGGGGAAAGATGGCGTTACGTATCTCGGAAAATCAAACTGGGGGGATGGAGAATATTACAATGGTCTTATGGATGAGGTGAGTATTTACAACTATGCCCTCAGCCAGCAGGAAATCACAGGGCTTTATGAACAATATCATGTTCCTGACTATCCTGTCCATAAAAAACGCATAGCAAACTTTACATTTGATGATGAGGAAACAGGGTTTGCCGGAAGCGGAGCGAAAGCTAATGCAAGCGGAACCAACATACTGTCGAGAGATGCGGTGTCTGGCAGGGCGTTAAGTTTGGAGGGAGATAAAAATTACCTGACACTGACGGATCGAGATGGGAATGCACTTTTTAAGGGCAACAAGGAATTGACAGTTTCCTACTGGAGCAAAGTAAATAATACAGGAGCCAATTGGGCATTTTATGCTTCAGAAAATGCAGATTCCCAGGAACCTGGAAAAGAGTGTTATCTTGGCATTCTTGAGAATAGTAAAATTACGGCAGAACGCTATAACAATAACGGTGGACGTCCGGTAACAGCTTCTGCGCAGAATGTGCAGAATGAATGGAAATTTGTCACGGCAGTATACAGCCTTACGGATACTATAATCTATGTTAATGGCGAAGGAGGCAAAGAGGAGGACAGCACATATGCCATTGCGGATATTGTGGGAAAGGACGGCATTGCTTATATTGGAAAGGCTAATTGGGGGAACGGCGAATATTATACCGGTTTAATTGATGAGGTGAGTATTTATGATTGTGCGATGGGAGAGGATGAGGTTTTAGAACTGTACAAATCCTATCCGGAGCCAGGAACCGATCTTGCAGCGGTGGAAGCAGTAGAGGAACTTATTGCAGGCATCGGGAAAGTGACGTTTGATAAGGAATGCAAGGCAAAAATTGAGCAGGCTAGGGAAGCTTATGGGCTGTTAACTGAGATACAAAAGAAGATATTGGATGAAAACATTTCTGCTGCTCTAGAAGAAGCGGAGGCGGAGTACAAGAGGTTGGAGGAAGAAGCCAATCAGGGAGGGGAAGAAGATCAGAATGCAGCAGATGCGGTAGAGGATCTCATCAACGCAATCGGAGAGGTGAGATTTGATGAGGAGAGCAAGGCAAGGATTGACCGAGCCAGGGAAGCGTACGAACTGCTGAGTGAACCCCAGAAGAAGCTGATTAATGAGTTAGTTTATGCGAAACTGACAGGTGCGGAGGAAACATATGGTGGGCTTTGGGAAGTCCATGAAAAGGAGGAAAGAGAGAAAGCTGAGAAAGAAAAATCGCAGCTAGGAACCATATCCGTGAAGGAGAACCAAAACCAGATCGTAAATACGGACACAGACAGTAAGGATGTCAAGGGAAGCAAGTTTGCATCGCTGAAATTAAAGGCATCAGGAGGCAACAAATCTGTAAAGCTTTCCTGGAGTAGGCAAAAGAGTGCGAACGGCTATCTGATTTACGGCGCACCATGCGGGAAGCAGATGAAGCTTCTAAAAAATGCATCTTCAGCCCAAAAATCTTATAAAGTGGCAAAGCTGAAAAAGGGAAAGTATTATAAATTTATGGTGTGTGCTTACCGTAATATTTATGGAGAAAAACGCATTATTGCCACGTCAGTGACTGTCCATGCCTGCACCAATGGCGGAAAGTATGCGAATCCTTCTTCTATTTCATGTAAGAAATCGAAAGTGTCGCTGAAGAAGGGAAAAACTTTTACAATCAAGCCAAAGTATAATTCAAAAAAGAAGGTGAAGACCCATATTGCGAAGTTCCGCTATGAATCGTCCAATTCTAAGATTGCGACAGTAAGCAAGAAAGGAAAGATGAAAGGAAAAAGAAAAGGAAATTGCTATATTTACCTGTATACCCAGAATGGTATTTATAAACGAATTAAGGTGACAGTAAAATAAAGGAAATTTAAGAAGAGAGGAGAAATCGGAATGAGAATGAAAAGGATTTTGAGTATTGCCATGGCGGCGGTTATGGTAATAGGGCTGTTTCCGCCTGTGGAGGTGTCCGCGGCGGAGGATCCCCTGGCGGGACTGACACTACCCTATACGGCCGAAGGGTACAAGATTGCGGGGAATATCACGCTCCCCGAGACGCTTGGGGACGGTGTTACGGAGATTGACTGGTCATCCAGTAATGAAACAGTAATCAACACGGAGAAACAGGAATTTACAGCGGCGCAGAAACAGGAGTACGGCGAACGTTACGAAGAAATTCCCGCAGGCGTGGTAACACGCCAGGCAGAAGATACCCCCGTCACGCTCACGGCAAAGGTTGGGAACAATACCAAGGATTTCCAGGTGACGGTTAAGGCGAAACCTGAGAAAAATGCGGAACAGATGTATGAAGATGGAGATTTTACAGGTTATCTCTATGCATCCTTTGTGGAGCCGGAGGTCAGCGCGTACCGTCAGCAGGTATATTTTGCCTCATCGGATGACGGCATCCATTGGGACGATCTGAACAGGAACAAGCCTGTCCTGGAATCGAAACTGGGGACGAGGGCGACGAGGGATCACTACATAATGCGTGCCCCTGAGGGTGACAGGTTCTATTTGATCGCAACGGATCTTGACTGCACAAGCGGGCAGTGGGGAGATTTTGCATCAAAAGGAAGCAAATACCTGATGGTATGGGAGTCAGATGATCTCGTGAACTGGTCCGAGCAGAGGATGGTAAAGGTTGCCGATGGTATGACGGGCTGTGCCTGGGCGCCGGAGACAATCTATGACGAGGTGACGGGAGAGTATATTGTATATTGGTCTGGGCAGGATTTGAATCCAGACAGTGACAGTTATAATAAAAAGGTCGTATATGTGTCCCGCACCCGCGATTTCTATTCTTTTTCCGAACAGAAGGAATTTGTATATCCTTCTGGGACAGATGGAACGGCATATGGAACCAGCGACAGCTATATTGACACCACAATGATAAAGGGATCGGACGGGCTGTATTACAGGGTCACTAAATTTGAGGATATGCCGAGGCAATGGAACTGCGGCACGAAGGTATTTATGGACGTGGCAAAATACCCGCTGGGTGAGTATACCAGGGTGGAGACGAATCTGTCAGAAGATGCTTTTGACGGCGTAGAGGGGCCAGGATGGTTCCGGTATAATAAGGACGATGCAAAGCGGACAGGATACAAATATTGTCTTATGCTGGACGGCTATAATGGGAAGAATGCCGGCGTTGGTTTTTTCCCAACGGCAATTGAGGATTTGAATACCGGAGCGGGTGCAAAAGCAAACTTTACAAAGGTTGAAGGGGCTAAGATGCGTACCTGGGCGAAACATGGAGGGATTGTGCCTTTGACCCAGGAAGAGTATGAGCGTGTCAATAAGGTCTATAAGTATGCCCCGGAGGAAGATCTCTCTCCCTATACCAGTGAGGAGAGGAAAGTGTTTGATGCGGCAGACCGTTATACGGCGGAAAATAATCTGGCAGGCCTTCAGGAAGAGGGATGGACGCTGCCGTCCGGTACAACGTTTGATAATGATACAAGGAAATATCTCGGCATCGATGGGACACTCTCTATGGGGAATGGTTATGGGAAAGGCAAGGACTGGGTGGCAGTCCAGTTTCTGATGGCGGATAATTCTGCCGGGGACGCTATAATACAAGATATTTCTGGAAATAATATCTTCGGCTATTGCTATGCCAATACAGGATTCTGGGCAGGCCATGGCGAGCGGAGTTTTGGCGGAACGCTCATTGATAAATATGGGATAAAAAGACTTTCCAATTATGAAAGCACAGAGATCGGACCGTGTTCGCAAGCGGACAATACCGGGCAGGGGACGAATAAGCAAGGCGACTTGTGTACGCTGCTTTTCCAAAACGGGGAAAACGGATATACGGTTTCTGTTTATGTCGGGGGCAAGCATGTGAGCACAGAGAGTTATTCCGGTTCTTTTAATGGGATTGGAGCAATCCGAACGCTTGGGAGACAGTATTATGGTTCCCTGAAAATATTTGCAAGTGAGACTGGAAGCGCGCAGCAGGAGGATCCTGTGAGGCCGCCTTTGAATGCTCCTGTGCTGACGGAAGACAGAGATCTGCTTATGCACGTCACCTTTGACGAGGCAGATACAGGGACAGGTACGTTTACTGCTGCCAAAGGCGGGACAGTTACGGAGCATGGAAATATTGCATATGCAGACGGTGCAAACGGCACAAAGGCGCTTTCCATCACAGAGAATGCGGCAGGCAATTATTTAGAGCTTCCAAAAGGAATCCTGGCGGGGAAAGAGGCGGCAACTTTTACCTTTATGCTCAAGACTTCAAATACAGGTAATTTTACCTGGGTGTTTATGACAACGCCGTTGTCGGATGGCAAGCAGGAATTTAACAGAGAGAAGTATCTGGGAGTGGGCGGGGTGAAAGAGAGCCAGATTGAGGCTGAACGGCACAACGATTCGTCCAGAAAAAGCATATTGAAAGTGGAGGACGATTTTTCCAGGTGGAGAAATGTTGCCGTGGTATATGAGGCTGGCGGCACGAAAGTATATCTGGATGGCGGACTGGTCGCTTCCGATACGCACCAGATTGATATCAGCCAGCTGCTGACAGAAGGCGCAAGTACCTGGATTGGACATGCAAACTGGGGTGGCGGCGAAGGTTTCTCGGGAATGATAGATGATTTCCGTGTCTATGGCAGAGCCTTAAATGCGGATGATGTTGCTGCAATTGCAAAAAGCAACGAGGTTTTTTCTTCCGAAACCAACCGTCTGCTGATGGAGACTGTATTTTCTGTAAATGGAAAAGAAGTCTGGTCTGCAGCAGGGCAGGATACGGTGGCAGTTAAGACGAAGGTTACAAACTATAGCAAGGGCAGCCGTGAACTTGTTTATTATGTAACGGGCCATGCATCAAATGGGACTGTCACGGAAAAGGCGCAGCAGGTCGGAGAGGCCGTAAAGATAAAATCTCTGGCAACCACAGTTTTTACCAAAGATATCAAGGCAAAATCAGGAACAGCTTATTACGAGCTGACTGTGAAAGATATCACAGATGTAGGGCGCATACAGGAATTTGATGCAGGCAGCCTTCCGGTAGGGAATACATTGACAGCACAGATGATAACTGGGACTTATCAGGCGCAGGACGGTACGCAGGTAGTTGTTTCTGTGGATGACGTGGACGGCGCGCAGGTAACAATAGGGAATAAAACGCTGACAGCAGTTATAGAAAATGGTGAAGTCCTGCTGAAAGATGGCGGAATAGCGTTTGCGGTAAAGAGCAGCGCGTCTGTTTCGAGAGGAGAACTCTCTGCTGTGGTTACATCAGAGCCAATCGTGCTTGAAAAAAGCAGCGGTGGAAATCCGGTTATACGCACGGACAAAGACGGGAACCGCATCTATGGCGGGGATCCGGCGGCAGTTGTCATCGGCGATGAAGTATATCTGGTGATAGGCCATGACAATGGACATAAGGGCAACAACAATGAAAACTATTATAATATGCCGGACTGGCAGTACTATACTTCCACGGACATGAAGACCTGGACGCATAAGGGACAGTTCATGGATCACGCGGATATCCCATGGAAGTCACAGTCGAATGTTGCATGGGCAAGCCAGATGACGCCTTATACGAATAAAGCTACTGGAGAGACGAAATATTATTTCTATTTCTGTACTACATATGATGGTGGATGGCAAGGCATCGGCGTGGCAGTTGCTGACAATCCGGGGGGACCTTACAAGGCGACATCGGCTCCGCTCGTAAAAGGCGCCGACACATGGGCGGATGGGGTTGGCAATGCAGGCCATCATGATATTGACCCGACAGTCTGGGTTGATACGGATGAAAAAGGAGAGGAACACCGCTATCTCATGTGGGGAAATACGACATGTTTCCTTGCAGAATTGAATGAGGATATGATAAGCATCAAGGATATAAACGGGGATGGGCAGATTACCATGGATCATACAGGAAGCGATGGCCACGACATAAAATATATCAAGTTTGATAACACACTGCCCGGCCAGGGATTTACGGAGGCTCCATGGCTCTACCGCAGACAGGACGAAAATGGCAATTATTACGGAAAATACTATATGTTTGCTGCCTGGGGATGGGCAGAGAAAATGGGTTACGCAACGGCTGATGATCCATGGGGGCCGTGGACGTTCCAGGAGATCATCATGGAAAATACGCTGACCTCTAATACGAACCATCCGTCAGTCATTGATTTTAAGGGCAAGACATATTTTATCTACCACAATGGCTCTCTTCCGGGCGGCAACGGTGGAAACCGCAGCGTCTGTATCCAGGAGATGGCATTTAATGAAGACGGCAGCATAGAAATGATGGAAGATATGTCCTTAGGGCTTGGCGGTACTGCCAGTGAGATACGGACTTCTGACAATCGTTTACTTGGGCATGTGGCACTGGGCAACACCCAAGGGTTTGTGGTAGGCGCAGACGGAGGACTGGGCCAGGGCGAATACAAGATGGATGTGAAGGGATTCTCCAAGGAGAACGGATATGATACTCAGTGGGAGATTGTGCCGGCAAGGTACGTCCCTGAAGGCGAGGACAGCGACTATTATGTCTCGATCCAATCGGCTAATATGGCAGGATATTTTATCAAGACGGAAGCCACACAGACAAAGCTTGCATCGGATAACATGGATACCATGGGCGCTATGATGAGCTACAAGACCGTGAAGGCTTTGGATGGTTCAGATGGCGTATCGTTTGAGAGTGCGGCCGTTCCAGGCAGATATCTCGCTTTTGCGGGTGGGAAGCTTATTACGGCAAAGCCTGTTTCGTTGTCAGCTTGTTCCTTTACGGTCGCAGGACCCGGCACAGGGGCGGCAGATCAGGAAGCAGCCGATCATGTTGGTGAATTGATTGATAAGATTGGAAACGTAAGCTATAATTCAGCCTGCAGACAAGCGATTGAGGCGGCAAGGAAGGCGTATAATGCTTTGACTGATGGACAGAAGAGAATGGTATCAGCGGAAGCATTAAAGAGGCTGACGGATGCAGAAAGGGATTATGCCCGCCTGGAGGCTGAAGCGGAACAGGCGAAGAAGGAAGAAGAAAAGAGGAAAGAAGAGGAGGCAAAGAGGAAAGAAGAGGAGGCAAAGAGGAAAGCCCAGGCCGGTACGGTTGCTATTTCAACGACACAGAAAGCTATTACTACCGCGAACACCGATAAGGGTGATGTAAAAGGCAGCACATTTGCAGCTATGAAGGTAAAAGCGACAGGGGGGAATAAGTCTGTCAAAATTTCCTGGAGTAAGGTGAAGGGCGCTTCCGGTTATATGGTATATGGCGCGCAGTGCGGCAAGAAAATGAAGCTTTTAAAGTCACTTCCTGCTTCCAAGAAATCCTATAAGGCAGCGAAACTGAAAAAGGGAAAATATTACAAGTATATGGTTGTTGCCTACAAAGTGATTTACAAGGAAAAACGCACGATAGCAACATCTGTGTCTGTCCATGCCTGCACGAACGGCGGAAAATATGTAAATCCTTCTTCCATTTCATATAAGAAATCAAAAGTGACGCTGAAGAAGGGGAAAACTTTCACGCTTAAACCTAAATATAAGTCAAAAAAGAACGTGAAGACCCATATTGCGAAATTCCGCTATGAATCGTCCAATCCCAAGATTGCGACGGTAAGCAAGAAAGGTAAGGTGAAGGGCAAAAAGAAAGGGAAATGTTATATCTATCTGTATACCCAGAATGGTATCTATAAACGAGTGAGGATAACTGTAAAATAAAATGGAGAGCATGATTACGAAACAGCATATAAAGCGGTTTATGGCATCGGTAACAGCAGCGGCCATGTTGATTAGATGACGTCATCTGCCTTAACAAATGTATGGGGAGCGGATG
Organism: uncultured Eubacterium sp.; assembly: GCA_948470065.1. Lineage (GTDB taxonomy): Bacteria > Bacillota > Clostridia > Lachnospirales > Lachnospiraceae > Petralouisia. The sequence goes on along the minus strand of CAOKNO010000061.1, from coordinate 3,185 downwards.
AGGAAACAGCCGGAAATGGGTTTCATGCGGCATTAGAAGGCATGGGGGCGTCTGTTTCCAATGGAATACTGACGCTTCCGGGCGGGGCGGCAGGATCGGAAGCGTCCTATGTATCAATCCCCAGAGCGGTATTTGAAGGACGTGATACCCTGACGGATAATCTCTATGAAGAACTTCTGGGAGACGGTATCGAAATCTGGCAAAGTAATTGTATAGGGATAAAGAGGTGGCAGAATCCCGTTTCGTGCGTAAGCCTTGGCTGTAAAAGGGTAAAAGCAGGGCTTATGGGGTTTGTCCTCTTAACGCCAGGCCTTTTTGGTACAGGGCAACGCCGCACAGCGTAACGGCAGAAGCAGCGGCAAAGATCACAAGATGCAACGGCAGGAGACCGCCTGTGTAGGATAAGAAACCTGGCGCGAACGTCCCCCAGAGGTTGAACATCATATGGAATAGGATGGATAACCAAAGGCTGCCCCCTTTCTGGCAGATATAGCCGCAGAATAAGCCTGCCACAAAGGCGTAGACGCCTTGCACTGCATTTCCATGGAATAGGCCAAACAAGAACGCCTGGAACGTATTCGCAGCAAAGAAAGGCATGACCTTTACCGCGTAGCTTAAGGTGACGCCACGGAAAATCAATTCCTCGCTGATCGGGGCGATAATGACAGAATAGAGGACGAGGGCGGGCGTGACGTCCCCAAACCCGATGCTTTCCATCATCCGTTCATACGTTTCGTACCATCCTGGGTTGATGGCTGCGACAAGCAGCGCCAGGTAGTTGGAAATATATTGCAGGCCAAACACAAGGAGCGCCATGCCGGCAAGCATAGCCGGGTGGAGGAGCGCAGAAGGCTTCCTGCGGGGTCGGTGTTTTGGTACGAAGCGTTTCCAATACCAAAAGCCAAGCGTCAAGGCCGCAATGGTAGCGTAAGAGGCCGTCAATAGCACCAGGAATTGGCTGTCCTCTGTCAGGCTTATGATATCGGTCAGGAATGCGGCGGCGCCGTTTTGGCGGATCTTTGCGGGATCCTTCCATATCAGCAGGAAAGCCCACAGGAAGATTCCCGCAAAGGTTATAACGATTTGGATTGCAAAGGCAAGAAGCGCTGGGAGCAGGCAGAATAAGATGCTCCCGGCTTTTTTTAATAGTTTCATTCTCAGACATCCTTTCGTTTCATTCTGGTCTATGTTGCAGTTGGAATTGTTGGTTTGGGGCGCCGGGGGATTTGTTTTCTATTATATGGCAGCAGGGGAGAAAAATCAACCTGCTGTGTATCCTGTGTTCGTCAATAGAAATAATTTATCTGGAATTCTGGAAAGAATAATTATAATAAATTAACAAATGAATAATGTGAAAGACTCTTTTGCACTGTTATAATTGACAAAAAACAAAAGGTTTGGTATAGTTAGTTTGGTGAAACTAGTAAAATATTTCCAATGGTTTTTAGAAGCATAGAATATAATAGTGAAAAGGAGGCGTTATTATGTTATTCCAGACTACGACAGAACAAGAGGAGTTCCGGGCAAAAATACGGTCTTTTGCCGAAGGGGAAATCAAACCCATTGCATTTTCATTAGACCAGGAGAACCGGTTCCCAGATGAGGCGGTGAAAAAGCTTGGGGAGATGGGGCTGATGGGGATCCCATATCCCGTAGAATATGGCGGGGCAGGGCTTGACGTCATCCGCTATGCCATTGCAGTCGAAGAGCTTTCCAGGGTAGATGGCGGTTCCGGCGTTATCTTGTCGGCTCATGTTTCTTTGGGATCCTGGCCGATTTTTGCCTTTGGGAATGAGGAGCAGAAGCAGAAATATCTGGTTCCCCTTGCAAAAGGTGAGAAGATTGGGGCGTTCGGTTTAACGGAACCGAATGCAGGATCGGATGCGGGCGGCACGGAAACGGTAGCGCTTGACAAAGGGGATTATTATCTTCTCAACGGAGGGAAGATTTTTATTACGAATGCGCCGAAAGCAGATACATACGTTGTGTTTGCTGTAACAACGCCAGACATTGGGACGCGCGGGATATCTGCGTTTATTGTGGAAAAGGGATGGGAAGGCTTTGAATTTGGCGATCACTATGACAAAATGGGCATCCGTTCCTCTACAACGGCGGAGCTTATTTTCAATGACGTGAAAGTCCCGAAGGAGAACTTGTTAGGGAAGGAAGGCGACGGCTTTAAAATCGCGATGGCGACGTTAGACGGCGGGCGGATCGGGATTGCGGCGCAGGCGCTGGGGATTGCCCAGGGCGCGTTTGAACAGGCGCTGGATTATGCAAAGGAACGTATCCAGTTTGGCAAGCCCATTGCCGCGCAGCAAGGGATTTCCTTTAAGCTTGCCGATATGGCTACGAAGCTGCGCTGCGCACGTTTTTTGGTATATTCTGCCGGAGAATTGAAGGAAGTGCATGAGCCGTATGCAATGGAAGCTGCTATGGCGAAGATGTATGCGTCGGATATTGCCCTTGAGGTTACGAATAGCGCGTTGCAGATCTTTGGGGGCACGGGCTTCTTAAAAGGCATGGATGTGGAACGGATGTACCGTGACGCGAAGATTACGACCATTTACGAAGGGACGAATGAGATCCAGCGCGTTGTAATTGCTTCTCATCTGATTGGAAGGATGAACAAAGGCTCCAAAGGCGGCGGCAGCCGTTCTGCTGGGAAAAAGCCGGCTCCCGTCACAGGCGTACGCAAAGGGCATATCTTCAAAGAAGGAGGCGCAAAGGAACGGGTAGAAGCCTTGGTGGAATCCTTGAAAAAGGACGGGCATGATTTTACGGTCGGCATTCCGGCGGATACGCCGATTGCCCAGGCGGAGCGTGTTGTTTCTGCCGGCAAGGGCATTGGGAGTAAAGAGAATATGAAGCTGATCGAGGATCTGGCCCAGGCTGCAGGAGCGGCAATCGGCTCTTCCCGTCCAGTGGCTGAAACGCTGAAATACGTGCCGTTAAGCCGTTATGTGGGGATGTCTGGCCAGAAGTTCCGGGGCAACCTTTACATTGCCTGCGGTATTTCCGGGGCGACACAGCATCTGAAGGGGATTAAGGATGCTTCTACGATTGTGGCAATCAACAAAAATGGCAATGCCCCGATCTTTAAAAACTGTGATTATGGCATTGTAGGGGATGTGAATGAAATCCTGCCCCTTTTGGCAGAAGCTTTGGGGTTGGAGGAAAAACAG
>CAOKNO010000060.1 GCA_948470065.1 uncultured Eubacterium sp. | reverse complement strand
TTTTGTACAGATTGTACATCCGCTGTTTCTAGAAAGGGAGTTTTGCAATCGTCTAAAGAAATTCTGTAGGTAATTGCGAATCCCTCTCTGGGACAGACGCGCCTGTCCAATCCATACAAAAGCGGGCTCCAGATGCCGTCGCAAGTCGCCCTTTTTTTGTACAGATTGTACATCCGCTGTTTCTAGAAAGGGAGTTTTGCAATCGCCTAAAGAAATTCTGAGGTAATTGCGACATTCTTTCTCTTGGAACAGTATTTGCACCCCTAGGGCGCCGGCTGCTTGGCTAAGCGCCCTTTGGGGTATATTTCTCTCTGGAATCAACACAAAACCTTGCAAAGAACCACCATCGGTAGATTCTTTCAAGGGAACTATAACCCCTCGCTTTATGGAAGATGCGACAGCCAGCGGGGAATGGAACGAGAATATCGTTAGTAATAGCATATCTCGTGTCCGCTTACAAAATGATAGCTTCCATCCACACGTTTTTTACTTGTTACAAACCCAAGGAACAACGGCTCCGCCGCATACGTTGCTTCCCCCCGGATGGAAACAATCTGATGATCCATCCGAAACTGCGTTTCCCCGAGCAGGCGGATATTTTGCTCTACAAGATCCATTGCGCGGCAGGATAAGGTATCCTCCCGAACCAAAGCCAATAGGATCATAAGGTATTCCCTGTAATCCAGTCCATTCCCTTCCTTTTTACCGTCTGTTTTTTCCTTCAGCGCCTTTTCCCCCAGGGACACGTCGCTTTTCCATTCCGAAACCTTCTTTACTAGCGGCGCCTTGCCCCCTGCAAGCAGGGTACGCACATCCAGGATGCTTTCGATATAACTCCACGCCAAAAGAATCCCCGTCTTTACTGCCTGCACCAACGCTGGAAGCCCTGTAAACCCGACCGCTGCCGCTGCAATTTCCAATGCCAGCGCCTGCTTCTTCCCATCTTGTAGGATTGTTGCAAAATTTCCGGCTTCCCGTAGCAAAAGCAACTCCTTGGCTACAAATTCCAAGTTTTCCTGATCCGATCCTTTGCCGCCGATACAATATTCCAGCTCATAATCCAAAGCATGTTCCTTAGCGCCACCCTCTCCCGCTCCAGACTGACAGGAAAAATAGCGCTCCAAGTATTGAAGGAACCATATTTTCTCCAATGCCGGCTGTTTCTGCAACTCCATGGTCCCAGTTTCTTTTTTGCGTTTCTCTATGGGGTCTTTCTCAGAAAGCGCTTTCCTAGAAATGCTAGCCGGATTTTCCACAACGGCGGACAAAATAGCAGAACGTTTCAACAAATCCACGGCGTCCATAGGATTCTGCGGCAAATCCTGGCGATGGCCAGGCGCTTCCTCCTCTTTGGATTCTTCCATCCCGGGGCTTATTTCGGGCGTTTCCTCCCCACCCTCTTGCGCGTCCTTCACCGCCTGTTTCGCGGCGTCCCATTTCCCCTCGATCCCTTGCTTTTCCTCTGCGATTTCCTGTCCCTTCGCCAGCTTATCCGTTAGGGAATGAACTGCTCCCGCCGCAAGCTGCTCTTTGATTGCTTTGCATGCCTGCGCCCGGAACGCAGCCCCATCCTTGTCGGTTGCCAAGGCATACTCTGTGATTTCCATATTTTTTAACGCTATCTTAAGGAAATCCGCCCCCTTCTGCTCCCATTCTGCCTCTTCTACCATAATGCCCTCTAACAGAGCCAAATCGAACCGTTCCCCACCGAATGCGCCGTCCAAAAACAGCATACGGTAATCTTCCCACAACCGCACATGGTAACGCCCAAATGCAGATTCCATACGCAAAAATGCATTCCGCTGCGCCGCTCCTTCTAATCCCTGCACCCTGGATGCTTCTAGAAGGGAGAAGAGAAAAGACAGAACCAAGGTCATAGACAACGCCAAAAATAACGTAATGCTCCCTCCCTGCGCCGGATGGATCCGATTATATTTTCTTCGCATTTTTCGTTATCTTTTCTAAAACCGTATTGACCAGGCTGCTGATCTGCGATTTAAAAATCGCCACCAGGCTGATTAACACGACAATAATTAAGATAACCTCGACAACGCCCATCCCGTCTTCTTCCATCAGGAATGCCTTCCATTCCCTTTTTAAATCCCATGGAACGAATCCTGCCTGTCCTGCCGGCTCTTCTGTGCCAGCCATACTGCAAATAAGTCCTGTTTCCCTCAAGTTTCCTGCCATATCCTCTCCTCCTTTTAACCAATAATGAATGGCCTATGTTCAACCAACCAAATCCAAAGACAGCCCTGCTGGTACGATTAAGATGACCAGCACTAAGATCAGCATTAGGATCATAGGAAGCATCAGCTTTGTGCCAGCTTCTTCCCCGGCTTTTTTCGCCCTTGCCTTACGTGCTTCAAATGCCTCCCGCTCTTCTTCCTCCAAAAGCTTCTGCATCCCTTTTGCACCTTTTCGTATATTCTGGATGATCAGGGAAGCAAGCTTGCGATATGCGCCAAGCCCGCAGCGTTCTCCATAATTTTCAATCGCCTGCAATTCCCCTACTCCTTCCTGGATTTCATAAAGCGCCACAAGCATTTCTTCGTATGCATAACGTATCCCAACCGCCTGCTTCCGCCTCTTGTCCCGGTAATCGAAGGCAATTTTTTCCCATGCAAGCGTAAGGTTCATCCCAGCCCCAAGCAGCAAAGACAATTTGCTGACAATCTCAGGGTAATCTAAAAGCATCTGCTGCTGCCGTTTGGATTCCTCCTTTTTCTTCGTTTCTTTCTCCTGGAGCAGGATACATGCCGCTCCTGCAAATCCCAAGAATACGATTAATACGCTTCTGTCCGTTGTCTTCTCCTTCCAATGGATGTCCGTCTGCCCAATCTGTTCCGGCAAACGCACCGTCTGGCTGCCTTCCTTCTCATTTTCAGCAGAAATCCAGCTAGAAATCTTGTCTGCAAGCGTTTCAGCCGCCGTCTTCTCCCTTGGGACTGCCCGTACCGGGAATGTATACAGGCAGGTTTCCTCCTGGCAGTATAAAATAGCGGTCACTTCCACCATAACTGGCTGCTGTGGTTCTGACTTTAACGTTCCGTCCGGGTGGAATACTTCATAATCCGAAAACTGGTATTCTGCTTCTACCGCCCCCTCCTGCAAGGTATCTGGAAGATGCAACGCTCCTGTCACCTCCTCCAAGGAATCATTTTCTCCCAAAATCGCCGTATCCAGTTCCTGTTTGGCTGCCTCTAGGCATGACTCCCTCTGCGCCTTGTCCAGCTTCTGCTCTTCGACCTGTACCTTTAAGGAATAATCTTTTAGTATGCCATCCGCATCCACCAGATACTCCTTCTCCCGCGCACCCTGCCCAGGCGGCTTCCTGCTGATTTCCAGCCCCTTCCCGGTATCCCGGTCGATAAAGCAGAGCAAGGACGCCACCAAAAACCCAGCCAGTAAGGCCAGAGACGCTTCGTAATACTTCCTCTGCCCAAACGCATTTTGCCTGCACTTCCAGGCAAAGACAACGCTTACTGCCGCTCCCGCGAAATAAACATACATAACCCCCTCCGCTTCTTCCTCTCAGACCCAGTTCCATCCCGCGTCCCTTCCATATTCATTAATTCCTTTCCTATGTATCTAGATTCTTCCCCCATTCACACCTGGATATCTACGATTTTACCAGCGATCCAATAAGCGGCTGCATATCCAGCCAGACAGGCCGTCATAATCCCGGAGCCCAGCAGGTTCCCGTACAATGGCTCTAAAAACTCTGGCGAAGTAACGCCTACGTAGAGAAGGATTGCAAACGGCATAGCATTCATAAGGTTCATTTCCATCCGCTTTGCAGCCATAACCGTTTCTATTTCCCGCTTAACCTCTGCCTTCTGCCTGATTTTCCCAGCCGTATTATGGAAAATCTTCAAAAAGTCCCCGCCGCTTCGTTTGGCAAAACGGAACACCTGGGCGAAGCTTACCATTTCCTCTATGCCGTAACGCTCCGCCAACTCATCCAATAGCTGCTCTAACGGCACGTTCAGGCAGACCTGGCGGTTGATATTCGCAAATTCCCTTGCCATTGCAGAATGCTCTCCATAAAGCTTTACAAATTCCTCCCTTGCCTGTACAAACGCATTTTCCATGGAATATCCTGCTTTTGCCGAAGCGGCTGCCATCTGTAGGATTTCCTTAAACTGGAATAAGACGGCGCTTTTCTGCCTGTGCGACCAGTAGCTTTGCATGCGCTTCTTCACGGGAAGATACAATAGAATCCCCCACAGAAGCCCCCAGATACTACGGTAAAACAGCCATGCCACCAGGCACGCCAGCGCTCCTGTTACCCCAATACATGCGCTTTTCCCTTTCCATGTAAAAGGAATCATAAAAGCTTCCTTCTTCAAAATCATCCCCCCATCCCGGCCGCGTATAATTTCCCTTTGTGGATAAGTTCCCCCTTTTTTTTCCAACTCCCCACAATCATCCCGTCTTGCTCCCCCATCTCTACAAACTCATACAACGGGTTCAGCCGGATTCCCTTTTCCCCCGCGCCCTCCAGTTCCATCATAGACAGAAGGCGTCTGCTCCGGTCCCGCAGCCTTCCCAGATGTACCAGGATATCCACACCTGCTGCAATCTGGGACTGGATGGCGGCCAAAGGAAGTTCCATCCCCATCAAGACCATGGTTTCCATACGGCTGATCATGTCCTGGCAGCTATTCGCATGCCCGGTGCTCAAAGAGCCGTCGTGCCCGGTATTCATGGCCTGGAGCATGTCCAGGCATTCTGCGCCGCGGATTTCCCCTACGATAATCCGATCCGGGCGCATCCGCAAGGCCGTCCGGATCAAATCGCGGATGGTAATGGCAAGCGTTCCTTCCGCCCCGGCATTCCTAGTCTCCAAACGTACTAGGTTCTCCACGCCGCATATCTGCAGTTCCGCCGCGTCTTCAATTGTAATGACTCGTTCTGATTTGGGGATAAATTCTGAAAGTGCATTGAGAAATGTGGTTTTCCCGGAGCCTGTGCCTCCGGAGATAAAAATATTGTACCCTGCCTTTACCAACTGTTCCAAAAATGCGGCGCATTCCCTGCTTATGGTGCCCTTTTCTATCATCTCTTCCATTTGAAGCGGGCGCTTGGGGAATTTCCGTATGGATACCATAGGCCCTTCCAAGGCAATGGGCGGCAGCACCACGTTCACGCGGGATCCGTCTTCTAACCGGGTGTCTGCAATTGGCTCCGCCGCATTGACCGTCCGGTTGCGGCTTCCCACCATCTGTTGGATCATGTCTTCTAGCTTCTCCTGGGAAGAAAATTTCCTATCCCAGGCCATAAGCCTTCCCTGCTTCTCATAAAAAATACGTTCTGGGCCATTTACCATAATCTCTGTAATATCGTCTTCGTCTAACAATTCCTGAAGCACGTCCAATTTCCGCAAGGAATGGAATACCTGCATCCTCAGTTCCTTCCTCCAGCCAAGCGGGATCACACGCTTTCCTGCCTCCCGGCAGATTTCCTCGTCAATCACCGCCAAAAGCTCCTCTTCCTCATGATCCCGCGTCATATCAAGCTGTGCTAATACATTTTTCCTAATCCGCTCCACCTTGTACCCCCATTAATGTCCTGACATAATCTCCCAGTTCCCCCCAAATATATTGCTGTAAGTAACGCCTTCCCTGACTCTTCCCAAGGCTGCACTCTGGAAGCGTCAGGTATTCCATCTTATCTTCTAACCCTGGTATTCCCTGCCGCTGAAGCATCTGCCAAAACTGCCCAAGCGGCGCGCCCTGGCATTCCCCGCCGTCCTCTAGGATATACGTCTTGCCGCATTCTGCAAGCAAATGGAAAAACCCAGGAACCATCATGCCAAAATCTAGGACAATCACCTGATAGCCGCTTTCCCTGGCTAAGACGGATAAAAAACGCTGGTAATCTTGCTCCGAGATCCCGCACAAACAGTCGCCGTCCCGGGCGGGCGGGATATAGTCAAAATCCTCTAACCGGTACGCCGCGCTTCCGATACATCCGCCCGCGTCTACGTCCTGGGCAAGGCATAAATACATGACATCCAAAAGATCCCGCTCGTACTCTTCCTGGAACCTTTGCGCAAACCCTGCGCACTCCTGGAAGCTTACATACAACGCCTGTCCCTGCTTCCCTAACGCTTGTGCCAGCGTCAATGCAAACGGGGTCTGTAAGGCGCTGCGCCCTGGGGAATAGACTGCAATCAGTTCATTTTGGAAGAGAACCCCTTCCTCCTGCCATCCGCTCCCCTGGCAAAGCTTTAAGATCTCCCTTACTAGCCGGGAAGCAGGCTGGTATTTCCCCAACACAGGCAATTCTAAGCCTGCGCACATGATACAGGCAGGATTCTGTTCCATTCCCATCCCTTCCTTGCCATACAGGCAAAGCCATAAGGTATGCCCGTTTTCCTGCCGGCTGGATTCTGTTTTGCCATCCACTAATTCCCAAATCCTTGGATCCTCCAAAAACCCTTCTCCCAGAAGCACGATATCCGGCTTCTGCCCCTCATAATACGCAAGGAACGCCTCTGGCTGTGAAAAACAGCATCCGAGGAAACGCTCGCCCCTCTCCACAAAAATCCACTCTCCTAATTTCTCCCCATACGCCTGATCTGCATCACAGATAGCAAGTATCATTTTCTTCAATCAGCCACCCCCATAACACAATGAAAAACCCTCCACAATGCGATACCGTATCCGAATACGATTGCAACAGAAAAATGGATGAAATGCCGCGTCCCCTCCAATTGCCCAGGATGCCCTGCCGCTTCCTTCTCCACATGTCCTGGATATTTCAACAGCCTGCCTTCCGCCATTACCTGGCGCAGATATCCCCAAAAGATACACAGCCGTACGGACAAGGTACGATAGTACGACATTTTGCAAAGCGCCATACACGCCCCAACAAGAAAAGACCAAAGAACTGTTTGGAAAAGTATTTGAATCCCACAGATACCGCCAATTACGGAAAATAATTTGATATCGCCTGCCCCTAAGGCACGCACTAGAAATAAAAGATAACATAAGAATACCGGTGCAAAGACATTGATAAAAAATACACCGACGCCCTTCCATCCTGCATCCGCCACCTGGAAGGAAAAACCTGCAGCCAACCCCGTTAAGATCAGCCAGTTACAAATACGATAACGCTTCAAATCCATTGCAGCCGCCCAAATCAAAAGCGCCATACAAAAGACAATCTGTAGCCCGAAAACCCCTCACCTCACTTTCTTATGTCCTTATCATTATGTGATGGAATGGATTATAAAACAACTCCATCCCATTGTAAAGTACCTTTGGAAAATTTTATCAATTTTGTAACTATCTCACAACAAAGCCTTCCAAAAATCCGCCGTTTTTCCCGCAACCCTACTGATACCAAGGCTTCCAGATGTCAAAACAAGCCCGTCTATTCTATTTAAAGACCAAACAGCCGATACAGCAGTATGGCGTAGATTAGTACAAACCCGCTGATACCCAATGTCCCAACCGCCACAAGATTCACGGGGCTAACCCCGGCGGAGGCTGCAATCCCCAGGCTTTTTAATACCTCGTTCATCACACAAATCCCGATTGCCCCTGCAAAACAGCGAAGCGCAAACGCAGCTATCAGCCCCGCTCCTTTCTGTTTCATCATCCCCATTAAAACCACTAACACACAAATCCCTGCAATTGCCGCAGCCCCATAATATGTTTCCATCTCTGTCCTCCCTTTGGCATATCACGATACAGCCGTCAAAAGCTGCACAACCCATTCCATAAGCCCACGGCAGACTTCCAATATCCGCAGCCCATAAGCTTTTCCAGGCAGCGTTTCCCTGCCCTTTACCAATATATTTAGGATGGAAATTTTTATGACTTTTTTTGTATAGATTTGGAAACTGCTGCTTATACTTTAAGTAAGAAAGGTATGGCTGCAGCTATCCTTCGGCAATCCCAAATATACACGATTTCGCCACGGGAAACCGCAGCAACGCGCCGTGAAAACAAAGAAAGGGTTACCTATGTCTCTGATTCAAAAAAAACAAATTACTCCAGACACCGCCTATGCCATAGTAGTAAATGAACTAGAAAAAGCCAGGTACGACCTGGCCCTTGCCTATGATAATTTTGAAAACGCCATGGAACCGGATTTAATTGACTGCTGTATTTACCAGGTAAACGCCTTACAGATGCGCTATAAATTCCTGCTGACCAAAGCCAAACAATTAAATCCAGAACCCTCTTATGCCGCCAAGACGCCGCTTGGTTTTTCAGAACCACAAAACGTCCCCGCCAATCCATAGTAACGAAAAAAGGGGCTTTTGCAAAGTATTGTATATACAAAATATGGATGAGTTTATGTGCTTAAAACCCATATCTTGCAAAAAAGTCCCTTAACAGAAAAGAACACTTTCAGGTATAAAACCTGGAGGTGTTCTTCTCTTTTTGGTATCATTTATCTGTCATGGAAAACAATTCCCAGACGCTATGCTAAGAATCCCCTAGATTGCCCTGAACCTTGAAGCGTTTCCGTCAGGTTCCCTTTCTGATACGTCATGCCAGCCACTACCTGCTGGGTATGCTGCATCAGAGGCTCTGAAGTATCTTGCTTGGCCGCTTCTTGAAAGCCGTCGTAGAGGTTTTTCAAGATCCTCTGCACGTCCTCCACATCCTTACGGCTGTTTCTGCTGACAGCCAAGGAGAGGCGCTTATTGGCAAACTGATAGATGGCGAATAACTCCCCAGAAACGGGATACGTAAAGTCCAGATCGTCCATAAACCGCCTTAAGACGTTCTGCGCCTTGCCAATGGCAGACTTAAATCCTGGATAGTCCTTCCCCTGCGCTTCTTGTGCTTCTTCTAGATAAGCGAACAGGATCTCATACATCACTACGACCATGCCGCCCCGGTTGCAGCAGCTCAGCCTGCGGGTAAATTCCTGCTTTTTGTCCTGCGTCATACATTCTCCTCCTATTGCAGAAGCTGCAATACCTGCTGTGGGATGTCATTTGCCTGGGCAAGTACGGAAGTAGCTGCCTGCGACAGTACGTTAAACTTCGTGTACTCTGTCATTTCCTCCGCCATATCCACATCTTCAATCCTAGAAAGCGCCTGGGTCATATTCTGCTCTGTAACGTCTAGGCTGCTGACTGCATACTCCATACGGTTCTGGTATGCGCCAATGCTGGAACGGACGTCGCTGACCTTAGCGATTGCATCGTCGAGCGTACGGAGCGCACGATCCGCCCCACGAATGGTACGTACGTCAATCTTATCCAGATACAGTGTTTTAGAAGATACCTCTGGGATACGTACTTCTACCGTCTGGTGCTCGTTTGCCCCAACCTGTAACGTCATCGTCCCAATATTCGTTACTTCCAGGTTCACTTCCCCAGTTGTCCCTGGCGTTACGTCAAAGTTCATCTTAAACCCACTCCGGTCAGTAATCGTCACATTATTCCCGTCCGCACGGATAGTAGCCTGGCTTCCAAAGCCAGAATTATCAGCGCCAAAGGAAATATCCACATCCTTCCCAGATACATTCGTTTCTTCTGGAATACCAAGGAACGCCGCCAAATCAGCATTATTGCATGAAACGCTCATTTCCGCCGACCTTCCGTACTCCGTGGAAACAAACACAAGCGTACCGCCCATGGATACATCTACTGGGACATAACCGCCATTCTCCGGCGTGCCGCCTGTAACTCCGGTGTTGCCCACAACCATAAGGTTAACTTCCCCGCGTTCTGCGCCTGCCCGCAATTTATCGTATACCTCTTGATAGGTTTCTCCTTCTTTGATTTCCACTTCCACACGGTTGATCGTAACCTTGCCTGCCGCCCCTGCTGGCACAGTGTCGTTCGCATTGACAAAACGGCTTCCTTCTACCACCGCATGTTCCGCGTCGTTTGCAATCTCAACTTTATATGTTTTCGCAGTTACCGCGTCGGAAATAGCAATCCTGGAAATGCCGCGGTTATCGGCATACACGCGCTGATCCAGGTTCCCGTCCAGCAACGCTTTCGTATTAAATTCCGTATCGCGCGAGATACGATCTACTTCTTCCCGCAGGGAATCAATTTCCAACTGGATTGCCTCTAAATCCTCCACGGTATTCGTTTCATTCGCTGCCTGGACAGATAACTCACGCATCCTCTGGAGCATGGCATGAACCTCGTTCAGCGCACCGTCGGCCGTATCCAAAACAGACGTACCATCCGAAGCGTTTTGGGACGCCTGATCCAGCCCCATAATCTGTGCCCGCATCTTATTGGCAATTGCCAGGCCTGCCGCATTATCCGACGCCCGGTTAATCTTAAGGCCTGTAGACAGGCGTTCCACAGAAGCGGATAAACCGTTTTCTGTCTTCAGTAACTTCTTATTGGCAACAATTGCCGGCATATTGTGGTTAATTTTCATGTTGTGCTCCTCTCTGATCGTCCATGCTCTTTACTTCTTCCAAAAATACTTTCGCCATGCCATACAGTTCTTTCGTCTGTACCTGGTAAGCCTCTGAGTCCTTCTCCTGTTCCTCCGCCGCCATGGGACGGCCAGAACCGAAACGTTCCAAATCTAAATCTTGCGTATGGAGGTACTGTACTTCCCAGCCTGCGCCTTCCTCCCTGCCCAGGCGTGCGCGCAAGCTGTCTTCCCTTGCTTTCAGGGCTTCGATTGCCTCCTTGGATTCTGCTGCAATATAGCCTTTGACAGAATCGCCCTGTACCTGGAAGCTGGCTGCGGCTTTCCCATACTTCGGCGCGTCGAACATCACTTCAACCCGGCCGCGTTCCCGTTTGCCGCGGACAATTTTAAGCTGTACATTCGTCACTTCATCCGCAACCAATACTGGGATTGCATAATGCTCTTCCTTCGCCATCCTGGCGCCAAGTTCAATCTGCTGCTGTAAGATCTTCATATCCCGGATTTCCAGGCTTCTTACATCCTCAGACTGTATCATTGTCTTCATGACATTTTCAGCCAGATCCGCCAGCTTCTCTTGCGCTTTTGCCATCTCCTCCGGCGTCTTAACCGCCTCTGCAAAATCTTCCAGAAGCTGCTTCTTCGCGTCTTCTAAGCTGGTTTCCCCATCCGTGCTGCCAGGGGCAAACAAGGACTTAAAGACATTGCGGCTCTGCGCCATCTGGTTTGCCGCTATTATATTATAAGCGGTCGCAGGCATATCGTACCTACCCAGCGTCTGCAAGACCTGCGCCTCGGATTCTTTCGCCTGTGAAAACATCTGGATCTTCTCTTTGTAATACGCTTCTTCCAGGGCTTCATCCGGCGCACTGTCCCGAAGCTGCCGCAGCAGTTCTTCCGGCGTCATCTCTAACATGCCGCCCTGCGCCTGTGCCTGCTGCATCCCTTCCGGCGTCGCCCTGGCAAATGACTCTTTGGCGCAATCTGTCTGGTAAGCAGCTTCTATCTGCTCAGAAATGCTCAAATTCTGGGTCTTGACCTCCTCCACCGCGCCGAACGTATCATCCACCGACGCCCGGATGCCTTGCCCCTGCCTGGTACGTACGGCAGACAGCAGGTTTTTCATGGACAGCTCCGCCCCCTGGTGTACCAATGCGCCGATAACTGCGCCATCTGTCTTATCAATCTGGTTCAGCAAACGGTAAATCCCGATAAAGCTGTCGCGTTCTTCTGGCGTAATACCCTGCCGCTGTTCTAATTTCCAAAGGAACTTACTGAACTTCTCCCCACCGTCTGGATCCAGGCGGAGTTTCATCTCTTCGGCCTTGGCGTTAAGCTGCTCTACCGTCAGTTGAAGCGGGTTCGTCCCTTCCCGGATCATCTCAAGCGCCACGGCAGGCGTGAGGTTCTGGAAGAGGTTCTGCACCTTCTGATCCGCGCCCTTCATCTGTGCAATCGAAGCTTCTGTAATCTCCAACTGGTTATACGCTAAAATCCGTACCGCCCTACGGTTCTGTCCTGTCGCTTCCAACCCAAGATCCGATAAGATATCGTCTACATTCCCAAACGCCTTCTGGATGGAATCCCCAAGATCAGCCCTTGGCTCGGTCTTTAACGTTTCATACGCTTCTCCCGCCCTGGCAAGCTCCGCCTGCCTTGCGGATCCAACGTCCCTGGCTTGTGCAATGGACTCTCTGTCCGTCTGGATTTCCCCTAATATGTATGCCGGCGCCTTTGCAAGCGCGTCTACCGATTCTAAAGTTCCTGCAAATACTGCAGTATTTTCTTCTGTGGCAGGTACGCCGTTTTGGGAAAGGAGCGCCTTATAATAATTCTCTTCCAACGCTTTGAGTTCTTCCACAAGCGACTCTAATGGCCTAGTCTCGATGGAAATCCCTTGTTTCAGCAACGCATAATTCGCCTGGGCCGTCATAACCAGCCTGGCCTCTTCCAATTGACGCTTGGCAGTCACAAACGATAATTCCAGCCCTGGATCTGCCGCCTGCCCATGCTGCGCGCCATTGCGGTAGGAAGCCTCCTGCCCTGCTTCCCCCTCTTGCTGCGCCGCCGTCAAATGCTCTATCGTAAGCGGCAGCCCTTTCTCTACAACGCTCCATACCTGCGCGTCCGTCGCCTGCTTTACGACTTGCTCGGCCTGCTTCGCCCGGTCTGTATTGCGGTAGCCCTCTAAAATTATGGCGTCGGCTGGACGCCCGCCTTCCGCTACTGCTTCAAACATTGCATTTGCCACCTGATCTGCATCCAATGGGAACTGCATCTGTTCCAAATCCAACAGATAACCCAGATTTTCAGGCGTAAGCGGGATCTGCTGCTCCATCATCCACTGGCTGGCCGAAAGGGTATCCTCGTTCACCGGATGGCCTGACTGTACGATTACCTGCTCTACCTGCGCCTTCAGATTCCCCTCTAGCGACATGCCGCCTGAAGCGGCAGGGACTGCGCCTTTGGCGCTGTGCTGCGCCAGGTAAAGGTTCTCTATGGTCGGCGGCAGTTCACGTTCTAACAGATATTTTGCAGCTTCCCTATTGCATTCCGTAAGGCTTGCAGCTTCCTGCAAGGCTTCCGCACATCCTGTGGTCAATTCTTCTGATACTGGGAGATCTGCCTGCTTGATGGCGGACGCTAGCTGGTTGGCAAGCCCTGGGTCCCCAGCGATTTCCTTCAACTGATCCCCGCTTAGCTTGTCGCCAAAGATACTGATATCCACCCCGGCCTTTGCAAGCTCCATTTTGATTTTATCCATCTCTGTGACAATCGCTTCCACCTCTGTACCGCCCGCTGAAAACCCATCCTCTTCTAATAAGCCGCAGTCCCGTTCTGACATGGTATTGCTAACCACTTCCAGATCCCGCTTCAGAAGCTGCGCCTCCTGCTGGGACGCCGCCTGCTGTATCTTCTCAATCTGCGACTCCTCTGGAAAAAACGGAGCGTCGACCACGGTCTGCTGCACCGAAGAAACGCTTCCTGTTTCCTGCACAGATCCTTGGGAAGAAGCCCCCTGTGTTTCAGTAGAAACACTTCCTTTTATCTCTGTTTTGCTGTTCGGCTGGGCAATCTCTACGAGATTCGTATGTTCCACTCTTATGTTCATATCCATGCTCCTGCTGTTTTCTGGCTTTTCACAATTGCTACTGCCCCATCCCCGCATCTTGCCGTTTCCCCACGTAAGGGCTAACTCCCTGCGGGAATAAACAGTAACGCAAATCCACTATTTAGTATTTCGGTAACTCCTCTGGAAAACTTTACGGAAACCCTGGATCTTGTTCCCTGCGCCTTTACGCTGTTTTATTAATTTCAGTAGTTTTACCGATTATGCTAACTGCATAATCTCAGCTTCTATTTCTTTTAATTCATCAAATGACAATGTGGATACACAATCTGCAATTTCTTCAAGCGTCATTGCTGCTTATCTTGTGATAAAGATATGGTATCGGGTTTTCTGCCTTCGTTATTTGCGGTATCCAAGGAACCGGTTCCCGGCTGCCTGGAACATGGTATTGCTGTCTTGAAGCCCCATTTTTTTAGTTTCTCCCGTATCCGGATCATAGAGTATCGTATTATGCTCATCGTATCCTACAATCAGCGCAGCCCCATCTCCAATTTCGGCAAATACCGGGGCGCCCTGCCCTACATAGTACAGCATCTGCTCTACCGTGCACCCTGCCAGATCTAGGATCTGATAGCCCTTAAATGTTTCAGACAGAATCTGCTTAGGCGTCTTTCCCTCTGCCAGCAGGCGGTCGACGTCTGCGCTGACGGCCTCTGTCTTCAACAGATAAGACAGGCAGCGCGATACAGCGCTTTGCCCTTCTACTGCGGCTTCCCCTGTAACCGTACTGATGGCTGGCTGGCTCGTTTTCCATCCTCTGCGCCAGATATATTCCTGCCCTGGGCCAATGACAACGCCCCTGTTTTCATCCGCGCAGACAACTGCCTCTGCAATGACGTTCGTTGCCATCAGCACGCCGCCCTGTCCATATACATAATACGTTTCCTGTCTTTTTCCCTCTTCTAAGGCAACGTCCCTGGGCTTCCCCAGCACAATCTCGCGAGGCGCCAGGATACGCGGCGTTTTCGCATCTTCCTGGCTAGCCGTCCCCAATGCAATCCGCACTTGGCGTTGTTTTTCCCCAGACTGGAACAGTTCTGTCTCCACGCCTTTTGCAGATTCCAGCTCCTGGCTTTTTATCGTATCCTGATCTACGCTTGTAAATCCCGCTCCGGTCCGCATTTCCCGGTTTAAAAAGATAGTATCTTTTTCCACATAGGCCTTCGTAATGTAATAGCCGTCCTTCTGGTACTCTTTTACGACATTCCCATCTTTGTCCGCAATCATCACTTGGTACATCGGAAACCGGACGTCCTCTATGATATCTTCTTCTTTCGCCGCCCCATAGACAAAATCGCTTTGCACGAACCCAATCGGCCGTAGGCATTCCCCCTCCTTGCCTTCGATGGAACGGACCTCCTCTTTTTCTAAGTCCATAACGTCCAGGCTCTGCCCCTGCTTATCCTTTTGCCATGCAAAATACCTGCCGTCCTCAGATACGGCGTAACATCCCCGGGTAAGGTTTTCCACGACACGCCGCGGCTTTCTGTTTTTTAAGTCAATCCCATACAAGGTATCGCCCGCCAAAAGATAAAAGATATCCTTGGCGCTCACATAGAACAAGCTGCCCCAGTCCGCATCCAAAATCTGGAACGATTTTCCAGAGGGCAGAAACAGCAGTTCTTCTATGGTATTCCCGGCGCTGTCGTAATGGAAGACATTGATCCCGGACTGCCCTTCGTGGCTGCCCCGGTTCATATAGCCGTATACAACAAAATCCACACTCCCGCTTTCATCCATCTTCATAATACGGATCTTGTGGCTGCCGTTATTCTCCCTGTCCGAAATCCCTTCCAGCCCACGGAAACTAAAAATTTTTGTAAATTTCCGGCTGCTGGCCTGATAACTCCAAAGCTCCCCTGCCTGGACAAATGCAACGGCGTCTCCTTTTTCATTTTGCATAAACTGCACGTCATCCGAACGGATGCCCAGTACCAGCTTGTCCTGGCTGACGGACTGGCTTTCCCCACGGAAGATCTGTTCCATCGTCCTTTCATACCCCAACAGGTACATACGGTTGTTCATTGTATTATAACGGACACGGTAATACTCTTCTACATTATAATATTCCAATTCCCCATGTTCCCCTGTGGACGTCAGCACATATTCCAAACGGACTGCGTTGTAGTAAGGGCTCATTTCTAAAATGGAAGGGATTGGGATTTCCATACGTTCCCCTTGGAAGCCAGCCCAGCAAACCTGGCTCAGGCTGGAATGGATATTGACCTTTTGAAGCGTTGTATTATCTCCGGAACTGTCTGGTTCTAGATACGTGGCCAGGCTGTCGGAAACGCCTTCCCCAAACGTGCTCTCGTGGAAATCTAGGGCAAATTCAACGGATTCCTTTACATGGCTTTCTGACTGCTGGGAAATCCTCGTATAATAATACACAGGCTCTTCGTCAAAGACCAAAGACAGCGCCAGCATATATTCCTTTTCCGCTTCTAGGATATTCTGGAATTTCAAGGTAAAGGCAAGTTCCCCGCTCTCTTCTGAAAACTCTTCTACCTGCCCATCCTGGATCAGGCGTTCCATATCCATGGTACGGACTTCATACGAAACGCCCTCGATCGCTTTCCCATATGTTTTTATAACAACTGGCAACGTCAGTTCTTCCGAAATGGGCGTAATCGTATCGCGTACTGCCGTACCATCCATTTGGGAACGGTATCCATACAGTTTATTGATCTGGATCCCGTCCTGCTTCATATATACTAAAGGCAAGGTGGCTTCTGGCATTTCTGAAGTCACGTCCATACCGCCCTGCCGGTCTAGCCCTAGCATGACCGCCGCTGTAATTGCCGCTACAAGCGTCAACACTATAAATTTTATCAAGCCTTTACGCATTCTGCTCTTCTTCCTTTCCATCTTGCAGTAAATAAAGCGAAGGAGCCACATGTAGAAATTCCATGATTTCACGGATTCCTTTGCCATCGCTGCAAGCGCCTTTTTTCACAGCCCGGATCAAGATATTCTTCGGTGTGTGCTCCATATCAATAAATTCCAGGATCTGTACCTGGTAACCCTTGCTTTCTAGAATCTGGGCGCGCAAGGCGTCGGTAAACAAGGCCGACATCCGTTCTTTGATTAGGCCGTATTTAAAAACCGGGGCTAGTAACGCATTTTCTATCTGCCCATTGAGTTCATGCTGGCAGCACGGCACGGACAATATGACCTTTGCCCCCCATCGTACCGCCTTGTCCAACGCATAATCCGTAGCCGTATCGCAGGCATGGAGCGTGACGACCATGTCAACCTGGCTTACGCCTTCGTATCCAGCGATATCCCCGACCAGAAACTCCAAATCCTGATAGCCGTATTTCTCTGCCAGGCGGTTGCAATCTGCAATGACGTCTTCCTTTAAATCCAGGCCGACAATGCGGATTTGCAAGCCTTTTAATTCTTTGAGGTAATAATACATAGCAAACGTCAAATACGACTTCCCGCAGCCAAAATCCAAAATGGTGATTTCACGATCCTTCGGAAGCTGGGGAAGGACGTCGGCGATAAATTCTAGAAAACGGTTGATCTGGCGGAATTTATCGTATTTTGCATGGACAATCTTCCCATCCTGCGTCTGAACGCCAAGGTCAACCAAAAATGGTACGTTCTTTTCTGGATCCAGGATATATCTCTTTTTCCTATTATGGGATAAATCTGAGCCTTCCATACAAGAAACAGCGGCGGGCGGCACGCCAGACGCCAGAGAATGCGGATGTTGGGAAGCTGGCTTTTCTTTTACAGACAGCTTTCCTTTTTTGCTGGACAGTACGGTTGCCTGTCCTATTTTGGAACACAAGGCAAGCTGGCGGTAAGATCCCATCCATTGTAGAATCTGTCCGGCAGCTTCTTCCTTGGAAAGGTTTTTGTGATATACTTTCTTATCTTTGTATTCTGTCGCCTGGAAGAACAGCGAGCCTTTCAGCAGCACCGGGCGGAGGCTGATCTTAGCAGCCTCGCCCCGGATCCTGGGATTGCTGATTACAATCTTCTGCAGGTCTTTATCCAGGTATTTGTATAATAGATTCTGTAATTGTTCCATTGTTCAGACCTTTCTTATGTGCAGGCAGCCTGGAAACGCCTTTTCCAGGGTTTTTATTGCTAGGGAAGCTGCGTCGCATCCTCTGGTTACCACCAGCGGCGGCAGCGTTTATGGCGGCAGCGGCGCTGGTACATTTCATTGTATAAGAGCACTTCTATCATGTTGCGGAGCGGGTGGTAATGGGGCGGGCCGCTGGGACCTGGACCGGGGCCCCAACCGGGACCTCCTGGACCGCTGGAACCTGGACCGGGGCCCCAACCGGGACCTCCGGAACCGCCTGGTCCCCAACTGGGGCCTCCGGGGCGGCGGGGGGGGCTTTGGGATATTAATTTTCCTTCTAAGGGCAGTTCTTCTGCCTGTAGGCTGCCTTCGTATGAGGAGGGGCTGGGGGGCATGGAACCGGAAGGAGGGTATTGGCCTTCTTCGTATTGTTCCGCCTCGTACGCTCCTGGCTGGAACTCTTGGATATCTGTTTTGGAAACAGACATATTGTTGTAAATGCGTTTTACAATCTGGGATAGCATTAATTTGTCAGGATACTCGTCGAACATAAGGCTTCCATCGTATTCCATTTTGTCGCATTCTTCTTCTACCATGGCCTGGATGGCACGGACTTCTTTGGGATACATGTTTTTTAGTTTCTGCATATCTTGTTCGTATTCAAGTTCTTCCATGTATACTGTCTGCATGGGATACGCCATATAGAAGGGCATTTTCGACATATCTTGTTCCGACGCACGGTAAAACAATTCCTGTTTATAATCCACAGTTTTTCTCCCATTTTCTTAATTCTATATAGTATATGAATTGGTTTGTGTTGTGCTACAATATCTTGGAGCGATGCGGCGCGTCGTTGACAGAAGCCTTTTGACATCTTAATCAGTATAGCATAAACTGGGGGATTTTACTACTGGGGAGGAGGGAAAATGTTGTGGGGGGGATTGTGGTGGGATCTAATATTTTTGTTTGGCACGGGTAGGAGCTGACTGGTGGGGGGGCTTGGGGGCTTGGGC
>CAOKNO010000059.1 GCA_948470065.1 uncultured Eubacterium sp. | reverse complement strand
TCTTCTCTCTGACAACAATCAGGGACGGCTATTTTATTCAGGAGTTAAAGATACAGGAATAAGAAGCGTTAAAAATTGTGGAGGAAAAAATATGCTTCCAATTTATATTTGTGAAGATGATGCGATGATACTCGCTGCACAGAAAAAGTTTTTAGAAAAACAAATTATGATGGAAGGTTATGATATGCAGATTGCTCTGTGCAGCAGGCATCCCCAGGAAATTATTGAAGCGGTGGCGGCGTCCCCAAAGAGAGGAATTTATTTTCTGGATGTGGAGCTTAAGGATGAGCCGATGGATGGATTTATGCTGGGACAACAGATTCGAAAGTTCGATGCCAGAGGTTTTCTTATCTATGTGACTTCCTTTCCAGATCTGGCATTTGAGACATTTCGTTATCACCTGGAAGCGCTGGATTATATAGTAAAGGGCAATTCTGAAAAAATGCTGGCTGGAATGCACAAAAACCTTGCGATCATTACTGAGCGGATGTGTAAGGAGCAGGGAGAGCAAAAGGAATACTTTACAGTAAAGGTGTTGGATATTGTAAGGCATGTTCCAGTGGATGAAATTATGTTCTTTGAGACAAGTGTCCGTACACACAGAATAGAACTTCATGCGAAGAATGACTGTATTGATTTTATTGGCAGCATGCAGGAGTTGCAAGAGCAGTTTAGGGAGCATTTTTTAAGGGTTCACAGGTCATATCTGGTCAATGTAAATAAGATTCAGGAGTTAGATTTAAAGCATCGGGAAATTCTTATGGATAATGGAGAAAAATGTCTGTTTTCTAAAAGTATGAAGGGGGAGTTGTTGAGCAGAATTTAAATGACAGTGTTCAAAAGCCATTTCAGGCAGTATGGTATATCATTCAGGCAGAACTCAGCATAAAGGTGATAAAACATGATACGATACTTCCATCATAATTACTCTGCGATAGAAAAACAGGGCAATTATAAAGAAAATATTTAGAAAGAGGGTTATGTTATGGAACAAAATGTATTACTGGATTTATCACATATTTCTAAGCGCTATAAGACGGAACTGGCGCTTAAGGATATCAATATTACGCTTCATAAAGGCGAAATTCTTGGATTTTTAGGGCCGTCGGGCGCTGGAAAAACTACCACGATTAAAATAATCACAGGACAGTTACGGCAAACATCTGGAGAGGCGAAAATTCTTGATACAGATACGGTTAATATTGATGAATCAATTTATGAAAAAATTGGCGTGGTTTCTGATCAAAGCGGAATTTATGAGAAAATGACAGTATGGCAGAATTTAAGTATGTTTGCAAAAATATGGCGTGTTCCCAGTGTAAGAGTGGAGGAAGTCTTACATCAGGTGGAATTGTATGAACATCGTAAAAAGCCGGCAGGTAAACTTTCCAGAGGGCAGACGCAAAGACTTGTTTTGGCCAGGGCAGTGCTTCATAAGCCAAGAATTTTATTTCTTGATGAGCCGACAAGCGGATTAGATCCATCGACTGCAGTATCTATCCATAAAATGTTGCTGGATCTGAAAGAGGAAGGTATGTCAATATTTTTGACTACACATAATATGGAAGAAGCCACAAAACTTTGTGATAGAGTCGCACTTTTGTATCAGGGGAAAATTGTCGAGTGCGGGTCGCCCAAAGAACTTTGCCTGAAATATAATCAAAATAAAAAATATCATCTGCTTTTGAATAATCAGGAAGAAGTCGTCTTAGAGCAAAGTCCTCAAAATATTGCAAAAATTTCAGAATGGATGCAGAGAGATGAAATACAGTGTATTCATTCTTGTGAGCCAACATTGGAACGTGTATTTTTACAAGTAACAGGGGCATCCCTTGGATTAGCCAGTATGTGAGAGGAGTTTTAATATGGATCATATCAATAAATTAACAGCAGTTGCACAGATTAAATGGATTTGTATCAGCCGCAATACAGCGATTATGGTAGGACCGCTTCTAACTGTGGCGATGGTATGGATGTTCAAAATTTTATATAGCATCAATTCAGGAGGCGATTTGTCACCAGTTCTGGTGTCTTTGATCCTGAGTATGGGAATTTCCCTTAATTTGTGTATGGATGGATTCCTAATGGTAGGAACTGCCATTGCAGAAGAGAAAGAGAAACATACGTTACGGGTTTTAATGACGTCGTCAGTCACTGGAATGCAGTATTTTATCGGAAGTATCCTATTTCCATTTGTGTTGATGAATATAATCAATATTGTGGTATTGGCGATTAGCGGTATTTCTATGAGCCAGGTATCTGTCGCGGTTTTCTTACTGGTCAGTGCGGTAGCCTCTCTGATTAGTTGCGTCATGGGAATGATTGTTGGTCTCTGCGCCAAAAACCAGATGAATGCAAATTTGATTTCTTATCCATTGATGATCGTGTTTATGATGATTCCCATGTTTGGAAATCTTTCCGAAAAACTGCACCATATCTCAGGATTTTTGTTTACCGGGGTGTTGACAGAGATTGCAAGTGGATTTGCAGAGGGAATGCCATATACGTTAAAACCTCTGGATACCGCAGTACTTGTTGGAGAATTAGTAATTAGCGTTCTTGTATTTTTAATACTTTATCGAAGAAATGGATATGAAAAAGATTGAATTTAACATCCTTATGGAATGGGGCTGTTGCAAAGTATTATTTATATACAAGATATGGATGAGTTTATGTACTTAAAATCCATATCTTGTATACGACATCTATTTTGCAACAGCCCCTTCTTCTTTTATCCTGGGATGGACGGCTTAGAAACTGCCAGCTTTCCATGATCCATCTCGTACACTTCATCGCACAGCGTTTCTATATCCTCTTTGTTATGGCTTGCCAAAATAATAGTTTTCCCTTCCCCTTTTAAATTTAGAAGGATTCCCCTGACGTCTTCCACGCCCTGGTTGTCCAAGCCGTTCATTGGCTCATCCAAAATAAGGATATCTGGATTTTCCATAATAGCCTGTGCAATCCCAAGTCTTTGACGCATCCCCAAAGAATATTTGCCAACCTTCTTTTTACTGTCCGGATCAAGCCCAACCCGTTCCATGCTCTCTTTTATCTCTTCTTTCCCAACTATATTTTTAATGCTCGCAAGATACTCGAGATTTTTATATCCGCTATAAGAGCTAAGAAAACCGGGAGTTTCAATGATAATCCCTATATTATCTGCAAAATCTGTATCCTTGCCGATTTCTTTACCATCGACAATGACTCTGCCGCTAGTAGGTTTTAAAAACCCTATCATTGTCTTAAATAAAACAGTTTTTCCAGAACCGTTCCTTCCAATGATCCCATAAATTTTTCCTCTCTCAAATTCTATCGAAATATTGCTAAGAGCAATATCGGAACCAAATTTTTTTATGACCTGATCAACTTTTATCATACTTCCCATAACCTTAGACTCCTTCCATTTCTCTACCTTTCAGCAAATAGCCGCCAAGCCAATAACAGACCATGATGATTGCGCCTTGAACAACCATTACGCTTATCATCGAGAAGCCATACGTATCCTCATATAAATTACTTTGTACATACATCCCCCATACTCCAAACATAAACCTTGCGCTGTTCCTAAAATGGAATCCACTTAGAAAAGTCAAGCCTTCAAATAACAATAGACCTGCTGGTATCATTTTTTTCATGTTGAAAATATCCAAAAAAAGAAATAATGACGTTAAAGTCATGGCATGAACGGTCCATAAAACAAAAATAGCGGATAATTCCTTACGATTGACTGCAAACATCTGGAATGCAAACAAGTCAATCACCTGAAACAGCGTCAATAAACTAACCGCTGCAATTACCCCATTTAACAAATTTCTCAGGAAATAATGTCTCCACCACTTCTGTATCCGTCCACATCGGACAATCACAAATCGTCTATTCTGCTTATCCATGCCAAGCCTAAAACCAATAACCAATAAATAAATTCCTATCGGAAAGAGCCAGCGTCCCAAAGGAACTAATGGAAACGTGTCCATTTCATCCATAGGAACGCCTGCAAATAACTGAAAAAACAAAGACATTCCCACTTATTCCTCCTCCACCTCATCCTTAAAATCTACACGTCCAATCAGCCACAAAGAAATCAACGCCAAAATCAATATCATAGTGCAAAACAAAGCCACAACTTTCCATTGCCCGCCAGTTCCATCTATGGCATATCCGGGAATTGCTTTTGCCATAAGAGATAAGTCTGTAAACCCATCTTGTTGTAATAAGTATCCTGAAAGCTGTATACCGAATACGATCAATATTCCATAAATTTCTTTTAACAATAGATTACACACATAGAGCATAAATCCAATCCATACCAAATACAGGAATAGAAGGAGAAACGTAATTAGAAAGGCCTGTGGCGCTGTCATTGCTTGCATAACATTCGCCCACGGAAATGAAATATTATATTTCACTCCTAGATCATTCCCTGTATCCATCGCCAAATGGTAAACCGGGCTGCTCCACATATTTCCCCAAAATCCAAGAAATGCACTGGCAGCTACCGATACAGCAGCTATGCTGGCAACATATAGAAACGCCTGAACCATAATATATTGCAGCATAGCTGATTCCCATTTTTTGCGGCTGCTCCGATATAACGAAAGATATGTATTCCTCTTTATAAAGGGAGCATCCGATATAACCAATAACCAGCCAACAACGAGAAACAAAATACTTTTGTGATGATGCTCCACTACAATAAAGGCTTCCAAGATATTAACTGGTTCCCCGGATTCTAACGTATACTGCAAAAACAAATTTAACCAGTATCCAAACAACGCCATTCCTAATAAGAAGCCCATGATTACCCGCTTACTATGCCACTCCTCTTGAAAAGTAGTTTTCGTCATGTAAAAGATTTGCTTTATCCTACCCATTGCGTCCCCTCCTTTTCAATCCCCACATGACCACAAATGATACCAGCAAAAGATACATACATCCGATAAACCCAGACAATGGATAACTGCCCAAATCATCCCCGCGCATAAGATAAATCGGATTCAGCGCCGAAGTTTCCCCTAATGCCAGCCACATAGCCTCATACAGTACAAACGGCGCAATCAACGCCACATATTTATTTGGGATCCATACTGCAAATGCAAGGCCTGCCAACGCCCATATACATCCAAACAGAAAGCCTAATATTACTTTCCATAGAAAAACATACCACTCTCCATAGTTTTCTATATAAAAAAGCAATACTGCCCCTTCTAGAAGCCCCTCGTCACTTCCCGCTGGTATACCAGGAATCCCGAAGCAATATGCAATACTTAAAACAATAATAAATGGAACCGCCAGCATCGTTCCACCAGAAAGCGCGACTGTAACAATACGGGTAAGAGCAAATTTTTTCGGTGGCATTCTGGAATAAATCATTTTTAAATACCCACTGTTATACTCTTCACAAAAGACGGAGGCATAAGCAAGGCTCGGAAATATCGCCGCAAACGGTCCAAATCCTGACGCTGCAAATACTTCCGTTAGAATAAAATAACTGCTTCTGCTCCTGTTAAGCGGCGCATGGAATGCTGCCGACACTAAAATCCATGTCACTACGAAAAGACCTGCAAAAAAACCTCTGTTTAAGAAACTTCTTTTCAAATCCTGTAAAAAAAACCTTATCATAATTACTCGCTCCTAACAATTTCTCCCGATACTGCGTTCACACAAATACTCCATGTAGAACCGTTTGCCACAGCTTCCGTTAATGCTTCATTCTCCATCCATGTAGACATTGGCGTATAAATATGCCATACGGGAACCAGTTCTAACTTATTATCAGCTTCTTTAAACATTGGATAATACAAAAATGCGACTTCCGTCAGAACCATCTGATTGCTTCCATTTATTTTTCCACTGTTCAGATACGTTCCCAGAATTTTTTCCATCTGGCTCCATGACAATACTGCCTTGCATTCTTCCTGCGCCTCTACTTTGCCAAGGCAGGCGTCCAGACTTAAGGTTACAATGCCATCTTCACATATCCATGCTTTTCCTGACGGAAAAATTTCTCCTGACGCTATAGATCCAAACTCATGTACAACCCCTATCCCTCCATAAGACGGGGTAAACTCAATTTCATAAAATATGACGTTTTCCTTCTGATACTTCGTAACCTTGTAAATATCAATTTCCGCCATACCAATTTGGGACAGCTTTGTTAATAATATTTTTTCTGCTTCCATAGAAATATCCGCATTCTCTGCTTCCTCTAACACAGTTTCAGCCGCTGATTTATAAATAGAAGCACACTTTTCATATAAGGATTCATCCTGATAATAGGCGCCTGTTCCATATGAAAAGCTTGCTGTCTTTTGTCCATCCGATAATTTATAAATAGGCGCCTTGCCAAAAATGGAACATACCGCCCGTTCTTCTCCTTGCTCGTTTTCCGCCTCGGCTTGTTCCAGTTCCTTTTGCGCTTCCTCTGACAAATCCCTAATGTCCCCTGTCCCACTTCCTAAAAACTCTGTCAAAACGTCTTTTGTAAGCGTCTCATTTTCACCAAGCACAATTGTTTTAACATCTTTTGGCACATCCGGCATCTGTGCCTGGATTCTAATCCCATGTTCTCCCGTACCAATGACACTGTTAATTTCCTGCATCTCATGTTCCGCTGCGCTTTCAGGCTCATTCACGATTGCAGCCACTTCACCCTCTACCGATTCTTTTGCGTGAAGGATATCCCCGTTCGCCGAGCTTTCCGGAGCCTTCTGGCATCCGCAGATACCAACTGCCATCCACATCGTTACAACGAATAATCCCCAAACCTTATTTCTCATAATTGCCTCCTGTAGGATTTATTATAAGCATATCATAAACTCAATTCTTTTAATTTCCTCTGTTTCGCGAAAATAGGCCATATGATTGCCGAAATCAACCCAAAAGAGCCGTTACAAAATCATACCGCATCCTTCAGCATGAAATTGCAACAGCCCCCTGCTACATCTCTTTTACATACATCATAACATCCGTTACCATAGAACCCTTTTCCTGCAGAAACGTGATATCTCCATGATACTTTTCCACAATTCTACGGACATTTTTAAGCCCTATCCCATGGTTTACTTTATCTTCTTTTGTCGTTTCCAAAAAATCACTTCTTCCGTCTGCAATCCCCTGGCAGCTATTACAAATAGATAAAAATAAGATTCCCTTATCAAGCTTTATCGTTATTTTCAGTTTCTTATCTTCCGTCTGCATAGAAGCATCTATTGCATTATCCAATAGGTTTCCCAAAAGTACATTTAAGTCGAACGAACGCAAGTGCAACTGCTCTGGTATGATGATTTTTGTTTCTACCACATGTAAGACCTCATTCGCCTTTTGTATCTTATAATTCAGCAAGCTGTCAACCGTATCATTCCCTGTCTTAACATACTCCTGCGGATTGGCCATAAAATCCTTCATAGATTCTAAATATTGATTCGTTTCCTCCATTTCTTTCCTTTGTACTAAGACCTGCAACGCTAAAATGTGGTTTTTCATATCATGCCTTAAAGCACGAACCCGGCTTTGGGATTCCATAATGACTTCTAACTGGTTTTGATATGCATATGTCTGTTGTTTATATATATCATGATCCCTTAAATGTAAATAATTTTCTATTAGGATGTTATATAGATAAAATACGCTGATATTGATCATTAACATACAGCCACTAATCCATATTGCAGACATTTTCGGGAGTTCGCCCAGCATTAGCACGCTTAAGACAATCACGCTCATTGCAGGGATCACCAACAGCAATAATGTCTGCTTCCAATCAAAAGCGATCTCTTTTGTTTCAGACGGATACGAAATATGGCTTATCACCGTTGTGCAAATCAACATCAACAAAGCTTGAATTGCTGGCTGCTGAAATGTTGCAATATTCCCAAAAATAAAAAGGACGATCAGGGAATTTGCCATATCCAGACTAAATAAAAGCAGCGATACCCATAATCTTTTTTTCCACAGTTCCTGATAAAAACAAGTAAGCCCTATGATCCCGAAACAATTACAAATCTCATACGGGGCGGATACCCCAAATATGCTATACACTGTTGTAGTGAGCAGGCAATATATCCCAAAACCAATTTTTAATGGTTTTTCCTCTCTATCATCTACTGGCAAAAAAACATCCATGACTTCCTTCAATAGCAAAACCCTAAGAACATTTACAATAAACACAATGATCGGACTATAGAATACCATCACTCATATTCGCTTTCTGCCGCTGTATTATTTTACTTCTGGTTTCCTTTCTATACGGCTTACTGATATTTAAATGTTCCCCATCTACCATTTTTACCATTTCATAAGAATATTCGCTTACATACGCCTGGTTAATAATATACGATTGATGAATCGTCAAAAAATCAGCAGGAAGCGTATTTGCTATGTTTTTTAGCTTTCCATAAAATTCTTCCGCTCCATCTTTTGTTACAATTCTTATTTTCTTATCCATACTCATAAAATAAGCAATATTTTTTACCGGAACTCTGAAAACAGAATTTCCTTTTTGGTATTCAAAATAGGTATCCGCGCTCCTTTTTTGCTTTACGCTTCTTATTAGCGCTTCTCTGATATTTTCAGTGGAGATAGGTTTAATCAAAAAATCCAATGGCTGAACCTTAAACAACTGCATGGCATAATTTTCCTTTGAAGAAATATATACGATATGCGTCTGCATATCCTCCATTTCATTGCGAATAAACTTTCCTACCGCAATGCCATCCTTCTGGTCTAATTCTATGTCAAGAAAAAGCAGATCTAATTCGATTCCTTTTTCCAAATCATTTTGTATGCTTTCCCCGGAATACCATACCTCAACATCAACTTTTATTTCTATTTCTTTTGAAAGTCCGTAGATTTGTTCCTCCAAAACAGAGCATAAAACCTTATCGTCATCACAAATTCCAATCTTATACATGGTTGTTTCCTTCCAGCCAACACAGCGCCAATCACTGGCTTCATAATAACATTTCTTTGTAAGCGACGCAATCAATACAAATACGATGATTTCTAGTTATATGCATAGTTATCGACAAAATAAGCCATTTATTTACAATGCCTTATTGCAATGCGCCATGCCATGGTTTGCATCAATCATATATGATACTATCCCTAAGAATTACACATAGGCAAAAACAGCAAAATGGATAGATGCCCAAAATAACAGGCAGGAGCATCTCCAATTTGACAATGCTACTGCCTGTATATGATATTTGATGAAATTTATTCCAAAACGATACTATGTTCCACGTTCATTTTTAGCAGAATCACCCTAGTGAGGTATTTACTACTCACTGGAACCCTATTTTAACGATGGTGGTTGGCGTGATGTTTTTTCCCATTCTTATGCGTCTTTTTATGCACGGAACAGTATTTCTTACAATTGCTTTTCTTCTTATGTGTCTTTTTATGGTAAGAACAATAAACTCCTTTTTTACTGCTCTTATTCGTGTTCGTCACACATGTGCTGCTCTGATAGTTGCTGTGATGCGTGCTGGTGGTACAGACGCTGTTGCTGTGATGGCCTCCTCCGTGCCCATGAGCCATTACGGATACTGGGACGGCGCTTAACAGTAGGAGCGCTGTCACCATTACTAGGGCTGCTTTTTTGCATTTTCTTAAGAACTTCATTTTCATAACCTCCTTGGATTTGTTATATTTTTTTCTTTCATATATAACACGATCCAAAAACCCAAATCCTTGCATTAATTTGAAAATTTTTTTGAAAAAATTTTTATTCCCGCGAGCAATGTACCCCTAGGGCACTTAGCCAAGCAGCCGCGCTCGCGCGGATATTTGGCGAATGCCGCGAGGGTAAGTACCCTTTGGGTGCAAATACCCCGCCCCTTGGGGCGGAAAGAACAAGCTAGGTCATGCCCCGTAGCTTGCTGCGGGGTATTTGACTTTCCTATCTTAGAAAAGATCTTTCTGCTCACTCAGAGCAAGCAAACAAATAATCCTTTCCCCATTCAATGACCTTTGCCATGTTTTCCTTGCTGCCCATGATTCCCTTTCTGCCCATGAGCCCCTTCTCCATTCCCCATCCCCTGTGTATCTCCTTCTTGATTTTGCCCTGTTTCCTGGTTCTGCCCCCCTTCTCCTTCATGCCCCAGACCATTTTTATGCCCGGATTCTTCCCCTTTTCCTGAGCCGTTCTTATGTCCAGAACCCTCTTTGTACTCTGGAGTACCTGTATGACCAGATTCCTCTCCATGCCCTGAGTCCTTCTTGTGCCCGGATCCCCTTTCATTTCCTGTTCCCTGGTTATGATCTGGTTCTTTCTCATGTCCGGCTCCTTGCCCCGTTCCTTGCTTATTATTTATTTCATCGGTATGGCCTTGCTCATTGTCTGCTTCATCCCCGTGCCCGGAATCTTGCCCGTGATCGCCTCCATGCTCATGTTCATCAATCCGTTCATGTATCTCTGAAATACTCATATCCTTACATTCGTCAGCCGTCACCGTGTCATCGTATTGGATAAGCTGCTGCCAAGCATAATATTTTCCCAAAGAAAGACCCAGGCTATGTGCCTGCGGGACAATCCCAATATCCACACTGACGCTCTGGCTCTTATATCCCATATGGTCTAGACAGCTTTCTACGCCAGACTTTAACCCGCTTTCCCGCCTGCTGTCCGCGGCTACGGTAAATACAAGCTCCGCCCGTTTCTTTAGATATGCTTTCATTTCCTTGCTTCCTACAATCGTATCAATTGCTTCTGTATACGTTTTCCCTTTTAGCTGCAAGCTTTTTAAGATTTCCTCCCCCTCTTCATTATATGCATGGACGGAAACAACTTTATCAAAACGGTTCAACGCAAGTTCTATCGAGGGGTTGACATCAATGCCCACATAAGAAACCGGCGCCTGGATCCAGGTATACCCTCCAATCCCCGCTACTAATACGAACGCCAGGCAGACTGCCGCCAATGCTTTTTGGAACACTGGGCTTCTGTTTGTCTTCTGCTTTTTCTTACGCTCTTCGGACAAAAATTGCTTTGTGGACGCAACCAACTGGGGGTCTGCTCTTAAGCTGTCAAACGCATCATGTATTTTATTCGCCAATTTCTTCACCTCCCAGGTTTCCCAAACGGATACGATTCATCCCCAAGGATATGTTTCAAGCTTTCACGCCCTCTGGATAATAAAGAATACACCGTATTCTCTTTTTTCCTAAGTATCTTCCCTATTTCTGCGGCAGAATATCCTTCATAATAATGTAAATAAATCGCATCTTTATACTTCGCTGGCAAAGACAGGACTGCCTCTAATACTTCTCTATGTTCGTCCGAAAGTTCTTCCCCTTTCTCGATTATCTGTTCAAGCGGAACCATATTCTGGCGGAAAAAACTTTTCAGATAATCCTTGCACCGATTAATCGCCACGCGCAGCAGCCATGCTTTCTCATGTTCTTTATCCCGAAAAGGCTCATCGTGCAGCATATATTTCAAAAAAACATCCTGGAAGACGTCTTCTGTATCGGCATAGTTCTTGAGATGATAAAAACAGACACGTTGTATCATGTCTGCATACTCTTCTACTGCACGGTTAACCTCTGTCTCGCTTCGCATTTGCTCACCACCCCTGGTCAAAACCCTTCTATCTTACGTTGGTTCCTCAGCTCTTTCCTCTTTTTGGCCGCCTCCCATTCTGCCCGCTCCCCTTCCGTCTCTAGTAAAATCAAAGGAGCCTGTTTTGGATTCCCATGGGAATCTACAGCCACCAACGTCAGATACGCCCTGTTAATGGGCTTACGCGCCCCATTCCCTTCAAAATCCTCTACATACGTATCTACCCGCACTTCCATAGAACTATTCCCCACATACGTCACACGTGCGGATAGAACAATCAAATCGTTTTGGAAAGCGCCCCGGATAAACCTTAAATTGTCTACCGACGCGGTAATTACATTCCCTCCCGAATGGCGCATCCCAACCATCCCTGCAATTTCATCAATCCATTCCATCAGCTTCCCGCCAAACAAACGCTCCGCCGCATTCAAATGCTCGGGGCGTACCTGGTAAATATGTTCTATCATAGAATCCGATATTTTCTTTGTTTCCCGTTCCATTCTTCCTTCCTCCATTTAAACTTATAACGAAATATCCTTCTTACAGGATTTCCTATTTTTCCTGCCCATCACATATCCCAACGGATATCCAAACACGTCCAAAGATAGCGCAAACGCCAGGACTATGGCGGACAGCAGAAAGGTAAGCTTCCCTGCCCGTACCGCATTCCATGCGGCAAGATCTAACTTATCCTGCATAATATAAATCACCGAATAATGCCAGAAATATACTTGTAATGTCCTTGTCCCAAATTTTGATATTACCGGGATCCTCCGATTTGGGATCAAACAGATAAAAGCGCCTCCTAAAACTACCGATATCATATAACAGCACAAACGGATCAGGCATCCAAAAGGATAATAAACCGCTGGAAAGGGATTCCTTCCTGTAAAAAAGCTTCGTAATCCATACATAACGTCAAAGCGGAAACAAATCCATGCCCACAAGATTAAAAGAAAAGCCGCAGCCAGCTTCCATACATATGCCACCTGAATGCCATCCCTTATTTTATCCTGTAACAGAATCCCTAAAACATAAAAAGGATAGAATACGAATATCCTGGATAAAATTAGAAAATCGCCAACAGACTTGTCGTATCCAGCAAAACATGCCACGATGACAGACATAATCAATATATATTTGAAATCCATCTTCCGTACTACATAGCTTAGGAAAAGGAACGCGGCAAGCGCAAACATAAACCAAGGGACTCCATGTTCTGAGAATACAGAAAAACCTGGCTTTTGCCCAAGAGCAGCCTTTACAATAAAATAATTGATTTTTAACAAATAACCCAGGGACAGATTCATTATTATTTTCTTTGTAACATTCTTATTGTTGTGCAAAAGACCTGATACAAAGACAAATAACGGCATATGGAAGGAATAAATCCAAAGGAATATGCTCTGGAACGAAGGTTCTGTGATACAAAGATCTGCAAAATGCCCAATGACTACAAAGACAATCAACAAAAACTTCAAATTATCCCATAAATAAATCCTGCTGCCCTCGCTTCGTCCGATATTCCCTGTTATCATCCGCTCCATCCTAACATCCACGCTCCTTACCACACTTTATAGTCACAATTTTTTATGTCAGTATATCATATTCTAAGAGTTTATACCATGAAAAAATTTTTATCAAGCAACGCTGGAAATAATTTATGTAAGAATGGGGATTAGAAAAGAATAAAATCTTAGGATCCATAATTTAGGAACGCCAGATCTTTACTCTATTTAAATAGAAATTAAAATCGTGGATTGCAATGGTGAAAAAAATCTTACGGCTGAAAATTTGACAGAACGTGAACGTAAAGGCGATATTTTGGGTGAGTGATTCCGTATTCCAGTATAACAAATTAATTTCCTTAAAAGCTTCAAGAACATTGGGCACAACAATTCCACACACCAAAATATCACCTGAATCATGTCCTAGAAGACATACCCTGCGAAATGTGATTCTGATATTTATCTACAATGCTTTCTGTTTTATTCCCGATCATCTTTCTTTTTTTCATTTTTAATCAGTATGTGATAAATCAACGTAGCGAAACTCGCTGTCACGATCGTTGTCGGTACGGATTCTAAATTAATGCCCCTTATATTACAGAACACATGGATTGCCATTGATACAAGCAATACGGTTACCACGGAAACGGCTGCTTTAAAAAAATGATTCATAACTTCAATCTCCTTCCAAAAAATGCATTTCTTACAAGACAGTATACCAGAGAAAGCATCGCCGCCCACAAATGTGTCATAAAATGCTTGAATACGTGAATAAGCGCTTTTTTTTCTGAAAAGCATTGCATTTATTCATCATTTTTGCGGAGTAACGCTTGATACAAAGAATCACATACAGTATAATCAGGGAAGTAATCTTGAAAGGAGAACTAAATGAAATGCTGTTGTCTTTTTTTCAGCTTTCCTTAGCTATTCGAAACGTATGGCCCACACGCATGGGCTTAAAAGCGTTTTCAGCCCTTTATATGCTGCTGTTGCTTGCTGGAATGCCTGTAACGCTCCTAGGGTGTATCCCTTACGGCCTGTTTGGCATTCTAGTGGCGGTCTGTACCTATGGACTGGTTGCCTACCGGGATACCGCATCCCAGAATGTCTGTATGGGCATGGTTGGATGTGTGCTTACCATCGTGGCGGATAATTTTTTGACAAGCCTTCTACATATGATAATCCCGGAATCTTTCATCCGTCAGCCGTATGTTTCGTTCGGCGTTAGGCTGATTCATATTCTGCTGTTTTATTTGATTACGCTATTTTGCGGCAGGCTGATTAAAAAAATGTTACTGTCAGGCAGAGGCGTTTTACGCCTTCCACAGATGTGGTATCTGATTGACGCCGCCCTGCTGCTCCTTATAACCATCTATCTGTTTGATAATTTGATTCCGGGACAAAATGGATCCGTTGGCAAAATGATATACAATAATGCCTTACATGTTTCAGGCTATCTGCTTGTTATGCTTTTCTTGCTTCTGGCTATGCGCCGTTCTTATTCCGAACAAATAAAGACAGAGGCAAAACAAAAAGCATGGCAGGATTTGCAGGACTACACGCACAATTTGGAAACCATGTATCACAGCCTGCGTTCCTTTAAGCATGATTATGTTAACATTTTGCTTTCTCTATCTGGATATATTGAGCAGCGCGATATGGATGAATTAAAGAAATTTTTTGAAGAAAAAATCTTCCCAACGAAGCATCTTATTGACCAAGGCGATTACAAGCTGAACCAGCTTAGTAATATCGGCGTATTGGAAATCAAAAGCCTGCTCTCCGCAAAAATGATTTACGCCCATGAGTCAGGGATTGACGTCACAATTGATATCCCTGACAAAGTAGGTTCTTTTCAAATCGACACCGTAGACCTTGCCAGGATACTGGGAATCTTTTTAGACAATGCGATTGAAGCCACGCTGGAAACCGAACAGCCCCAAATAGGCTTAAATATCATCCAGAATAAAGATAGCGTGTCAATTACCATCTGTAACCGCTTTGCGGATAACGGCGTAGCGCTACATAAATTAAAGCAAACAGGATTTAGTACGAAGGATGGCCATCAGGGTATTGGGCTTTCCAACGCCCAGAAAATCATCCGTGCTTACGACAATGCGTTACTAGAAACCACAATGCAAGACGGTTGTTTCATACAGCATATGGAACTTGCTACAAGAAAGGAG
Organism: uncultured Eubacterium sp.; assembly: GCA_948470065.1. Lineage (GTDB taxonomy): Bacteria > Bacillota > Clostridia > Lachnospirales > Lachnospiraceae > Petralouisia. The sequence continues at coordinate 3,426 of CAOKNO010000059.1, read as the reverse complement.
TGACCTCATTTGCTGAACATCTTTGTATGCGAAGATAATCCTGTACAGCGGCAGGCTATCGTGCAAATCATTCAAAATACCGTGCTAATGGAAGAACTGGATATGAAGCTTGTTTTAGATACAGAAAATCCTTATACACTATTAGAAACGGCCAAGACCAGCCAGAATACAGGCGTTTATTTCCTTGATATCGATCTAAGCAGCGATATGAACGGAATGAAGCTTGCACAACAGATCCGATTGTTTGATCCCCGCGGTTTCATTATATTCATAACCGCGCATTCTGAACTAAGCTATATGACGTTTCAGTACCGAGTGGAAGCAATGGATTTCGTGTTAAAAGACAACCCAGCCGAAATAAAAGTGAAAATCAAAGAATGCCTGTTACATGCAATGGAACGCTATACGCTTCAGACCAACAAGACGCACAAGGTCTTCACGATTGAAACTGGCGGCCGAAAAATCAATGTAGATTATAATGATATTCTCTTTTTTGAAACATCCGGCCATATCCACAAAGTCATCCTCCATGCAAAAGACCGCCAAATTGAATTTAGCGGCACCATAAAAGATCTTACAAGCACATTAGGTTCTGATTTTGTACGCTGCCATCGGTCATTTCTGGTAAATAAAAATAACATAAAAGAAATAGACGCGAAAAACCGATTGATCTATTTTCCCAACGAAGAAACTTGCCTAATGTCCACACGTATGATGAAAGGGCTTTGAAGCTGCTACCTTATTTGATGGCTTATGTACCTGCCGATCTGGATACCTCTGGTTCTCTTTCTCTTCTTCCTAGACAGGATCGGCAGGGCATTCTCCCAATGCGTTTTGCCAATGAATTTTTTCTCCTCTTCCCATCACAATATTTTGCAGACGTCAACCCAATTTACAAAGCCAGAGTATTCTTCTAATTCTTCCAACGAAAGTTCAATTGCACTATTAGAACTGCCGCACGCAGGGAATACGGTAGTGAACCGTTTCAGCGATACGTCTAAATATACTTCCACATTTTCATTTACAGCAAATGGACAAATCCCTCCAACAGCGTGCCCAATGAAAGGCTCGGCTTCATCAAAAGCCAACATCTTTGCTTTCGTCCCAAACTGTGCTTTGTACTTTGCATTATCAATCTTGGCGTCACCTGCTGCAACAACTAGTATTACTTTTTCTCCTACATGAAATGATAATGTTTTTGCAATACGGTTTTCTTCACAATGTAACGCTTTCGCAGCGAGGGCAACCGTCGCACTTGATACTTCAAATTCCTGTATCCTTCCGTCGATTCCCTTTGTTTTGAAATATTCCCTTACTTTCTCAATAGACATATAATTTCCTCCAGATTTCTTTATAGCACGTTCATAACAACCAAATGAACTGGCACGAAACAAGTAAAAATTTATTTTCCATTTGTACATTGAAAACTTCCAACAATTCATATAAAATCGTTACACCCAATTTGCCCAACGACTTATGGCAGACTTGCTGTATGCCATTCATTTTGTTGATAAATTGCCTGTCGCCTACTATCAATTTGAGATAGAATACCATTGAGTATTGACTGCTTTAAAACTATCTGCCAACTGCTTCCACCTCAGTCCAATCTCACAAAAAATATTTTCTTACAATATCATACTAACATCCACGATAAAAATTAGCAAGCCATTCCTTTCTTACAAATATACTTCTGTTTCCAATTCCAAGCTTTGCAGGATGACTTTCATGATGCCTTCGCCTTGAATATGATTTACAGATAAACACAAAATTACTACTTTCTATTTCGGTAGAAGGCGATACAGGCAAGGGCAAATACCATTGGAACAATAGCATATCCCGCATTTGCTTTCCCACCGTTATATAAGACATATCCCGCACCAACAAAGGTTAAAATGGTAAATATTATACTCAGTATCAAGGCTGCTTTCTTCATAATCTCCTCCCTTTAGGTTCTGCATTGTAAGCCTGCTTATATTTTCAGAATGTAAAAATTAAATTTTCCAGTCTTTTATATTCTGCCCTATAGAAAATTTATATCTATCTCGTTTTGCATCAAACAATGTTCAATTTCAACTATGGGGCGTTAACAAATTAGTTGTTGTTTACTTTTCTGTGATTCCCAAAATATAATGATATGCAAATCCAATTCCATTACAAGCCAAGCTTTCGCACTTATCTCCATAAAGCTATCTTCTGGCAAGTGTTTTTACAAGTTCTATAAATCTCTTTGTATGGTTATCAATATCCCTTTGCGTAACGCCATAATATTCATATACCCTTCGGAATGTTTGATCAAATTCTTTCATATAACCATTTTTTGAACCCGATGCCGAACCTCCAATATAGCCATAATTCTTCTCAATTATTATTTTTGATTGGTTATTTCCATCATCCTTTTTATATATGTGTAAATCAATCTCAAAAATATCTGGCGGAATATTTTCTGCTGCTTTCTGTCTCTTCTCTATCTGTTCCATAAAAAGTTTTATCGTTTCTTCCTCATGATTCTCAAGTTTTGGAGCCTCCGCCAAATCTCCAAGCAATTCCGCCTTATACTGCATAATGAAAGACGCCCTCATTTGAGAATATTCTGTTTTATATCCTGGTTCTGACTTATCAACCTCCGAGAATCCTAATTCCGTTATAATATAATCAGCTAACTGTTCCATAGAATGTGGATTCGCTTTTAATGATTTGATAATCCGCTTTTCTCTCATCTTATAAAGATATTTGTAGATATTCTGTCTGAGTGTCTGTTTTGAACTTTTTCTTCCTACTAAAAAAACGGATGTCGGTCCATCATCTGCCTCAATAATGCTTACCGAGCTTACCGCTTTCTTTCCAAACATATTTTTCATAGCAACACCAACCTTTGCAAAAAATTAATCTAGTATTACCTTTGTGCTTTCCTATAAATCATCATAGAAATTACCATGGAAGCGATCCCCAAGATCAGATAAACACATGCGTACAAAATAAATGCCCTTTCACCCACGCCAAAAAATATCCATGAACCAAGCAGGAACAATACTGCTGAAATGGCTGGCATTCCCCATAATCTTTTTATGTTTTTTCCTGCAAAAACACCAATAATAACAGAATATATTGGATTTATGGTGAAAAATAACAGAAAACACACTGCCATTCCTGCGTCATCTTTTACAAAGGAATCTGCAAACCATGGTAAAACCAGCATGATTCCAATAGAAACTATAAACCAAAGTATAAAATTATTTTTCATATTATGTCTATCTCCTAAAAATGTATATTTATAGCTTTTATTATACTCCTAGATTATGGGCTTTTCAAGAAGCCCAATGACTATCTCCTACTACATAAATTTACATCGTTACAGGTGACGCCTTAGCTAGACGGGAGTTTGACAGTTTAATATTTCAAAAAATCCCCACAGGCCTTATATAGCCT
>CAOKNO010000058.1 GCA_948470065.1 uncultured Eubacterium sp. | reverse complement strand
CGTCCACATGCATATTTGAGGAAATACGGAATTTGCAGGATCTGCTTCCGTGAATTAGCATATAAAGGACAGATTCCAGGAGTGAAGAAGGCTTCTTGGTAGACAGTCGTTCTGCGAGCTTAGCGAACAGAACCCCCTTATGAGAAAATAACAGGAGGAGAATATATCATGACAATGAGTGATCCAATCGCAGATATGCTTACAAGAATCCGTAATGCGAACACTGCGAAACATGATACGGTAGATGTTCCAGCTTCCAAGATGAAGATTGCAATTGCAGATATCCTTGCAAACGAAGGGTATATTGCAAAATATGATATTGTGGAAGACGGGAATTTCAAGACCATTCGCATTACTTTAAAATACGGCAAAGACAAAAATGAGAAAATCATTACCGGGCTTAAGAGGATTTCCAAGCCTGGGCTGCGCGTCTATGCAGGCAAGAGCGAAGTCCCGAAGGTACTTGGCGGGTTAGGGGTCGCAATCCTTTCCACCAACCAGGGCGTTATTACAGACAAAGAAGCAAGGAAATTAGCAGTAGGCGGCGAGGTATTGGCTTATATCTGGTAAGCTAAGGCCTGCGCGCCGTTTAGCGCTTATTTAAAATAAAAATTAGGAGGTACGGGCATGTCACGTATAGGAAGGATGCCAATCGCAGTACCTGCAGGCGTAACTGTAGATATTGCAGAAAATAATCATGTGACTGTAAAAGGTCCGAAGGGGACGCTTGAGAGGACCCTTCCAGCAGAAATGGAAATCAAATTAGAAGGCGAGACAGTAACCGTAAGCAGGCCAAATGATTTGAAGAAAATGAAATCCCTACACGGCCTGACCAGGACATTGATCAACAATATGGTTGTCGGCGTTACAAACGGCTATACCAAGGAACTTGAGGTAAACGGCGTTGGTTACAGGGCGTCGAAATCCGGCAAAGAGCTGACGCTGAACCTGGGCTATTCCCATCCAGTGGTTATGACAGATCCGGAAGGCATTGAGTCAAAGGTAGAAGGCAATAAGATTACGGTTTCTGGTATTGATAAAGAAAAAGTCGGCCAGTTCGCAGCAGAAATCCGCGATAAGAGAAGGCCAGAGCCATACAAGGGCAAGGGCATTAAGTATATGGATGAAGTCATCAGGCGCAAAGTTGGTAAGACTGGCAAGAAATAGTGAAAGGAGGAACAGAAAGTGATTAACAAGAAATCAAGGACAGAAGTTCGGTTAAAAAAGCATAAAAGAATTCGTAACCGTTTCTCCGGTACGCCCGAAAGGCCGCGTCTGGCAGTGTTCAGAAGCAATAATCACATGTATGCGCAGATTATTGACGATGTGGCTCAGCATACGCTTGTTTCAGCATCTACCCTCCAAAAAGATGTGAAGGCGGAATTGGAGAAAACCAATAATGTAGAGGCAGCGGCATATCTTGGGAAAGTAATTGCAAAGCGCGCTTTGGAAAAAGGCATTACATCTGTTGTCTTTGACAGGGGCGGCTATATTTATCAGGGAAAAATCCAAGCTTTAGCGGATGCAGCAAGAGAAGCCGGGTTAAACTTTTAAGTAGGAGGGAACAAATACATGAAACGTACAATCATTGATGCTAGTCAATTGGAATTATCGGAAAAAGTGGTATCAATTAAACGTGTAACAAAAGTAGTAAAGGGCGGCCGCAACATGCGCTTTACTGCTTTGGTAGTTGTCGGCGACGGCAACGGGCACGTAGGCGCCGGCTTAGGCAAAGCGACAGAAATCCCGGAAGCAATCCGCAAAGGGAAAGAAGACGCTGCTAAGAGGCTGATTTCCGTTAAATTAGATGACAACAATAGTATTACGCATGATATTACCGGAAAGCATACGGGCGCGTCCGTACTGCTGAAAAGGGCTCCAGAAGGTACTGGCGTTATCGCAGGCGGTCCTGCACGTAACGTGTGCGAGCTGGCAGGGATTAAGAATATCCGTACGAAATCTCTGGGTTCCAACAATAAGCAGAACGTCGTACTTGCTACGATCGATGCGTTAAGCCAGCTGAAATCCCCAGAAGAAGTAGCAAAACTCCGCGGTAAATCTGTAGAAGAGATACTCGGTTAAGGGAGGGTATGGAAAATGGCAGAAAAATTAAAAATCACACTGACAAAGTCTACCATTGGCGCTGTTCCAAAAAACCGCAAGACTGTGGCAGCATTGGGTTTGAGGAAGATTAACCAGACCGTTGAAATGCCGGATAACCCAGCAGTCAGGGGTATGGTACGCCAGGTAAGGCATATGGTAAAAGTAGAAGAGATCTAAGACAGAAGCAAGGAGGTGTCAGAATGGACTTATCAAATTTAAAGCCGGCCAGAGGTTCAAAGCACAGCAATGATTTCAGAAGAGGACGCGGACACGGTTCAGGAAATGGTAAGACAGCAGGCAAAGGGCATAAGGGACAGAAGGCACGTTCCGGCGCTCCAAGGCCAGGGTTTGAAGGCGGCCAGATGCCTTTGTACCGGAGGATCCCGAAACGTGGGTTCACGAACCGGAATTCTAAGGATATCGTTGCGGTTAACGTTGGTGTCCTTGAAGTATTCGACAATGACGCAGTTGTGACGATTGAAGCTTTGAAAGAGCGGAAAATCATTAAAAACCCAAGAGATGGCGTAAAGATTCTTGGCAATGGCGAACTTACTAAGAAGCTTACCGTCCAGGTAAACGCGTTCAGTGCAGGCGCAAAAGAAAAAATTGAAGCCCTTGGGGGAAAAGCAGAGGTGATCTAATGCTGGAAACATTCCGTAACGCATTTAAAATTAAAGACATAAGGAACCGTATTTTTTATACGTTGGTTATGTTAGTCATCATCCGGATTGGTTCCCAATTGCCTCTTCCAGGCGTGAATAGCGAGGTAATTGCCAATTGGTTTGCAAACCAGGGAACGGATGCATTGAATTTCTTTGATGCAATTACGGGCGGCTCTTTTGAAGAAATGTCAGTATTTGCATTGAATATCACGCCATACATTACGTCTTCCATTATTATGCAGCTCCTTACGATCGCAATCCCGAAGTTAGAAGAGATGCAGAAAGACGGCGAAGATGGAAGGAAAAAGATTGCAGAAATTACGCGTTATGTGACCGTTGCGCTCGCATTGATCCAATCCATCGCTATGGCGATTGGCTTCGGCCGGGGCGGATACCTGGATAAATTTGATGCGTTGCATGTGATTATGATGGTTACTGGGCTTACGGCAGGTTCTGCAGTACTGATGTGGATTGGTGAGAGGATTACGGAGCATGGCGTAGGGAATGGCATTTCCATCGTGCTGACCATCAATATCATTTCACGTATCCCAGAAGATTTAATGACACTTTATACCCAGTTTATCAAAAATGCCCCCAATGTAGGGAATGCAATTATCGCGGCTGCAGTGATCCTTGCGGTGATCTTAGTGACCGTTGTATTTGTCATCATCCTCCAGGATGGGCAGCGTAAGATCCCAGTACAGTACAGCAAGAAGGTACAAGGCAGGAAACAGGTAGGCGGGCAGTCTTCCCATATCCCATTAAAGGTGAATACGGCAGGCGTAATCCCAATTATCTTTGCCCAGTCCATTATGCAGTTCCCGGTTGTGATTGCGACCATCTTAGGGAAAGGGAATGGGACGGGGATCGGAAGCCAGATCCTTCATGGCCTGTCCCAATCTTACTGGTGTAACCCACAGCAGCCGATCTACAGCATTGGTCTGCTGGTATATATTATTTTGGTTGTTGCGTTTGCATACTTCTATACATCCATCACGTTCAACCCATTGGAGATTGCAAACAACATGAAGCGCCAGGGCGGGTTTATCCCAGGTATCAGGCCTGGTAAGCCGACCAGCGATTATTTAAATAAGATTCTGAACTATATCGTATTCATCGGGGCGGTAGGCCTTATGATCGTTGCGGTGATCCCGATTTTCTTTAACGGGGTATTCAGCGCGAACGTATCGTTTGGCGGTACGTCGATCATCATTATCGTGGGCGTAATCATTGAAACATTGAAACAGATTGAGTCCCAGATGCTGGTACGTTATTATAAAGGATTTCTGAACGATTAAGGTGTGCCAGGGAGGTGCCGTGGGGGCATCTCCCGCGGCGCACTACCGTTGTTTATAAGAGGCAGTAAAGGAGGAGTTAGGTATGAAGATTATTATGTTAGGCGCGCCAGGCGCTGGCAAAGGGACACAGGCGAAAATGATTGCGGATAAATACCATATCCCGCACATATCTACAGGGGACATTTTCCGCGCGAACTTAAAGGCGGGGACAGAGCTGGGCATGAAGGCCAAGGAGTATATGGATCAGGGTCTTTTGGTGCCGGATGCGCTGACATGCGACCTTGTAATGGACCGTATCGGCCAGGACGACTGCAAAGATGGGTTCGTGCTGGACGGGTTCCCAAGGACAATCCCACAGGCGGAAGCGTTGGACGCAGCGTTGTCTAACATCAATCAAAAGATGGATTACGCCATAGATGTGGACGTTCCGGATGAGAATATCGTAAACCGTATGTCCGGCAGGCGCGCATGCTTGAATTGCGGGGCGACATACCATATCGTTTCTATCCCGACGAAGGTAGAAGGCGTATGCGACCGCTGCGGCAATCCGGTCGTGCTGCGCGACGACGACCAGCCGGAAACGGTGCAGAAGCGGCTTGCGGTTTACCATGAGCAGACACAGCCGTTGATTGACTATTATAAAGGACAGGGGATCTTAAATACCGTAAGCGGTACTCAGCCGATGGAAGATGTATTCCAAGCCATCGTAGAAATCTTAGGAGCGTAGAAGAATGTCAGTATCAATTAAATCTGCCAGAGAAATTGAGTTAATGCGGGCAGCAGGGAAAATCCTGGCAAAGGTGCATGAGAATTTGGGAAAAGAGTTGAAGGAAGGTATGTCTACGCTGGAGATCGACCAGCTGGGCGAAGAGATCATCCAAAGCTATGGGTGCATCCCCTCGTTTAAGAATTACAATGGCTATCCGGCGTCCATATGCGTTTCGGTGAACGATGAGGTAGTGCATGGGATCCCTACCAAGAAGCGCCTGCTTGTGGAAGGCGATATTGTAAGCCTTGATATTGGCGTGATTTACAAAGGATACCATTCGGATGCAGCAAGGACCCATGGGATCGGGGAGATTTCCAAAGAAGCCGCATTGCTGATTGAACGGACACGGCAGAGTTTTTTTGAAGGCATTCAATATGCAAAGGAGGGATACCATCTGCATAAGATATCCAATGCGATTGCAGCTTATGCAGAAAGCTTCGGGTACGGCGTCGTACAGGATCTGGTAGGCCATGGGATCGGGACACGGCTACATGAGGATCCCCAGATACCGAACTTTACCCAGAAAAGCAGGGGCGTCCGCCTGAAGGCAGGCATGACATTGGCAATTGAACCTATGATTAATGCAGGGCGTTTTGATGTAGAATGGCAGAACGATAACTGGACCGTCGTCACACAGGACGGGTCGCTTTCTGCCCATTACGAAAATACAATCTTAATCACATCCGGCGAACCGGAAATCCTGACGTTAACAGAGTCAGAGGCTGTTTCGTGCGGTTAGTGGAACAAGCCAGCGGCGAGAGGGAAAGGTATGGATATCAAGTTAGCAATTTCCAGGTCGGGTCATGACAAAGACTGCATCTATGTAATTATAAAAGAAGAAGCCGAAACGGTGTACTTGGCGGACGGGCGGTTAAAGCCCATAGAAAAGCCGAAAAAAAAGAATAAAAAACATATACAGGTAATTAAAAAGCTTCCGAAAGAAATTACAGAAGTCTTGGCGCAAGAGGATTTTCGGAATGAAGGAGTAAAAAGGGCCATAAAGCTTTATAAGGCCCGCAGCCAGGGAGCGCTGGCGAAAGGGAAAAACGTCATGGAATATCAGGAGGAAATAACATGTCAAAAGCAGATGTAATCGAGGTAGAAGGAACCGTTGTTGAGAAATTACCGAATGCCATGTTCCAGGTGGAATTGGAAAATGGGCATCAGATCTTGGCGCATATCAGCGGGAAGCTGAGGATGAATTTTATCCGTATCCTGCCTGGCGATAAGGTTACGATTGAGATGTCGCCGTATGATCTGACCAAAGGAAGGATTATTTGGAGGGATAAATAGAGGGATTAAAAGAGGGAGCCAGCCTCAAACAATTGGCTGATTGGGAATAGAAGGGTATAAAAGATTCGTGGGTTAAGGGATTTTTTGTACCTTTCTTTTTTGTTTCATAGGAAAGCGCGTCCTATAGGACAAAAATACCCCATAAGTTTGGGCGGCAGTGGTTTTTACAAAGGAAAAATGGAGGTATTTGGTATGTTTCAATATCTGGTCCTGTTAGAAACAGACCAGGAAAAGGAATTTTTTACAGAGGTTTATGAACGCTATCGGAATGATATTTTCCATCTTTCGTACCGGATTTTAAAGAACGAAAGCGACGCAGAAGATGTTGTGCAGGAGGTGTATATCAGCCTGCTTGACCATATGGATAAACTGGAAGAGGACGAGCCGTTCCGTAATTGGGGGTATCTGGCGGCAATGGCCAGGAATAAGTCATACAATTACTACAACAGGAAGAAGAAGTACCAAGAGAGTTCTTTGGAAGATTGGTGGGCTTCGGATATCTATGCAAGGGAGATTGATGAATTGCTTGTGGATCGGGAAGAGAGGAACCTGATCCTGGAGTTGCTAAAACAGATAAAAAGCCCTTATTACGAGATCCTGAAAATGCGGTATTATTATGGCTTAACCGTGCAGCAGGTTGCCGATGAACTGGAACGGACGCCAGGCAGCATTTACCAGCTTACCAAGACAGCCAAAAAACGCTTCCAGGCCTTGCTGGAAGAAAACGGCTGCCTAGAAAAATATGGAATACGGGTGATAGAATGATGATGCGTGATTGACGTCTAAGGCATCCTTTGCGCCGCAGGCATAATTCCCTTAAGGGGCGCCTGCGGCGCTTTCCGATCCGTACGGTTATCTCACGTCCCGGTAGAACTGTTCTAGGGAACTTGCCCTAGACGCCATATGCCCGATCATCAGATCCAGTAATGTGAGCGCTGCCATGGATTCCACGACAACGACGGCGCGTGGTACGATAATGGGATCGTGGCGGCCGCGGATTGAGATTTCAACCGGATCGCCGGATGTATTGACGGTCTGCTGCGTGGCGGAGATAGAAGGCGTGGGCTTGATCGCGGCACGGAATACAATCGGGGCGCCGTTGCTGATCCCACCTAGAATCCCGCCGGCATGGTTGCTCAAAAACGCCGCGCGGCCGTCCTTGGATCCTAGGGCGTCATTGTTGGAACGCCCGGTGGAAGCGGCTGTGGCAAAGCCGTCCCCGATTTCAAACCCCTTGACGGCCCCGATAGAGAAAATAGCCTTCGCCAGGTTGGCGTCTAGCTTGTCAAATACAGGCTCGCCAATCCCAGCTGGGACCCCGGTAATCATGCATTCAACCACCCCGCCCGCTGAATCTTGCCGTTCCATACAGGAAGCCAGGAAATCCTGCGCCTGTACGGCAGGCGCCTCCTCTGGCATATAGAGCGGGTTGGATAGGATCTGCTGCTGGATCCCGGCAAGATCCCCATGTAACAGTTCCTCTGGGGAAGACTGGATGGAAACGGGGCCGATGGCGCGGGCATACGTCAGGAAGGAAATGCCAAGCGTTTTAAGAAGCTTACAAGCGATTGCCCCGCCCGCGACCCTGCCGATGGTTTCCCGTCCAGAGGAACGGCCGCCTCCCCGATAGTCCCGGAAACCGTATTTCATATCAAAAGTATAATCGGCATGGCCGGGACGGTAATAAGAAGCGATATCCCCATAGTCGCGGGAACGCTGGTCTTTGTTCTGTACCATAAGGCTGATGGGCGTCCCAGTAGATTTCCCCTCAAAGACGCCAGAGAGGATCTCTACGGCGTCGTCTTCCTTGCGCTGGGTGGAAAACCTGGACTGCCCAGGCTTCCTGCGATCCAGGTAGCCCTGGATATCCGATGCTGCCAGCGGAAGGCCTGCAGGGCATCCGTCCACTACGACGCCAATCCCTTTCCCGTGGGATTCCCCCCAGGTAGTAACCTTAAAATGAGTTCCAAATGTTGAGCCTGCCATAAATGACCTCCTGAAAATATAATATCATCCCGATAACGGGTATCTGACGGATTCTTTACCATTATAATAGACATCCGCCAAAAAGGGAAGTAGGATCCATAGGATGATTGCGCCGATGCTTCCATACAGGTTGTGGAATCGCAGGGGATGGGGTATAATATGGCATGGGATAGAATCGGCGCCGTTCCCATTGGAATGGCGGTTGGAATCAGAAAGGAAAATAGGTATGTATCAATTATTAAAACAGGAAGGACGTGCAAAGCGCGGGGCATTCCATACGGTGCATGGGGTGATACAGACTCCAGTGTTTATGAATGTGGGTACGGTGGCCGCCATTAAGGGGGCGGTGTCCACGCAGGATCTTGGGCAGATCAAGACGCAGGTACAGCTATCGAATACGTATCATCTACATGTGCGCCCAGGCGATACCTTGATCAAAGAATTGGGAGGGCTGCACAAGTTTATGGTATGGGATAAACCGATCCTTACAGATTCGGGTGGGTTCCAGGTGTTCTCATTAGCGAAGCTGCGCAGGATCAAAGAAGAGGGCGTATACTTCAATTCCCATATTGACGGACGGAAGATTTTTATGGGGCCGGAGCAGAGCATGCAGATCCAGTCCAACCTAGGTTCGACGATTGCCATGGCGTTTGATGAATGTCCGTCTAGCGTAGCGGAACGCTCTTATGTCGAAGCCTCTGTAGCGCGTACGTCCCGCTGGCTGGTACGCTGTAAGGCGGAGATGGAACGGCTGAACCATCTAGAAGGTACGATTAATAAAAAGCAGATGCTGTTTGGGATTAACCAGGGCGCCATATTTGACGATATCCGTATTGCACATGCCAAACAGATTGCAGAATTGGATCTGGACGGCTATGCCATCGGCGGCCTTGCTGTTGGGGAGAGCCATGAAGAAATGTACCATATCCTGGATGTGACAGTGCCGCATCTGCCGTTGGAAAAGCCTACGTACCTGATGGGGGTAGGGACGCCCGCCAATATCTTAGAAGGCGTGGCGCGCGGCGTGGACTTTTTTGACTGCGTATACCCGAGCCGCAACGGGCGTCATGGCCATTTGTACACAAACCAGGGGAAAATGAACTTGTTCAACCAGAAATACGAGCGCGATATGTCCCCAATCGAAGAGGGATGCCAATGCCCCGCATGCCAGCATTACAGCAGGGCTTATATCCGGCACCTGCTCAAAGCAAAAGAAATGCTGGGAATGCGCCTTTGCGTCCTTCACAACCTGTATTTCTATAATACGATGATGGAGGAAATCCGGGATGCGTTAGACGCAGGATGCTTCCATGCATACAAAGAAGAGAAGTTAGGACGGATGGGGATTACAGGAGGCGCCAAATAGAAAAGGCTAGGCAGCGAGGGCTTATGATAAGACAGGGCTGCTGCACGGAGGTACGGGCGAAATGCCATCGTTGATACCTCGTGCAGCAGCCCTGCCGAAATGCTCTTGTAAAAGCGTTTATGGGGGCGCCGTCCTTTCTGGGGACAGCGGGGGCGCTATTGCCTATGAGCCGTCTGGCTTAACATTCTCCCATCAGATATTTGTACAAGCCCTCATAACGGAACTTAGAAGCATTCCAGGAATAGTCGTTGGCCATAGCGCGGTCAACCATCTGGTTCCACTGTCGTTTCTTGTCGAAGAAGATATGCTTCGAGTAATTGATGATATTCAGCATTTCTTCCCCGTTGTAATTTGTAAAGGAGAAGCCGTCGCCTACGTTATCGTATTCATTGTAAGGCTGTACCGTGTCTTTGAGGCCGCCCGTTTCACGGACAATCGGGATTGTCCCATAGCGGAAGGAGATCATCTGCGTCAGCCCGCATGGCTCGAAGCGCGACGGCATCAGGAATGCGTCGGCAGCGGCATAGAGCTTATGCGCCAGATCGTCGGAGTAGCAGATATTGGCAGAGATCTTGTCCGGGTATTTCCATGCGAAGTGGCGGAACATGTTCTCATATTGGGGATCCCCCGTCCCGATTACCACAAGCTGGGTATAGTCGTCGATAATCCGTTCAATCACATAATTGATCAAATCCAGGCCTTTCTGGTCGGTCAGCCTGGAAATCAGGCCTATCATATACCGTTTCTTGTCAACGGCAAGCCCAAGCTCCTGCTGCAGCCGTTCTTTGTTCACGGCTTTCTTCTTGCGGTGGTTGCCTGCGTCGTAATTCATATAAATCTTATTGTCTGTCGCAGGGTTGTAGGCGCCGTAGTCAATCCCGTTGACAATCCCCTGCATATCCATATGCCTTGCAGAAAGCAGGCCTTCTAAGCCTTCCCCATAAATCTTGGTCTGGATTTCCTGGGCGTACGTATCGCTTACGGTTGTAATGTAATCTGCGTATACCAGCCCGCCCTTTAACATATTGGCATCTTTCTTAAATTCCAGCTTATCCGGCACAAACAGGCTGTTTGGAAGCCCCGTCAGCCCCTTCATGGTCTTGACGTCCCAAATGCCCTGGAATTTCAGGTTGTGGATGGTAATCATAGACTTCATGCCCCAGAAGAACATGTCTCCCTGAAATTCTGTCTTTAAGTAGACGGGGATAAACCCTGTTTCCCAGTCATGGCAATGGATGATGTTCGGCTGGAAGTTGATCAATGGCAGCATCGACAGGACTGCTTTGTCAAAAAATACGAATTTCTCCACGTCAAACCGGATATCGCCGTAAGGCAGGAAGCAGTCGAAATACTCCTGGTTGTCAATAAAGTAATACGTAATGCCGTCCAGCTTGTACTGCAGCACGCCTACATACTTGTTCTGTATGTAGCTTCCGCAGTTCATATAAAAGTGGGTGACATATTCAAACTGGTTCCGCCATTTCTCAGGGATACAGCTATAATTCGGGATGACTACTCGGATATCCCATTCGTCCTTGTTAAATTCCTTGGGCAATGCCCCGCATACGTCGGCTAACCCGCCCGTTTTGATAAAAGGTACGCATTCAGATGCTGCAAACAGAATTTTTCTCATTTTCTCCTCCATTTCTAAACGGCTTCCATTGCCTGTTCCAGATCTGCAATAATATCGTCCGCGTGTTCGATCCCAATGGACAGGCGGATCAGATCTGGCGCTACGCCTGCTTCTTTCAACTGCTCGTCCGTCATCTGCCTGTGGGTATGGCTTGCCGGATGCAGCACGCAGGTCCTTGCGTCCGCCACATGGGTGACAATGGCAATTAAGTTCAATTTATCCATAAATCCTACCGAAACGTCCCGCCCGCCTTTTAAGCCAAAGGAAATCACGCCGCAGGTCCCGTGCGGCATGTATTTCTCAGCGAGTGCATGGTATTTATTATGTGCTAATCCTGCGTAATTCACCCAAGCGACTTTTTCATGGGCGTCCAGGTATTCCGCGACCTTCTGTGCATTTTCACAATGGCGCGCCATCCGCAGATGCAGCGTTTCCAGCCCCACGTTCAGCAGGAAGGCATTCTGGGGCGACTGGATCGACCCGAGATCACGCATAACCTGGGCCGTTGCCTTTGTAATATATGCGCCTTTGCCAAACTTTTCGGTATAGATAATCCCATGGTATGTGGGATCCGGGGATGTCAGGCCTGGGAATTTGTCTTTGTGCTGATCCCAGTCAAAGTTCCCGCTGTCTACGATGCAGCCGCCGACGCACATCGCATGGCCATCCATATATTTAGTTGTGGAATGCGTTACGATATCTGCGCCCCATGCAATCGGGCGGCAGTTGACAGGGGTCGGGAAAGTGTTGTCCACAATCAATGGGACGCCATGGGAATGCGCCGCTTCGGCGAATTTCTCAATATCTAAGACTACCAGGGCCGGGTTTGCAAGTGTTTCTGCAAACAGCAGCTTGGTATTTGGCTGGAATGCTGCTGCAAGCTCCTCTAAAGAAGCATCCGGATCTACGAAGGTGCAGGAAATCCCTTGTTTCTTCACGGTAGCCTGGAACAAGTTGAATGTCCCGCCATACACGGCGGAAGAACAGATCATATGATCGCCTGCTTCACAGATGTTGAATACGGCGTAATAATTCGCAGCCTGGCCGGAAGAGGTCAGCATTGCCGCAACGCCGCCTTCCATATCGCAGATCTTCTGTGCGACGGTATCGTTGGTGGGGTTTTGCAGCCTCGTATAGAAATATCCGTTGTCTTCCAAATCAAACAGCCTGCCCATCTGGTCGCTGGTATCGTATTTAAAGGTTGTGCTCTGGTAAATGGGAAGGATCCTTGGCTCGCCTTTCTTAGGATGCCAGCCGGATTGGACGCATTTTGTCTCAATTTGATAATTACTCATGTGCATTCCTCCTGTATGCTTACTGACGTTCTGTTTTGATTTTAGCATACCTGGCAAATTTATGCTATAGTATGTTGTAAAAAAACCCTTGACAAAACCAGAAAAAAGTAGCTATAATAAAGCGCTTGCTAATCAAGCCAGCGAAAGCCAGGGGTTGTACTGGTTTCGACGGGGGTTGTGAAGCTATGGAAGCCATTGGCGGATCCTGGCCGCCTCAACAACGGGAACAATAAATATAAACGCTGAAGACAATTTAGCAATCGCTGCCTAATGGCAGCAGTCGGCCTTAGACCACCCACAGTTTAAGATCCCGGCTTCGACGATGTGGGAAACGACATATGCAAAGCTTTGCGCATATGGGCGTATGATGAAGCTACTGACACCAGGAGCCTGCCACTCGGCGCCTGGCAGAGGGAATGTCAAATGATTGGCTGTAATGGGAGATGCCATCGTGGATCGGCTTTCGGACAGGGGTTCGATTCCCCTCAGCTCCACTTAGGCGGTTGCTCGTCTGATTATTCGGACAGCAACCGCCTGTTTTTTTATTTCATAGGAAAATGCGTCCTATGAAACAAAAACGCTCCGCGTGGATCGCACTGCGGCGGTAAGGAATTTGTTGCAAAAGCAGACCGCTCGCGCGCGGAGAATCCTGCGATGCAGGATTCTTTTTTATTTCCAGGACATCTGTAAATGCTTTTTCTGCTTTGCGCAGTCAGAAAGATACAGGTTGATAAGAGTTTGATACGGGATGCCACAAGCGTCGCTTTGCGCTTTAAAAAAGTCAATCGTGTCATTGTCAATATTGATCGTGATTTGTTTCTTTAACCTTTTGGAATAAGGGTTCTTTCTAGGATTGAGGTTTTCAATATCATATTCCTCTTTCATACGTTTCACCTCCCATAATAATGGTTATAAGTTTTTGTTTCACTTTTGGTTTCTTTCCTTGCCGAAATGATTCTGATGATATGATCCCCCGAACGGTAACAATGACTCACAATACATAGATTCTCATACTTTGAAATGCCGAGTATCAGGAACCGCCCTTCCTCCATAGAGTGCTCCGGGTCGTCAAAGAGAATTGCGTTGTCGTCATAGAAAACCGTTTTCGCTTCATCAAAATCAATTCCGTGTTTTTCACGGTTGATTTGGTTTTTCTTTTCGTCCCATTCAAAGCTTAGGTTATTCATAATTATATTATAATTATATTATAATTACTTTATACTTATACGTCAATGGAAACTTCCATTGTTTCTGGTATATTTATTTGAAGAACCTTCCATACTAACAGCAGGATGCCAGGACGTATGGACTGGCAGAAAAATACAGGAAGGGAAAGGGTACGCTATTATGGAAGAAACCGTAAAAGAGCAGGAAAAGAACCAGAACGAAAACGAAGAAATCAAGGAAATGGGGCAGATGACATTAGAGGAGGATGCGTCGCGCCATAAAATACATTTGCTGTCTGTGATTGGCGAAATAGAGGGGCACGAGTCCTTAGCTTCAAACGCCAAGACTACCAAATACGAGCATGTGCTGCCGAAGCTTGCGTCCATTGAGGACGACAGCAGCGTAGATGGCGTTATGGTGATCATCAATACGGTGGGCGGGGATGTGGAATCCGGGCTTGCGATTGCAGAGATGATTGCATCCTTAAGTAAGCCTACGGTGTCCCTTGTGCTTGGAGGGAGCCATTCCATCGGCGTCCCGCTGGCTGTTTCTACCGATTATTCTTATATCGTCCCCACCGGGACAATGGTGATCCATCCGGTACGGCTGAACGGCCTTGTGATCGGCGCGCCGCAGACGTATGATTATTTCCAGCAGATGCAGGATCGGATTACAGGGTTTATTGCGGATCATTGCTTTGCGTCCCAGGAAAAATTAGAAAAAATGATGATGAATACCAGTATGCTTACCAAAGATTTAGGCACGATACTGGTGGGGAACCAGGCGGTGACAGAGGGGATTATCAATGAAGTCGGGGGCATTGACGAAGCCATGAAGAAACTCCACCAGATGATAGAGGAAAATAAGCAAAATAACGAAATCTGAAAAGCTGGAAAAAGTTGTAATGACATTTCCTTCTGGATGTGATAAACTGGATTTGGAACTATAGCGTGTTTTGGATCAGGCAGCTAGGAGGATGTCGTTATGGCGTATAAAACTGGGGCAAAAAGAGGGAATACCAAAAGCGCCAGGAATGGTAGCACGAAGAAAAAAGGCAAGCCGGCGGAAAACGGGATACCGTTCCAAAGCGAAGTGGCGCTTTTGCTGGTCCTGGCATTGTGTATTGTGATGTTCCTCAGTAATTTTGGGATCGGCGGGTTTATCGGGACCGTTTTTTCCACATTCAGCTTTGGTTTGTTCGGGATGATGGCATATGTATTTCCAATCTGCTTTTTTCTTGGGGCAGCATTTTTTATTTCTAACCGGGGGAACCGGATCGCAGTATTCAAATTAGCCGCGGCAGTTGTGTTCGTCTTAGGTATGTGCTTGTTTATGGAATTGGTGAAGGAGGAATCGGCGGAATATCATGTGATAGAATCCTTCCGTTACGCTGCGCGCGACAAAGACGGCGGAGGGGCGGCAGGCGGTATGATAGCTGCCCTATTGTGCCCTGCAATCGGGAAAGCAGGGACTTATGTGGTGGATGTGGCCGCACTGATTATCTCCCTAGTGCTGATTACAGAACGCTCTTTTTTCAACGGCGTGAAGAAAGGCAGCCGGAAAGTGTATGAAACTGCCCGTGAAGACGCCGTGCGGCGCAAAGAAGCACGGGAACTGCGCATGGAGGAACGGGAATTACGCATGGAAGAACGCAGGCGGCGCAAGAGGGAAGCAGCGCAGCGTGAAGGTTTAGAGCCAGGCGGCCAGAAATCCCATGGCGTTTCTATGGATACGAAGATAGAGCCTAAGAACCTTGCAGAATCGGATAATCTCAGTGAATTGACATTGCCAGGATGGGACGCAGGGCAGCAAGGGCCAGCGTACACAGGGGAGCCGGAATTGCCCGTATCAGAAGGGGACAGACATAGAGCCGCTTATCCCACAGAGATAGGACCGTCGTATACAGGAGGACCGGAATTGCCCGGTTCGGAAGGGGACAGACGAGGGGAAGGCGGCGCATATGTATCAGGAGTAGATTTCTATTCTCCAAATAGCAGAGGGTCCGCAGACAGTGAGGATGGAAGGGTTCTGGCGGAGGAAGATATGCGGGTTGCTAGGATAGGCCAGGACGGCTCTGTACATAGGAGGACGAAAGACGTATACGCCAGCCCGCCGGTTACCTTATTGGCAAAAGGGAAGAAGGGGAAAGGGCAGCCGAAGCAGCAGCTTCAGGAAACAGCCATGAACCTACAGCAGATCCTGAAAAATTTTGGCGTGAATGTTACGATTACTGACGTGAGCTGCGGGCCGTCAGTCACCCGGTATGAGATGCAGCCGGAAGTCGGGGTGAAGGTCAGCAAGATTGTGAACCTTGCAGACGATATTAAGCTGAACCTTGCGGCGGCGGATATCCGGATTGAGGCGCCGATCCCAGGGAAAGCAGCCGTTGGGATTGAAGTGCCAAACAAGGAAACCGTTATGGTGCGTTTCCGGGAACTGGTGGAAACAGCCGATTTTAAAAAGCATCCGTCGAACCTGTGTTTTACTGTTGGGAAAGATATTGGCGGGCAGCCAGTGGTGGCGGATATCGCCAAAATGCCACATCTTCTGATTGCCGGGGCGACTGGTTCTGGAAAATCTGTATGCATCAATACCATTATTATGAGCATTCTCTTTAAAGCAGATCCGGACGATGTGAAATTAATCCTGATTGATCCTAAAGTCGTGGAATTAAGCGTTTACAATGGGATCCCGCATCTATTGATCCCTGTTGTAACAGATCCGAAAAAAGCGGCGGGCGCGCTGCACTGGGCAGTTTCCGAAATGATGGATCGTTACCAGAAATTTTCTGATTTGCAGGTACGCGACTTAAAGGGATATAACCAGAAAATAGCTACCGTCGGGGATACAGAAGAAGGGGCAAAAAAGATGCCGCAGATTGTAGTGGTGGTGGATGAATTGGCGGATCTGATGATGGTTGCCTCTAAGGAAGTCGAGGACGCCATCTGCCGTCTGGCACAGTTGGCCAGGGCGGCCGGGATCCACCTTATCATTGCGACCCAACGCCCGTCTGTGGATGTCATTACCGGGCTGATTAAAGCGAACATGCCGTCTAGGATAGCCTTTTCGGTATCCTCTAGCGTGGATTCCAGGACAATCCTGGATATGCAGGGGGCGGAAAAGCTGTTGGGGAATGGGGACATGCTGTTCTATCCCCAGGGGTTCCAAAAGCCGCTTCGTGTCCAAGGGCCGTTTGTGTCAGATAAGGAAGTGGAAGCAACCGTAGAGTTTTTAAAGAGCCAGTCCACGGCGGAATACAGCGTGGAAATTGAAGAAAAAGTGAATACGGTATCCATTGACGCAGCGCCTGCCTTCGGTATGGGCGGAGGGGACGACCTAGACGTCTATTTTGCAGAAGCAGGCAGGTTCCTGGTGGAAAAAGGGAAAGGCTCCATCGGGATGCTGCAGCGGATGCTGAAAATTGGGTTTAACCGGGCGGCAAGGATTATGGATCAGCTAGAAGAAGCGGGCGTCGTAGGCCCGGAAGAGGGCACAAAGGCACGTAAGATCTTAATGTCCCCAGAAGAATTTGAACGGTACTTAGAAGAAAAGAGCGGTAAGTAGAGGAGCATGGATAGGAGGAGAATATGAAAACAGATATTCAGATTGCACAGGAAGTGGATATGGCGCATATCAAGGATGTGGCGTCCCAGCTTGGGATCCAGGAGCATGATTTGGAATTTTACGGCAAATATAAGGCGAAATTATCCAACGAGCTGATGGAGCAAGTAAAAAGCAACAAAGATGGGAAATTAATCCTTGTGACAGCCATTAACCCAACTCCTGCCGGAGAAGGCAAGACGACGACGAGTATCGGCCTTGGGCAGGCATTCGGCAAAATGGGCAAAAAGGCAGTCCTTGCACTACGCGAGCCGTCGTTAGGGCCCTGTTTTGGGATCAAAGGCGGGGCGGCAGGCGGCGGGTATGCGCAGGTAGTCCCGATGGAAGACTTGAACCTTCATTTTACTGGGGACTTCCATGCCATCACTTCTGCCAACAACCTGCTTGCCGCATTATTGGATAACCATATCCAGCAGGGGAACGCGCTTCAAATCGATCCCAGGCAGGTGGTCTGGAAACGGTGCATGGATATGAACGACCGCGTGCTTCGGAATATCGTGGTAGGGTTAGGGAATAAAATGGACGGGGTAGTCCGCGAGGATCATTTCGTAATTACCGTAGCTTCAGAGATTATGGCGGTTTTATGCCTTGCAGACGATATGGCGGATCTGAAGGAACGCTTAAGCCGCATTATCGTTGCCTATAATTATGAAGGGAAGCCAGTGACGGCAGGAGACCTGCAGGCGGTTGGCGCAATGGCTGCTCTGTTGAAGGATGCGTTAAAGCCCAATTTAATCCAGACGTTAGAGCATACGCCAGCCATTGTCCATGGCGGGCCGTTTGCCAACATTGCCCATGGCTGCAATAGTGTCCGCGCAACGCGCACAGCCTTGAAGCTTGCGGATTATGTGGTGACAGAGGCGGGCTTCGGCGCAGATCTCGGCGCAGAGAAGTTTTTGGATATCAAATGCCGCATAGCCGGGCTGAAACCAGATGCAATCGTGCTGGTTGCGACGGTGCGCGCCTTGAAATACAATGGCGGCGTGAAAAAGGCGGATCTCTCCAGGGAGGATTTAGAGGCTTTGAAGCGCGGGATTGTAAACCTGGAGAAGCATATCGAAAACCTTCAGAAATACAACGTCCCGGTGGTGGTGACCTTGAACGCTTTTGTGACAGATACCAAGGCGGAAACAGATTTTATAGAAGCATTCTGCAAAGAACGCGGCTGTGAGTTTGCGTTGTCCCAGGTATGGGAGCACGGCGGGGAAGGCGGCATTGCGCTGGCAGAAAAGGTGATAAAGACCTTAGAGGAGAAGGAGAGCCATTTTAGCCCGCTGTACGAGGATAGCCTTTCCCTAAAAGAAAAGATCGAAACCGTTGCAAAGGAAATCTACGGTGCAGACGGGGTGTCATATTCCAGCGCGGCGGAGAAAGAACTAGAACGGTTAGAATCGTTAGGCATGGGGTGTTTCCCGGTGTGTATGGCAAAGACCCAGTACTCCTTGTCGGACGATCCGGCGAAGCTGGGGAGGCCGTCTGGGTTTAACGTAAACGTCAGGGAAGTCTACCCGTCCGCAGGCGCAGGGTTTGTCGTAGCGGTTACGGGCACGATTATGACTATGCCGGGCCTTGGCAAATCACCGGCCGCTTATGGCATTGACGTGACGGATGAAGGCGTAATTACCGGGCTGTTTTAAATCAGATGGGTAATTGCGAAACCCTCTCTGGGACAGACGCGTCTGTCCAATCCATACAAAAG
>CAOKNO010000057.1 GCA_948470065.1 uncultured Eubacterium sp. | reverse complement strand
GAATAAGAGTAAGGAAATCTTAAGAGTATTGAGATTTCCTTACTTTTTACGTATTTTTTAATCCCATTGTATACCTTTTGACTTGGGTACGGCAAATCTGATAAGCAAGAGGTGTTTTTGGTTATACTAGCTTTGGGGATTTGAGTGTTATCGTTATTTTTGTCAGATCAAAGTTTGGTAAATAAGGAGAAACAACAAAATGAAATTTATCTCGTGGAATGTGAATGGGCTAAGGGCTTGCGTACAAAAAGGATTTTTGGGATATTTAAAAGAAGCGGACGCGGATTTTTTCTGTATCCAGGAAACGAAGCTGCAAGAAGGCCAGATTGATTTGGATTTGCCGCCAGAGTATGAAGGATACTGGAATTATGCAGAGAAGAAGGGATATTCTGGGACAGCTATTTTTACAAAGCATACGCCGATCTCTTGCTCATATGGGATTGGGATGGAAGCGTTTGATTCGGAAGGGAGGGTGATTACCCTGGAATACCAGCCTTTTTACCTGGTGACCTGTTATACGCCCAATTCCCAGAATGCGCTTGCAAGGCTCCCTTACCGGATGGAATGGGAAGACGCTATGTTAGGGTATTTAGATAAGCTCAAGGCAAAGAAGCCTGTTATTTTTTGTGGGGATCTCAATGTGGCGCACCAGGAAATCGACCTGAAGAACCCAAAGGCCAACCAGAAGAACGCAGGGTTTACCGATGAAGAGCGCGGGAAGCTTTCAAGGCTTTTACAGCATGGCTATCTGGATACCTTCCGTTATTTCTATCCTGATAGGGAACAGATCTATTCTTGGTGGTCGTATCGCTTCAAGGCGCGGGAGAAAAATGCTGGATGGCGGATTGATTATTTTATTGTATCAGAGGATTTAAAGGGCAGCTTAACGGATGCCGCAATCCATACGGAGGTGTTTGGCTCCGATCATTGCCCCGTGGAACTTACAATTGGGCTAGAGATTGCCGGATCATAGGGAGAATAAAAGGGAGGAAGCGGTTATGCAGTATAGGACGAACCCAAAGAACCAGGAGCAATTGTCAGTATTAGGCTATGGGTGCCTGCGTTTTTCCAGGAAAGGTTCCGGGATTGACCAGGGAAAAGCAGAGGAAGAAATGCGCATTGCCATAGAGAACGGCGTGAATTATTTCGATACTGCCTATACGTATGGAGGGAGCGAGGCCTGCCTGGGGAAATTTTTGGCAAAGGGCTACCGGGATCGCGTGAAGATTGCCACGAAGCTGCCCCATTATTATCTGAAGCAGGAAGGGGATATGGAACGGTATTTCCAGGAGCAGCAAAAGCGGCTTCAAACCGATTATGTGGAGTATTACCTGATGCATATGCTGAACGATGTTGCAGCCTGGGAACGCCTGAAGGGGCTTGGCATACAGGAGTGGATTAGCCAGAAGAAAGCCAGTGGGCAGATCCA
Organism: uncultured Eubacterium sp.; assembly: GCA_948470065.1. Classification (GTDB taxonomy): domain Bacteria; phylum Bacillota; class Clostridia; order Lachnospirales; family Lachnospiraceae; genus Petralouisia. Next base: position 17,886 of record CAOKNO010000057.1, on the reverse strand, counting down.
GAATATTGGGTTTTCCTTCCATGGGAATACCGATAATTTCTTAAAAATATTAGAATCATACGACTGGGATTTCTGCCAGATCCAGTATAATTACATGGACGAGCATTCCCAGGCAGGACGGCGGGGGCTTTTGCGCGCCCATGAGAAAGGGATGCCTGTCATAATTATGGAGCCGTTGCGGGGAGGGCGCCTGGTACAGGGCTTACCGAAGGATGCGGCAAAGGTTTTTGAACAGGAAAAACCAAAGCGAAGCCCGGCGGAATGGGGCCTGCGCTGGCTATTGAGCCAACCGGAGGTAACGGTGGTATTGTCTGGCATGAACGATGCAAGCCAGGTCAGGGAGAATGTCCGGATTGCTTCGGAAGCATCAGTAGGCTGTATGTCGGGGCATGATATGGAAGTGATTGAAAGGGTGAAGGCCAAGATCAACCGTTCGATCAAAGTGCCCTGCACAGGCTGCGGGTATTGTATGCCTTGCCCAGGGGGCGTGGATATACCAGGATGCTTTTCGGCTTATAATACGAGGTACACCGATAGCTGGTTCCAGGGGATGAAATCGTATTTTATGTGTACGGCGCTGCGTACGAACCCGTCTAACGCATCAAAATGCATGAAGTGTGGGAAGTGTGAGCAGCATTGCCCACAGAGCATCCAGATCCGCAAGGAGCTTGCACAGGTAAAAAAACATATGGAAGGGCCTGTCTTTTGCCTGGCCGAGGTTATATCGAAACGGATTGGGAAGTATTAAGCAAAAATCTATGGATTTTTTGTAAAAAAATAAAGGAAATAAGGAATTTGTGCGGAATATATCATATATAGAGGTGATATGGATGCTCATAAGAGAAAATATGGAATTGCTGGAACGCACCTATTTAAGCCCATTTGCCACCTTAAGTGAAAATTCAAAAGGACGCGCAAAGGAGGAACCGCAATGTGATATCCGTCCAGTCTTCCAACGCGACCGGGACAGGATCCTGCACTGTAAGGCATTCCGCCGCATGAAGCATAAGACGCAGGTATTTTTAGCGCCAAGGGGGGATCATTACCGTACCAGGCTGACCCATACGCTGGAGGTTTCCCAGAATGCAAGGACGATAGCAAAGGCGCTCCGGCTGAATGAAGATTTGGTAGAGGCAATTGCGCTTGGCCATGATCTGGGGCATACGCCGTTTGGACATGCTGGGGAACGTATGCTCAATGAGATCTGCAAAGGTGGTTTTTGCCACAACGAGCAGAGCGTGCGGATTGTGGAACGGTTAGAGAAGGATGGGCGTGGGCTGAACCTGACATGGGAGGTACGAAATGGGATTATGAACCATCAGACCCATTTGATGCCTGCTACCATGGAAGGGAAGATTGTCCGGCTTTCGGACAAGATCGCGTATATCAACCACGACATTGACGATGCTATACGCGCAAGGGTGCTTTCCGAAACAGATATTCCGATAAGATACCGGGAGATTTTAGGGAATACGACAAAGGAACGGCTGGATACTTTGATCCATAATATCATAACCAATAGCTTGGGGAAAAATGATATCTGTATGTCAGAAGAGGTTGCAGAGGCGATGAAAGGATTACGCAGCTTTATGTTCCGGAACGTGTACATGGATGGCGTTGCAAAAGGAGAAGAGGAACGGGCGGAGGATTTGCTGAGCCGGCTATTTACTTATTACAGGAAGCATATGGAGATACTTCCATCCTTGTACCAGCATATGATAGAGCAGGGGGAGGAAGAAGAACGTGTGGTCTGCGACTATATTGCCGGGATGACGGATCGCTATGCCATTGCCAAGTTTGAAGAATATTTTATGCCCAAGGCATGGCAGGTGGGGTAACAATGGATTGCCATACATAGGGAATAGGCGGCTGGCAATGGCGTACTAGACGATTGCAAAACTCCCTTTCTAGAAACAGCGGATGTACAATCTGTACAAAAAAAGGGCGACTTGCGACGGCATCTGGAGCCCGCTTTTGTATGGATTGTACAGACGCGTCTGTCCCAGAGAGGGTTTCGCAATTACCTAAATGGCGTACGTTGGAAAGGAGCAATAGATGCCTTATTATTCAGAAGGACAGATTGAAGAGGTACGTGCTGCAAATGATATTGTGGATGTGATTTCCAGTTATGTGCATTTGAAGAAAAAGGGGGGCGAATATTTGGGGCTGTGCCCATTCCACAACGAGAAGACCCCGTCCTTTTCGGTATCGCGGGGCAAACAGATGTATTATTGCTTTGGGTGCGGCGCAGGCGGGAATGTGTTTACCTTTTTGATGCAATACGAGAATGATACGTTCCAGGAAGCTGTGGACGCATTGGCGCAGCGGGCAGGCATTACGCTCCCTAAACAGGAGATGTCTGGGAAAGCAAGGCAGGAAGCCGACCGGAAGATGCGGATGTTAGAGGCAAATAAAGCGGCGGCGAAATATTTCTACGCCCAGCTACGGATGGAACAGGGGCAGGCTGCTATGGAGTATTTTACCAGACGAGGGCTGAGCCAGGATACGTTGAAGAAATTTGGGCTTGGGTATTCCAATAAAAACAGCGATGATTTATACCAATATCTCAGGAAGCAGGGCTTTGAAGACAGCATTCTAAAGGAAGCAGGGCTTGTTTCGATGAACGAGAAGCGTGGGGCGCAGGATAAGTTCTGGAACCGGGTGATGTTCCCGATTATGGATGCTAACAACCGCGTGGTCGGGTTTGGGGGGCGCGTGATGGGGAAGGGGGAACCGAAGTATTTAAACTCCCCGGAAACAGCCATTTTTGATAAAAGCCGCAATTTGTATGGGCTGAACCTGGCCAAGGCTTCAAAACAGCCGTTTCTTTTATTGTGCGAAGGGTATATGGATGTAATTGCGCTGCACCAGGCAGGGTTTGGCAATGCCGTAGCGTCTTTGGGTACAGCCTTTACCCAAGGCCATGCGAACCTGCTTAAGCGTTATACCAAGGAAGTGTACTGTACGTTTGACAGTGATGGCGCAGGCACAAAGGCGGCGCTGCGGGCAATCTCAATCTTGCGGGAGGCAGGGATTACGGCGAAGGTGGTCGAACTGGATCCTTACAAGGATCCAGATGAACTGATCCAGGCAGAAGGGTCGGAAGGCTATAAGAAACGCATTGCACAGGCGAAAAACAGCTTCCTGTTTGAAACCGAAGTGCTAGAGCGCGGGTTTGATCTGAAGGATCCGACGGAAAAAACAGCGTTTTACAATGCTGTCGCAGAGAAAATCCTGGAATTTGAAGAGCCAATCGAGCGGGAAAATTATATCCAGGCAATTGCGGAAAAATACCAGACTGGCTTCGAGAACATGCGGAAGCTGGTAGCGCATATAGGGACGAAAGCCGGGATATCCGCAAAGCCACGTAAGCTTAGGTCTGGCGTACAGGAAAAAAGCGGCAAGGCGAAGGGAGATGGGATCCGGCAGTCGCAAAGGCTCATGCTCACATGGCTGATTGAAGAACCAGGGCTGTTTGAGGCTGTAAAGCCTTACATTACGCCGGAGGATTTTACAGAGGAGTTATACCATAAAGCGGCAGAAGCCCTGTTTGCCCAATGTGAAACGGGGCGGATCAATCCTGCCAAGGTGCTCGATTTGTTTCCGGACGAGAAGGAGCAGCAGGAAATCGCAGGGATGTTCCATGCCAGGTTAAAGGAGGTGGATACCAAGGCAGAGAAGGAGAAGGCTTTGAAGGAAACAGTGATCCGCCTAAAGGAAAACAGTATCCATTACCGATCTCGGCATTTAGAACCGTCTGATTTAGCGGGCTTACAGCAAGTAGTAGCGGATAAGAGGGAACTGCAGCGGTTAAGGCAGATGGATGTTTTACAGATATTTGGGGCTTAGGTTCTAGGACGCCATAGTTCTGGGAGAGGCAAAAGACGCGTTACCCTATGGCGCTTTCTAGGCAGGAAAGCCCAGGAAACCAGGCATTCTGTATATTTCCACTAAATGGGGATAAAATATAAACAACGAATGGAAGGATGAAACGAAATGGAAGATAAGAGCGCAAAATTTATTGAAAAGCTGCATGAACTGTTAGCGGTTGCAAAAAAGAAAAGAAATGTTCTGGAATACCAGGAAATTAATGATTTTTTCCATGAGATGGAACTGAATGCAGAGCAGTTTGAAAAGATCTTGGATTTCCTGGAGGGGAATAATATAGATGTGCTGCGCACGACCGACGACGATGACGATATCCTCATTGATGCTGATGATGAGGTGGAAGTAGAGAATATTGACCTTTCCGTCCCGGACGGTATTTCCATTGAAGACCCCGTTCGTATGTATTTGAAGGAAATCGGCAAGGTGCCCTTGCTTACGGCAGAGGAAGAGATTGAACTGGCAAAACGTATGGAATTAGGGGATAAGGAAGCGAAAAAACGGCTGGCAGAGGCGAACCTGCGTCTGGTGGTTTCCATTGCCAAGCGTTACGTAGGGCGCGGGATGCTGTTTTTGGATTTGATCCAGGAAGGGAACCTGGGGCTGATTAAGGCTGTGGAGAAATTCGATTACCGCAAGGGCTATAAATTTTCAACGTACGCAACCTGGTGGATCCGCCAGGCAATCACAAGGGCGATTGCCGATCAGGCTAGGACAATCCGTATCCCTGTGCATATGGTGGAAACCATCAACAAATTAATCCGTGTGTCCCGTCAGCTCCTACAGGAGTTAGGGCGCGAGCCGTCGCCGGAAGAAATTGCAGAAGAAATGGATATGCCGGTAGACCGTGTCAGGGAGATCCTTAAGATTTCCCAGGAGCCGGTTTCTTTGGAAACCCCGATTGGAGAAGAAGAAGACAGCCATTTGGGGGATTTTATACAAGACGACAACGTACCTGTACCCGCCGATGCGGCAGCGTTTACGCTATTGAAGGAGCAGCTTGTAGAGGTGCTGGGTACGCTCACAGAGCGGGAGCAGAAGGTATTACGTCTTAGGTTTGGCTTAGACGACGGGCGTGCCAGGACGTTGGAAGAAGTGGGGCGGGAGTTTAACGTAACAAGGGAACGGATCCGCCAGATTGAAGCAAAAGCATTGCGGAAGCTGCGCCATCCCAGCAGGAGCCGTAAGTTAAAGGATTATCTGGATTGATGAGGCTATCAAAAAGGCTGCAGTCGGTCGCAGGCCTGGCAGGCGTTTGTGGTACAGTGGCAGATGTGGGGACAGACCACGGGTACATACCTGTCTTTTTGGTAGGGGGCAAAAAGGCAGATTATGCAATTGCCATGGATGTGAATCCAGGGCCGTTGCGCCGTGCAAAGGAGCATATAGCTGCATATGGCATGGAACATCAGATAGAGGCCAGGCTGTCTGACGGGCTTTCGGCTTTAAGCCCTGGGGAAGCAGATACGGTTGTCATTGCAGGGATGGGCGGTTCCCTGATGATGCGGATCCTGTCGCAGGGGGAAGGCGTTGCAATGTCTGCTAGGAAGCTGGTATTGCAGCCTCAGTCTGAAATCCAGGCATTCCGGGAGTTTTTGTATGAACATGGGTATCGTATGGCTGCAGAGGATATGGTATGGGAGGATGGGAAGTATTACCCAATGATGGCGGTGCAGCCGGTATGGGAAGGAAGAATGGATCCGGCTTCTTGGATGCCTTCTGGATTAGAAGGGATTGCTGCTAGGATTGTATTCCGCTACGGGCCGTTGCTGTTACAACAGGACCATCCAGTCTTACGGCAGTATCTGTTGCAGCAGCAAAAACAGAAACAAGGGATCCTTACGCATTTTATCTCAAATGCCAGGCAGGATTCTGGGGACAGGGCGGCAGAACTTAGGCGGGAATTGGAGGATATTGAGGAGGCGTTGCGGATTGTCCGTGGCGCTGGCGCGTGAATGCATGGAAGCTGAAATCGTTACGTGGTATGGCGGGACGTTGCCCGCTTTGTATTTGATTGGCGGAAAGGAGTTTGGCTATGCTTTGCCAGGAGGTTATAGAAGTATTACAGAAGCTGTCGCCGGAGCATTGTGCCTGTAGCTGGGATAATGTCGGGCTGCTGGTAGGCGGCAGGGAGCAGGAAGTAGAGCGTGTATACATAGCGTTGGATGCGAATGAAGCGGCGATTGCACAGGCAGAAAGGGCCGGGGCGGATCTGCTTCTTACCCATCATCCAATGCTTTTTCAAGGTATAAAGAGGATCGATACGGAGGATTTCATCGGAAGACGGATTATCCGCCTGATCCAGAGCGGGATTTCCTGCTATGCGATGCATACGAATTTTGACATCAAGGTGATGGGGCAGCTTGCAGCAGATAGGATGGGGCTGAAGGAGCGCCAGACGCTGGATGTGGTTTATGGGGAAGGGGAGGAAGCAGAAGGGATTGGAAAGGTCGGGCTTTTGCCAGAGGAATCTACGGTTTCAGGCTGCGCAGATCTGGTGAAGGAAGCGTTTGGCTTAGACAGCGTCAGGGTGTACGGCCCTATGCAGCAGCCGGTGAAACGTGTGGCGGTTTGCCCTGGTTCGGGGAAGAGCGTAATTGGAAAAGCAATCAAGGCAGGCGCGCAGGTACTTGTCACTGGGGATATTGGGCACCATGAAGGGATGGATGCGGCTGCACAGGGGCTTTTTATTATAGACGCCGGGCATTATGGGGTGGAAAAAATATTTGTGCCGTATATGGTAGGATACCTACAGCAAAATGCGGCTGGGCTCCAGGTCATAGGGGAAGAGGACGCGCCGCCGTTTGTCGATTGGTAAGAGAGGAGGAAGGCTATGGGAGAAGCTATGTGCCGCATTACAATCCATGGGGAGGAAAAGCAGTATCCAAAGGGGACGGCGTTTTTGGATATTGCAGCGCAATACCAGACGCAGTTGGCAGACGATATTGTATTGGTGCTGTTTAATAACCGACTGCGGGAGTTAAACCGTAAGGTAAAGACAGACGGGACGCTGTCTTTTGTGACGACGCATGATAAGGCCGGCAGGAAGGCGTACAGAAGGAGTGTGTCCCTGTTGATGCAACGGGCGGTTTATAACCTGGCGAAGGAGGATGGGAAGCTTGTGGCCGTGCGGATTGAGCATTCCATCAGCCAGGGATATTACTGCGAGCTTAAGGGAGAAACGGCAAACGAAGCCTATCTTGCGCGCCTGGAAGGGGAAATGCGGCGTCTGGTGGAGGCAAAGCTTCCCATCCAGAAGGAAAGCATTTCCACCGACGAAGCCGTGGCGCTGTTCCAGGAGCTTGGGATGCGGGATAAGGAACGGCTGTTTGCTTACCGGAGGAGTTCTAAGGTCAATATTTACAGTATTGGGCGTTACAGGGATTACTATTACGGGTATATGGTGCCGGATACGGGTTATCTGAACTATTTTGAGTTGAAGCAGTACGATGCGGGGTTTGTCCTGTTGTTTCCAGATAAAGATACTAAGAAGGTATCGGTATTTGCGCCTTCCCATAAGCTGTTCCACGTGCTGCGGGAATCAGCAGAATGGAGCGAGAAATTAGATATCGCGACAATTGGGGCGTTGAACGACGCGGTTGCCCAAGGACGGATACGGGACGTGATCTTGCTGGCAGAGGCATTGATGGAACGCAAAATCGGGAGCCTGGCAGAGCAGATAGCCGCCCAGCCGGATAAGAAATTTATCATGATTGCAGGGCCTTCTTCTTCTGGTAAGACGACATTTTCCCACCGCCTGTCCATCCAGCTTATGGCGCAAGGGCTAAAGCCCCATCCCATTGCATTGGATGATTATTATGTGAACCGGGCGGATACGCCGAAGGACGAGGATGGGAAATACAATTTCGAGTGCCTAGAGGCCATTGATATCGAATTGTTTAACCACGATATGTCTGCGTTATTAAAAGGGGAGCGGATCGAACTTCCGACGTATAATTTCCGTACTGGGATGCGCGAATACAAAGGGAACGCAAAACAGCTTGGGAAAAACGATATCCTGGTGCTAGAGGGGATCCATGGGCTGAACGATAAGCTTTCCTATACGCTTCCGTCCTTTAGCAAATTGAAGATTTATATCAGCGCGCTGACCCAGTTGAACATTGACGAGCATAACAGCCTTCCGACGACGGATGGGCGGATGATCCGGCGTATGGTCAGGGACGCAAGGACCAGGAATATTACGGCGAAGGAAACGATTACGATGTGGGATTCGGTACGCAGAGGAGAAGAACAGTACATTTTCCCATTCCAGGATGAAGCGGATGTGATGTTCAATTCGGCTTTGATTTATGAACTTGCCGTGCTCAAGCAGTATGCAGAGCCGCTGCTGTTCCAGATTGGGAAGGACTGCCCCGAATATACGGAGGCCAAGCGCCTACTGAAGTTTTTGGACTATTTCCTTCCCGTGCCGAGCGAAGATGTTGCAAAAAATTCCATCCTGCGGGAGTTTATTGGAGGAAGCTGCTTCCATGTGTAAACAAAAGATAGAGGAGTTCCGCTACTATGAGATGCCAGTCGGCCGTTACGACCTGGCGCTGCTGGGCGAGAAATGGAAGACGAATTACAAGACCGGGGAACAGCATTTCCACAATTTTTTTGAAATCGGGTATTGCCATTCTGGGGAAGGGGTTGTATATATGGGCGAGGAGCGGCCAGAGTACCAAAGCGGCAGCATTTCCCTAATCCCGGCGAATTTCCCACATGGGGTACATAGCAAGGGGGACAGCGTCTGCTATTGGGAATTTCTCTATATTGATATGGTTGGGTTTGTTGGGAAATGCTTTGAACACGATGTCTATGCGAGGGAGCAGGCATGGCAGGGCATGGTGAATATCCCATTGCTGGTAGCCTCGGAGGAATATCCGAGGCTGTCGAACGTGATCCGATCTATCTTAGACGAGAACCGTGAGAAGAGGGCGAGGAACAAAGAAGCGGTCAATGGCTATCTGTACGTCCTCTTGCAGGAATTGCTGCGGCTGAATGAACGGATGGCGACAAAGCTGGAAATCGACGGGGTCCATATCGAAAAAATCCGCCCCGCACTGGTGTATGTTGAACTTTATTACAGTAAGGAAATTAAAATCAAAGAACTGGCGGAAAGCTGTAATATCAGCGAGCCTTATTTCCGGAAATTGTTTATTGAATGCATGCATATGCCGCCGCTTGAATACGTCAATATGGTGCGGATCCAAAAAGCGTGCGATTTCCTGGTAAAAGAAGATATCCCAATGAGCGCCCTTGCCTGGCGCGTTGGGTTTTCGTCTATATCCACCCTGGAACGGAATTTTAAGAAGGTTGTCGGGGAAACCCCAAAGCAGTGGAAAATGAAAGGGGCTGGGCAGGAATTTGTCAGCTACCGGACACGTGCGTTAAAAGGGTGGTAATCCATGTGTTAGAGCGGCTCTGGATGATGATGGCGAACAGAGCAACTGTATCGAAAATGAGCAGTTTTATAATAAAAATGCTCACATTTCTTCCGTTTGTTTAGTAGAATGTTAGTATGCATAATGGTTTCAGATTCCATCGGATGTGTGGATGCCCATTGTGCAGCCAGTGGATGTAAGGGTAAGGCATTGCAAAACGCTGGTATCATCAAAGAATGGAGGAGAAGAAATGAAGGGAAAGCAGAAAGGGAAAAAGCATGTGTTCGCGTCCTTGGCGCTGTGCGCAGCTTTGGTATGCCAGAGCCTGCTGCCATGGGCGCCTCAGACGGCACAGGCAAAAGAGAAGCGCCAGGAAAAGGCGCAGGCAGACGTCAGCCAAGAGGATATGACGGCTGTGGCTGACAGTGAGAGCAATGGAGAAGGCGCTGCAAAAGCCATTGATGGGGATGCGGGCACGAAATGGCATTCTTCCTGGGCGGAAGGCCATGGCGTCGTACCGATTTCCATTGTCCTAGGGCTAAAAAGCGTCTGTGAGGATCTGACGCAGCTTCGCTATCTGCCAAGGCAGGATAAGAACGGCGCGAACATCCAGTGGAACGGGGATATCTTGGCATATGAGATATGGGTGAGCAGCACAGATTCCGAAGAAGGCAGTTTCCAGAAGGTAGCGGAAGGAAGCTGGGCAGATGACAAGGAGGAAAAGAGCGCGACATTTGCACCGGTGGCTGCAAAATACGTCAAGCTGGTTGCCACCCATACCAAGGGGAACAATGCCAACGAGTATGATCAGTACGCTTCTGCCGCAGAAATTAACCTTGCGGCTGGCGGCGCCGTAGATTTGGGACAAGATAAGGGAGATCTGGAACAGGCGCTGTCAGAGGCACGGGACTGCTTAACCCATGCTGGGGCAGACGAGACGCAGACTGCATCCCTGCGCAGTTTGATCCAGAGGGCGGAAGCCCTTGTTGGGAACCCGTATGCCGTACACGAAGAACTGCGTATGCTTACGGATTCCATTACCGCAGAGGTAAAGCGTTTAGAAGGAGGGGAGCCTTCCGTCGTATATGACGCCATTACCCCAAACAGCCAATGGCTGGACAATACTGGGGCTATGATACAGGCGCATGGCGGAGGCGTGCTCTGGGATGAAAAAACACAGAAATACTATTGGTACGGAGAGCACAAGGGAGAAGACAACATACAGGGCGGAGGCGTGATTGCCATTGGCGTTTCATGCTATTCGTCTTCGGATCTGTATAATTGGAAGAGAGAGACGCTCGCGCTTCCCGTGTTTAACAACCCCGCGTTTTTGGACGATGGGGAAGCGGCAGACGATACGCCGCTTTATCTAGCGGAGTCTTCGGCAGAATACCAGGCAGCCAAAGCAGCGGGCAAGGCCGTATCTCCCTACGATACGTTGGAGAAATACAATTCTGCTACCTATATCGCGCAGTTGAACGCGCTTTACCAGGGTACCGATGCTGCACAAAAGAAGGGATTATACAAGAAACTAAATTGGGATAGTGTGTTAGAACGGCCAAAGGTCATTTACAGTAAGAAAAATGATAATTATGTGATGTGGTTCCATAAGGACGGGGAAGGGGCAGGCAAATACAGCCTTGCACAGACCGGGATTGCAGTCAGCGATTCCCCGACAGGGCCGTTCCGATTTGTGGACGCCATCAACCCATTGGGGGCGGAAAGCCGCGATATGACGTTATTTGTAGATGACGATGGGAAAGCGTACCTGTTATATTCCTCAGAAGATAACTGGACGTTATACATAGCGGAACTGAACGAGGACTATACCGGGCTGACAGGCGTATACAGCCGGAATTATGTGGATAAGAATGGAAGCAAAGGCGTATATGCAAGGGAGGCTCCGGCCATCTTTAAGTACAATGGCAGCTATTACATTATTTCTTCCGGGTGTACCGGGTGGGATCCAAACGTGATGGGATATTCCGTAACAGACAATATCCGCATTGGCATGACAAAAGACGGCGGCAATGGGCCGTTCCAGATGGATGGGCTGAAAAACCCATGCATTGGGACGGATGCCAATATCTCATTTGGCGGGCAGAGCACGTTTGTCCTTCCGGTGCAGGGAAAAGAGGGCTGCTTTATCTACATGGGGGATAAGTGGAACAAGAACAATCTGAAAGATTCCAGATACCAGTGGCTTCCGATCCAGATTGACCGTGAGGAGAAATCCTTGACGATTGCCTGGGCGGATAGCTGGAAGGTAGAAGAGATGGAAACATTAAACAGCACGGCAAGGACGCTTTTGAACCGTGCGATCCGCGCCGGGCAGGAAATGGCGTCTTCTGAATATGATTTTGGGCAGGAACGCTGGCAGAGGCTCCAGGATGCATTGGAATTGTCCAAGAAGCTTCCGTTTGGGGCGGCAGAGGCGCAAGTCAATGCGGCGGTGCAGGAACTGGAGCAGGCAAGGGAAGAGCTGATCCGTTGGAAGCCGTTAGACGCAGCGTTTGCAGAGGTGGAGAACCGTGCGGAAGCTGCTTATACGGAGGGAAGCTGGCAGAAAGTAAAGGACGCTTACCTTGCAGGCAAGGATCTCGGCGAAGCTGCGTTGCAATGGCAGATTGAGCAGGTGGCCGGCGGGATTATGGATGCGCTGGCGGGCTTGGAGGAGCTGAAGGTGGATCTTGAGGAAATACCCCTGGCAGGAAAAGCGATCGTATCGGATTCCCAGCAGCCTGGCAATGAAGCTGAAAAGGCGGTTGACGGCGATAGCGGCACCCATTGGCATTCCAAATGGGGCAGCGGCGCAACAGAACTGCCGCATTCTCTGACTATCGATCTTGGCCAGCCTTACGAAGATTTATATCAGTTGAATTACCTGCCTAGGCAGGATAAGGACAGCAATGGGATTGCGACAAGATACCGGATTTTAACAAGCAATTCTGGGAAAGCGTTAGAGCAGCTTACCGAAGCAGATTTTACCGAGGTACGCGCTGGGGGCTTTTCGGAAGACAAGACAGAAAAAACAACGGTGTTCCGTACAGACGGCCCGGCAAGGTATCTGCGGTTTGAAATCGTTGCAGGCGTCGGCGGGTTTGCCTCAGCAGCAGAATTGAAGCTGTTTCGCGGGACGCCAGAAGCAGAAACGCCCATTGAGCCGCCAAAGCCTGATAAGGTAAAGGTTGGGAAGATTACGGTAAGCGGGAAGCAGGCAAAGCTTATCAAAGGAGAGGGAACCACCTTGGAAGCCGCCATTTTGCCGCAGGATGCAACGGACAAGAGGGTAATGTGGAAATCCTCAAATGAAAAAGTAGCAAAGGTGTCTGCACAAGGGAAGGTTACAGCCATTGGAAAAGGGACGGCTGTCATTACGGCAACCGCACAGGATGGATCTGGCGTTTCTGGTTCCTTTGACATCACAGTAGACGTCCATAAGGTGAAGAAAATCTTGCTGTCGAGCAATTACAGCACGGTTGCAGCAGGCAAAAAGGTTACCGTAAAGGCAAAGGTGGCAACAACTGGCAAGACGGCGGATCCAAGCTTAACATGGACGACGTCGAACCGGAAGTATGCAACGGTTACCAAAAAAGGCGTAGTGACGACGAAAAAGGCAGGGGCAGGGAAAACGGTCGCTATTACCGCTTCTTCGGTTGACGGGAGCAAGAAAACGGCTTCTGTGAAAATTAAAATCGTAAAACATGCCGTAAAGAAGATAACGCTTACCTGTCGGAATAAGAGTGTGAAGGCAGGGAAGAAGGTAACGGTCAAGGGGTCCGTTAAAACAACTGGTAAGACGGCGAATAAGAAATTAAACTGGACGTCTTCGAACAAGAAATACGCTACGGTAAATTCCAAAGGCGTTGTATCTGCGAAGCGGGCAGGGAAAGGCAAGACCGTCACAATCCGGGCAACGGCAACGGACGGGACGAAGAAGTCAGCGAAAATCAAGATAAAGATAAAATAAGGATCTGCTTGGGAAGCATATAGCAAAAATCCTGTTGCTACTTGCATTTCCAAGGAAGGTATGCTAGGATTACTAGCAGATGTAACTGCATAAAGATAAGTAGGGCGGATAATCGCGGCTGCATACGCCGAAAGGCAGCAGGTGAGGAAAGTCCGGGCTTCATAGGGCAGGATGCCGGTTAACGGCCGGTGGAGGCGACTCCAAGGACAGTGCAACAGAAATATACCGCCAGGGCAATCCTGGTAAGGGTGGAAGGGCAGCGTAAGAGACTACCGCCTGCCTGGTAACAGGCAGGGCACATGTAAACCCCATCCGAAGCAAGGCCGAACCAAAGCGTTGACGTGGCCCGCCAGCTTTAGGTAGGCCGCAGGATCTGGCTGGCAACAGCCAGGCTAGATAGATGATTATCCACGACATAACCCGGCTTACAGCCCTGCTTATCTTTGGTTACGGCAATGCTTACAGATGGATTATTTTACCCGTTTTAAGCCTTTGTACTTTTCTTCGCAGTATTTGCAGCGGTAAGTTTCTGTTTTCTCGTCGGTAAGGAAGAATATCTGGTCAAGCTCCTGTTCCATAGAAGTGATACAGCGGGGGTTCTGGCAGCGGATGATATTCTTGATTTCCTTTGGAAGGTGCAGCACGCGCTTTTCCACGACTTTTTCCCCTTTGATGATATTCACCGTGATGTTATGGTCGATAAATCCTAAGACGTCAAGATCCAGGTTGTCAATATCACATTCTACTTTTAAGATGTCTTTTTTCCCCATTTTGTTGCTCCGCGCGTTTTTGATAATGGCGACGCAGCAGTCTAACTGATCCAGCTTCAAATCAGCGTAAATGGACAGGCTTTCCCCTGCCCGGATATGATCCAATACAAAGCCTTCGGTAATTGCGCCTACATTTAACATACTTCCACCTCCAATAATGTGAGAATCAATGCCATCCGTACATAGACGCCGTACTGCGCCTGTCTGAAATAAGCGGCTCTTGGGTCGTCGTCTACTTCCACAGAAATCTCGTTTACCCTTGGAAGCGGGTGCATGACAATCATATCGTCTTTGGCAAGCGCCATTTTCTTCTTATTCAGGATATAGAAATCCTTCATCCGCACGTAATCATCCTCATTGAAGAAACGTTCCTTCTGTACCCGTGTCATATACAGGATGTCAAGCGCGCCCATGGCGTCTTCTAAGCGTTCCACCTCCTGGAATGGGACATTGTTCTTATGGAGCACATCCTCCCGGATATAGCTTGGGACGCGGAGCTCTTCTGGAGAAATCAATAGGAACTTGATATTGGGGTAACGGATTAAGGCATGGATCAGAGAGTGGACGGTCCGTCCGAATTTTAAATCTCCGCACAGGCCGATGGTAAGATTGTCAAGGCGTCCTTTCAGGGAACGGATGGTAAGTAAGTCGGTCAATGTCTGGGTGGGATGCTGATGGCCGCCGTCCCCAGCATTGATGACGGGTATTTTGGATTTCTCCGACGCGACGAGAGGCGCGCCTTCTTTGGGATGCCGCATGGCGCATATGTCTGCATAACAGGAAATCACGCGGATGGTGTCAGAAACGCTTTCCCCCTTGGCTGCCGAACTGCTGTCTGCACTGGAGAATCCGAGGATGCTCCCGCCAAGGTTCAGCATAGCGGCTTCAAAGCTAAGCCTTGTCCTTGTGCTTGGCTCGTAAAAACAGGTGGCAAGCTTTTTGCCAGCGCATGCATGGGCATATTTCTGAGGATTGCGTTCAATGTCGTTTGCCAAAGTGAGGAGCCTGTCTAATTCCTCGACGGATAAATCCAGCGGGCTCATTAAATGCTGCATATCATTCCTCCTATTTTGTTGAAACATACTACAGTAGGTGCAGGTTTGATGCGGATTACGGGTAAGCCGCAATACAAAGATGTAACTGCCTGGCCAAAAGGATGCAAGCGCAGCCCAAAGGCTTTTCCAATTACACGCATTTTATCTATTTTATACCAGAAAATAGATTAATTCAAGTGAAATTTTCTGTTAAGGAAAATAGCTATGTTTACATGGATATTTGGAGTTATGACAGGAGCGGGGCTCTGATCCCGTAAGGGAAATGTAGTAGGAATCTTGCTGTTTTCAGATAAAATACGATTTGCAATCATAACCCTCCGCCCTGCTTGGGACATATGGAATGGTTTCTCTGGGAATCTGTGTCAGATGGTAGATAGAAGCAGGGCGGAGGGTAGCCTGATGGGAAAAGCTGCTTGCTATTCGCACATAGGCTTCAAATCCGGGCTGATTGTAAGTTCAGCTTCCGTCGCAGCCTGGATTTGTTCAATGGAAAATTCTGGGTTATATTCGGTAAGGAGCAGGCCGTTCTCTGTGACCTCGATCACAGCCATTTCCGTAATAATCTTGTCTACGCAATTTACTGCAGTATAAGGCAAGCGGCATTTTTTTAGGATTTTCGGCGCCCCCTTTGCGGTGTGTTCCATGGCGATAATGACGTTTTTGGCGCCTACGAGAAGATCCATCGCGCCTCCCATGCCAGGCATTTTTTTGCCAGGGATAATCCAGTTCGAAAGGGAGCCTTCTTCATCTACTTCAAGCCCGCCTAAGATCGTCGCGTCGACATGGCCTCCGCGGATCATGGCAAAGGATGTGGCGGAATCAATGAATGCGCCGCCTGCGTCCACAGCAGAAGGGGAGCCGCCTGCATCTACGATATGCAAAGGGCTGTGGGTCCAGTCGTCGACAGTGGCCGTTCCGACAATGCCATTTTCCGACTGGAGGATGACATGTACGTCTTCTGGAAGGAATTGCGGCACCAGCGTAGGAAGGCCAATCCCTAAGTTCACCACATCGCCGTCATGGAGTTCTTTTGCTACACGTTTTGCAATAAAGCCTTTGATTTCAGACCGTTCCACGTTTTTTTCCTCCTCTCACGACATAATCTACATAAATGCTTTGCGTACGCACGTCTTCCGGGCGGATATAGCCAAGATAGACGATTTCTTCTGCTTCTACAATAACGGTGTCAGCGGCAGTCGCCATCAGCGGGTTGAAATTGCTGGTTGCGCCGCGATACCAAATATTGCCTTTCGGATCTACGACGGAACCTGCTATAATTGCAATGTCTGCCCGGATGGCTTCCATCATAAGATATTCTTTGCCATGTATCGTTTGTTTGCCCAGGCAGAGCGGGGAGTCTTCCACAATTGTGCCGACGCCTGTAGGGGTCAGCACGCCGCCAAGGCCAGCGCCGCCGGCACGGATCATTTCTGCCAGGGAACCCTGGGGCACAAGGATAACTTCTAAGGTCTTATCTTCCATGGATTGTTTTGCAACTTCTGGGTTTAGCCCTACATGGGTCGCGATAAAGCGTTTGACCTGGCGGTTGTGGACCAGTTTTGCCACTCCGTAGTGTTCTTCCCGCATAGGGCCTCCTGGCATAGAAGCGTCGTTGCAGATCAAGGTCAGATCCTTGACGTTGCTATCTGCCAGTACGTCAATTAAGTCATGGGGCGTCCCGCAGCCCATAAAGCCGCCGACCATTACGGTCATTCCGTCATGGATGAAAGCGGCTGCTTCTTCTAAGGATACTAATGTAGGCATTGTGTTACCTCCTGTTTTTTATGGATACAGCATCCGGATTAAGTATTCGTTTAAGTCAGCATTGGATTTTGAAGCTTGTTCCGGCGTCCAGGATTGGAAGCCTTCCCCTGTCTTAAACCCAAGCTTTCCAGCGTTTTTTAATTCTGCTAGTAGTTTCGATGGCTTATGGGAATCCTCCAAATCCTGCAGGATATAATCGTGGATGTTATACGTCAAATCTGTGCCCACCATATCTGCATTTTCCATAGGCCCAAGCTGGGGCAGCCGAAGCCCGAACGAATAACGTACGGCTTCATCCACGGTGGCTGCGTCGGCAATGCCGTTTTCCACGATGGAAATGGCTTCCCGCCACAAGGCATGCTGCATACGGTTTGCGATAAAGCCAGGCACGTCTTTTTTACAGAGGACAGGTTTTTTCCCAGCGGAGCGAAGGACTTCCATAACTGTTTTTGCTACTTCATCTGAGGAAGCGTCAGATTTTACGACTTCTACCAATGGGATCAGATGCCCGGGATTCCAGAAATGGGTTCCGACAAAACGTTCCCTGTGCCGTAGGTTTTCTGAAATCTGGGAAGGGCTCATAACAGAAGAATTTGTACAGAAGATGGTATCCTCGCTGCAACGTGCTTCAAGCTTTGCGAAAGTCTCTTGTTTTACTTTCATATCTTCAAATACAGCCTCGATGACAAAGTCGGCAGAAGAAATAAGGCTGCTGTCGATGTCGTCGGTGAAAGAAATACGAGAGAGCCGTTCTTCTAGTTCTGATTCTGTTAAGACTTTTCTTTCAACCAGTTGCCTGGTATTGGTGCGGATGCCGTTTGCTACATCCGTGGGATAGATATCGTATAACGCAACCTGATAAGCTGGATTGGAGGCCATGACGAAGGCGATATTCTTCCCCATCATGCCTGCGCCGCAAATCAGGATGTTTTTTATTTCTTTCATAAATTAGGAAACCATCCTTTCTTTATTTATGGAATAAGGCTTCCGCCTACATAAAAGAGAGTCCAGCTAATAAATGTCAATAGGTAAATGAAAAATATTTCTCTTCTAAAAAA